>CAZYCJ010000011.1:25783-44685 GCA_964645495.1 uncultured Muribaculaceae bacterium
TTAATTGTTTTTTAATGCGCGGGTTAATAAAGTCGATGTATCTTTACAATAAAAAAGGAAAAATGAACGTAAGAACTATCTTTTCGGTATTGGTGTTTCTGCTGTGCTGCCTTGATGGAGCAGCCGGAGAAAAGGAACGGACGTCGCGTGGCTTCAAGGCGGACCATGACGGCGTGACAGTCGAACGAAGTGACATGTCTGTCGGACCGGATTGTCAGGGTGTCAAAGTATCAGACGGAACAGATGCCTCGGAAGTTTTCCCCTTCTGTCATCATGACTCCTCTGGATGCAGTTTGCTGTGTTCACAGGCATGATGCGTTCTCACGGAAGCAACACTCCTCGCGAGATCTTCCGGTTCGGAGAGCGCGGATACTGGGCCTTCGATGTTCAGGAAAAGTTCATCAATCTCAGATATCGTCTTCTTCCTTGTGGCTCCTGTCGTGACTTCTGATGATAAAAGAGAGGTTTATCTTCCTGAAGGACAGCGGTTTGATTTCTGGAACGACAAACGCCATGAACTTACCGTCCATGCCCGCGAGGGAGGGTTCCCTGAGATGATCGGAAAGCGTTGCTTCCGTGTCGTCCTTGTCGGTGAAAATGCGGGACTGGGACTTGACAATGAAAGATATGATGTTCGTGTGGACTATGATGGATCGGAAATAAAGATAAAGTTATAAAGTTGATATGAAACGGTTGTTATTGGTTATTTTTTGTGCTGTCGTGACGGGCTTCGCATCATCTGCGAAGCCTGCAGACGGCCTTCCTGCCGATGTTCTCAAGAAACTTGGAGGATATGATGTGTCCTGGACGACCCTGAGCACCACGGGGTCTTTGGAATCTATGCCTCTCGGAAACGGTGACATCACCGTCAATGCATGGGCTGAAAAGGATGGAGACCTGATTCTCTATATCGGAAAGTCCGATGCCTGGGCGGAGTCCACAAGGCTTCTGAAGGTGGGCAGGGTGCGTGTGAAGATGAGTCCGAACCCATTCGAGGGGACGGAGTCTTATGTGCAGACCCTTGTCCTCGCTGACGGTACTCTGAAAATATCGGCCCGATCGAATGATTTGAAGTGTGACCTTAAGATATGGGTGGATGCCGACAATCCTGCAGTGCGTCTTGATATCCGTGCCGACAGGAAGATGTCCGTGACCTGCGAGTCTGAACTGATGAGGGAAAAGGACTTCACCCTTCCTCACGGAGGCCATCCGCTCGGCGACAGTTTCAGAGGTGTGACCGGCAGTCCGATGAAGCCTTTCGAGAGTGCTGATATTGTTCTTGAGGATAATGAAAGCGTGATATGGGCCCATAGGAACGGGACTTCTCTCTATCCTCTGATCATGGAGCGCCAGAATGCAGAGGAGTTCATCTCAAAGTATCCTGACCCGTATATGGACAGGACTTTCGGTGCCGCCATGTCAGGCACAGGAATGAAGCCGTCGGAAGACGGCCTGTCTCTTGTCAGCGAGGCTCCTGCAAAGTCGTTTGCTGTCGATATAGTGGCATATACTGCTCAGACTCCGACCTTGGACCAGTGGAAACTGGAGGTGACTGATGTGGCCCGTAAGGTCAGGAATTCTGACAGGAAGGCTGCTGAGAAGGCTCATGTACAATGGTGGAGGAATTTCTGGAACAGGAGTTGGATCTTCATGACAGGTGACGATGATGCACGCAGGGCTACCGAGGGCTATCTCCTGCAGCGTTATATGATGGCCTGCCAGAGCAGGGGAGCGTATCCGGTCAAGTTCAACGGCGGTACCCTCACTTTCGATTATCTCGGCAACGATGCCGACTACCGCAGATGGGGACCCGGATACTGGCATCAGAACTGCCGTCTGTATTACCGGCCTCTCGTCGTTTCAGGCGATTTCGATCTTCTCAAGCCGTGGTTCGACATGTATATGGACATGATGCCTCTGCAGATGGATGTGACGCAGAAATACTACGGACACGGAGGCGCCTTCTTCCCTGAGACCCTGAATTTCTTCGGAATGTTCATCCAGGACGACTGGGGATGGGACAACAAGGACGGAAAGGCCTCCCAGACCCGTTGGATCAGATATCATTATTCCGGAGCCCTCGAAATGCTGGCCCTGATGCTCGAATATTACGATTATACGGAGGACGAGGCTTTTGTCAGAGACTATGTCGTGCCGTTCGCTACCCAGACCATCCGCTTCTTCAAGGAGCATTGGCCTATGATAGACAGGAAGTTCAGTTTCATTCCTGCCAATTCCCTCGAACAGTTCTGGGACTGTCTGAATCCTGTCGATTATATAGCAGGCCTGAAATATACACTTTCAGGACTTGCCGGTCTTCCGGAGGGCCTTGTCTGTGATGAACTTAAGGCCGAGTGGAAGGCTTGCGCCGACGCCGTACCCGATATCCCTGTCTCTGACGGAAAGATACTTCCTGCATATGAATACGGTACAGGACGTAATTTCGAGAATCCTGAACTGTATACGGTCTTCCCGTTCAGGCTCTATGGTCTTGGCCTGCCTGATATTGAGGTGGCACAGAAGACTTACGAAGCAAGGGTGTTCGATGCTCCGACCTGCTGGTCTCAAGATGCCATCCAGGCCGCCCTTCTCGGAAATGCTGAAGATGCACGCAGATATCTGATGAGGAAACTGAATGCTGTGGATAAGGAAATCCGTTTCCCTGCATTCTGGAGACCGGGAAGCGACTACACTCCTGATCTTGACAATGGTGGTGTCATCGCCCTGACCATGCAGTACATGCTTCTCAACTGCATCAACGGTCAGGAGATGATCCTGCCTGCCCTTCCTGATGGATGGAGTGCGGATTTCAAGTTGAGGACCCCGGGCGGAAAGTCAGTCCGCGTCATCAGTGAAGGATCACGGGTGGTTTTTCAGAAAAATATGGATTAAATAATACATTTTCGTTTATTTTTATAGGTAAATTAATGGTGATTTAAGCCGTTATTAAGGTGTCGCGCGTTACTTTGTAACGTTAATGATGGCGAGAAATCACCAATTATCCAAACATAATTAAACACTACTATTATGAAAAAGCAATTCTTCAGCGCGCTTTTATGCGGCGCAGTTGTTCTTTCAGCAGGAACTTTCGTTTCATGCGACAATCAGTATGAAGACCTTTCGAGCAGGGTTACAGTCCTTGAGGGCTATATCTCTGAAATCAAGGCCCAACTCGGCAAGGCTCTCATGACAGGAGCATCCATCACAAGTGCGACCCAGGATGCCAAAGGTAACTGGACTTTCGTTCTCAGCAACGGTGAGACAGTCGTGATCAATGCTGCTACAGGCGGTGGCGCCGGCGGCGGATCAGCAGTTACAGTAACTCAGGGTGAGGGCGACTTCACCATTACTGTTGACGGCGAATCTTACACTATCCCGACAGGAGCATCTGTGAACTCTCTTGTATATGTACCTGAATACACTGACGGAAAGGTCGTTCTCGGAAACGACGGTGCCAAGGTAAGATTCCTTGCAACGCCTGCAGTTGACGTTGCCAATGCTACATTCGACATTGCAGTTGCAGAGGAACTCAAGACACGCGCAAGTTCTCTTATCAAGGTGGAAGGTGCTGCAGCAGAGAATGGTTATGTTGTCATTTCTCTCAAGGGTCTCGGAGTTGAGGCAGGCAAGTCATATGTTGTCGTGGTTTCAATGACCTCAGGCGGTACAACCATAACTTCTGATGCATTCACAGTGGAGGTTGCTGCTGACTTCTCATTCAATACTGAGGAACTCGGCGGAGTAACAGTAAAGGCTGAGTACGCTTCAGATGCAGCAGAGGGCTTCCTTGCGATGACAGTCAAGGGTTCTGCTCTTCTCGAGGATAACGTAGACCTCAAGGCATTCTTCTCTGAACTTCCTGAAGGTGCTAAGTTCCAGGCCGCTCCTAATGCAAATCAGCCAGGTGGAAAGGCTCAGGAGCTCTCCGCACTTCTTGCACAGAGTGTGAAGGAAGACGGTACATTCGCATGGGCTTCACGTCCTGGTACTGCTTTCAATGAGAACACAGAAAGACCTGGTTTCCTTGTTTACGTTACTGCAAACGATGTGATCAAGGGTAAGGTATATGTTGTCATCGTAGACGAACTTGCAGGTCTGGAAGAGGCATTCCAGGGTGGCAGAAACGGAAACTTCGAGGCTGAATGGGGTGGCCGTGAAAAAGCTCTTGAACTTGGCGTCAACGAAATCGATATTGTCAAGACATTCGCTAACTGGGAGACTGACATCACTATCAGGCATGGAAGCTCAGATGACTGGTTCACCAAGTTCGCTTCTTATGAGGTTGTAACTGCTAATGAAGATGTTGTTCTCCAGCTTACTGACGGCAAGCTCGTTCTTGGTGATATTGCCAAGACATACGCAAAGGGATGCCGCGGAATCTATTGGTTCTACCGTGGTTTTGCGATCTACGTTCCGGAGGCTCTTGCAACTGAGGACGGAAAGTATATCGCTGATGATGGAAAGGCATTCTCAGGCGCAGAGGGTTATGATATCGATATGTGGATGGGACAGTATAATGAGTACATCTACAATGCTTCTACATGGTATGACAACTGCAAGCAGTGGGGCATTACTCTTGATGAGTCAGGTGTCCTCAAAACTTCAGAGTCGTATACCGGTTACGGACTCCGTATTGCATTCGACGGTGGATATGAATATGCTTATGGTGTCTATCCGTTCCATGGTGCAGGTTCTGACCAGTGCGGTATGTTGTTCTTCAACCGTCGCGTTGCTCCAGCAGGTGCTACAATGCCTTCAAGACTCTAATCACTTGTTTCTTTAACGGTGTGCGCAGATAGGCGCACACCGGATGCAAGACAATTCATTAACAGAAATTCAGACCATGAAACAATATTTGAAAATGATGATGCTTGCGCTGGCCTGCGTGCTCATGGCACTGCCTCTGTCGGCTCAGCAGCGTACCGTCAAGGGTACTGTCGCTGACGACACCGGTGAGCCTGTTGCGGGAGCAAGCGTTATGGTGTCGGGCACTACCCGTGGTGTCAGCACCGATCTCGACGGTAACTTCGCCATTGAGGTTGCCGCCGATGAGACTCTGGTCGTTTCTTTCATCGGTTTCGAGGATGCCAAGGTGAAGGCTTCTTCGACATCGCTGAAGGTTGTCCTCTATCCTGACAGTGAACTTCTTGAAGAGACAGTCGTTGTCGGATACGGTGTGCAGAAGAAGGCGACTCTCACAGGAGCGGTTTCTGCTGTCACCAACACAGAAATGGCCGTGACTAAGAACGAGAATGTTGTGAACATGCTCACCGGTAAGATCCCTGGCGTACGTATCTCTCAGAGAAGTGCCCAGCCTGGTGAGTTCGACAATGCCATCGATATCCGAGGCATGGGAGGCACTCCTCTCATCGTTGTGGACGGTATTCCTCGTGACCAGGCATACTTCTCACGTATGGACGCCAACGAGATCGAGTCCGTTTCAGTCCTCAAGGACGCATCTGCAGCCATCTATGGTGTGCGTGCTGCAAACGGTGTCATCCTCGTGACCACAAAGCATGGTGCTGACGGCGAAGGCAAGTTCGACATCACTTTCTCAGCAAACTACGGTATCCAGTCATTCCTCTATATTCCTGAGACTGCTTCTGCTACAGACCATATGCTCCTCATGAACGAGAAGGAAAGAAACCGCTGGGGCGATGCCGCTTATCTCAACAGCGTCACCCCTAAATATACCTGGGAGCAGATCTTCGCATACAGTGCGACAGGCAACAAGGGTACCAACTGGACCGAAGAACTCTTCAACGATACAGTTCCGCAGTCGCAGTATAATGTCAGCCTGAACGGTGGAAACGACCGTGTAAGTTACTTCTTCAACCTCGGTTACATGGACCAGATGGGTGCCTACAAGAGCGGTTCACTCAACTATAACAGATGGAACTTCCGCAGCAACGTGGACGTGAAGATCACCGAGAGACTCAAGGCTGTGGTGCAGTTGAGCGGTTACATGGACGAGAAGAACCAGCCTTTCACAGACATTTGGGCTGTTTATAAAAAGGCTTGGACATACAAGCCTACTGCTGATGCTTATGTGGATGGTGATCATAACTATCCTGCCTGGTCTTCTGAAATGCTCGAGAGCGAGAACCCTGTTGCCGCTATCGACAGCGACCTCACAGGTTATCGCCAGGAGAAGAGACAGAATCTCAACGGTTCCCTCACTCTCCAATATGATATCCCTGGTGTGAAGGGACTCAATGTGAAGGGATTCTACAGTTACGACTACTATACCACCAACAACACCGAGTACAAGAGGACATATAACCTCTACAATCGTACGGCAAGTGATGAACTTGAGACTTTCGTCCGTAACAGTGACAGTTATCTCAGACGCAGCACTGACCCTAACTACGGTACCGTGATGCAGTTGTCAATCAACTATGCGAACAAGTTCGGTGACCATAGCGTCAGCGCCATGGCTCTCTATGAGGAACAGTACAACTCATGGGACAACTTCTACGCTCAGAGAGTGATGCTTCTTGACGGCCAGTATCTCATCTACGGTGAAGATGACGAGCAGGTGGGTTCTATGTCAGGAGCAGGCGACAAGAGCCGCCGTGCCTTCGTGGGACGTGCCAACTATGACTACAAGGGCAAGTACATGATCGACCTTTCGTTCCGTGCAGATGCATCTTCATCATTCCCTAAGGAATCGCGTTGGGGCTTCTTCCCTGCAGTCTCTGCGGGATGGCGCATCAGCGAGGAACCTTGGATCAAGGATAATGTCGACTTCATCAGCAACCTCAAGCTCCGTGCATCATATGGTGTGATGGGAGACGACGGCGGTGCAAGTACATATCCTCAGACCGTGGTTGCGTACAACATCAACAAAGATCAGATCGGATATTTCTTCAACGGTAAATATATGGCCGGTGTATCCGCTACATCGATTCCGAATCCGAACCTGACCTGGTATACAGCCACAACCTATAACGTCGGTCTCGACATGGACTTCTGGAGAGGAAAACTCACAGGTACTTTCGAACTCTTCCGTCGTGACCGTACAGGACTCTTCGCCACTTCATCTGCAGTGGTTCCTGACATCGTCGGTGCATCTCTCCCTCTCGAGAACATCGAAAGCGACATGACCTTCGGCTGGGAAATCTCACTCGGACATCGTAACAGAATCAACGACTTCACTTATTGGGTGAACGGACAGATCTCTGCAGCAAAGAGCCGTTACGGATACCGTCTCAAAGGTACCTACGACAACTCTATGGCAGAGTGGCGTGATACAGGTGCTTCAGGACGTAACAAGGATATCTGGATGTCAGTCGAAGAAGGCGGAAGATTCTCTTCATGGGATGAGATCCGCTACAGCGAGACTCCTACAGGTCAGGGAACTCTCCCTGGTGACTATTGGTACGAAGACTGGAACGGTGACGGCGTGATCAACGGTGACGACTCTCATCCTGTCGCAACTTACAACCTTCCTGTGTTCAACTATGGTCTTACCTTGGGCCTTGAGTGGAAGGGTGTCGACCTCTCTGCAAACTTCCAGGGTTCGGCAGGCGTCTACAGTTCATACGATGAAGTCTTCACTGAAGTGGGACCGTTCAACGGTGGAGCAGCCCTCAATATCTATAAGGACAGATGGCATACTGCAAGTCCTACAGATGATCCATGGAACCCTAATACAGTGTGGGTAGAGGGACTTTATCCTGCCACCTCACACAGTTTCAACAGTTGGGAGACAGGTATCAAGAACACTTCATATGTGCGTCTCAAGACTCTTGAAGTCGGTTATACCTTCCCAAGGAAGTGGATGAAGAAGGCAAAGATCCAGAACCTCCGTCTCTATGTCAATGCATACAACCTCCTGACCTTCTCCGGTCTGAAGAACATTGACCCTGAGAGACCTGGAACAGCAGGTGGAGCAAGTAACTCATCCGTTGCTTTCTACAACTATCCTGTCAACAGAGTGTTCAACTTTGGTGCAACAATTAAATTCTAACGGACATGAAGACATTCAAATATACAATCGCAGCGATAGCGTTGGGACTCATGGCTCTCTCATGCCAGACTCTGGATCTCGAGCCTAAGGGACTCATCTACGAGAATGTCCTGCTGTCGTCTGACAACGGAGTCAAGAAATATCTTGCTCTTGCATATCAGGATCTTCCGATCGAGGACTTCAACTATGGCCAGAACGGAGATCAGAGAGGATATGGTACAGTATATTCAGGAGGCTGGCACGGCGGAAACCAGTGGCAGGCTCAGAAGTCAAGTGCTGCAAGTGCTTCAGGCGAAGCGTGCGGTCGAGCACTTTCATACGGTGACAGCTGGGGATATTGGCCATATGACCGTATCCGCGACATCAACAACATGATCGAACAACTTCCTAACTATAAGGACAACTATAAGGAAGAAGAGTACAATGCACTTCTTGGTGAGGCTCATTTCCTCCGTGCATTCTACTATTTCGGTATCGTGAAGCGTTACGGCGGTGTCCCTCTCGTGGACAAGGTGATGGATCCTAAGGCTCCGTCCGAGGAACTCCAACTTCCAAGAAGCACTGAATATGACAGTTGGAAGTTCATCTATGAAGACCTCAAGTTCGCGATGGAGAACGCATCTGCTTCAAAGGCGGAACTCGGACGTGCAAACAGATATGCGGCGGCAGCCCTTATGAGCCGTGCGATGCTCTATGCAGGTTCTATCGCCAAGTACAGCCAGTACATCGCCACAACGGGCCAGGCTGTGGATGCAGGTCTCATGACCATGTCGGATGAATATGCCGAGGAGTTCTTCCAGTATGCATACGACGCCTGCAAGTTCCTCAAGGACGCAGGATTCAAACTTCTGGACGGTTCTGACAAGGAGAAGAATTATATCGATGTTTTCCTTGGCGAGAACAGCGCTACCGAGGATATCTTCATCAAGCAGTATGGTCCTAAGACCACCACTCCATGGAATACAAACCTCTTCCACTGCTGGGATTCGATGGTTCTCCCTCTCGGAACCAACCTTTCAAGTAATGTAGGTGCTGCCATCCAGCCTTCTTGGGAACTTATCAGTCTCTATGAACTTCCTGCAGTGACTGACGAGAACGGTAATCCTGTACGTTTCGGTGACCCTGCAGAGATCTGGAACAACGGACAGATGGAGGCAAGATGCCGCGCGAACTTCTTCTTCACAGGTATGACCGAATCTGTATCAGGTACTGTGATCGATGTTCAGGCCGGTGTTTACTCTGAGTATCCCGGAACTGCCGCAGACGGAACTGAGGAGGTGGCAGGTAGTGTGAATGCATACACCGATCAGTATCGTCACAGAATGGCTCAGCCGCTCCAGTCAAAGGAGATCAACGGACAGACAGTACGGGTTTCAGGAGCACATGGTCTTGCAGAAGGTGTCGGTGACGAGGGTTATACCTATATGGGTACATTCATCCGCAAATATGTAGACCCTAACATCAATCCTGCTGACCGCGTCCTTTTCGGAAGTTCTCAGAGTTGGAAAGTCTTCCGTTACGGCGAGATCCTCTGCAACTGGGCTGAGGCTGCTTACGAACTCGGACTCATCCGTGGTGACGAGAATCTCAAGAAAGAAGCATTCGAGCATGTGAACGAACTCCGCGCACGTGCAGGTGCGTCCAAGCATGAGATGGCTGCCGCTCCTGCAGATCTCGGAACAGAGGTCTATGGATTCCCTATCGACGAGAATCTCCAGTACATCCGCGACGAGCGTGCACGCGAACTTTGCTTCGAGAACCATCGTATCTTTGACCTCCGTCGTTGGAGAGTCGCTGACATCATGTTCCAGGACGGAATGTATACCCATGCGCTTCTCCCTTACTATGTGATGAGCGAAGACAAGTGGATCTACCTCAATGAGGTCAACAAGGAAGGTCGCAAGGTTACCTTCGACAAGAAGTGGTACTACGAGCAGATGCCGGGCGGCGAGATCAGCAAGAACCCGAACATCATCAGAAATGACGGTTATTAATAGATAAATCTTGTCAGTATGAAAAAGATATTTTATAGTCTGTTTGTCTGCGCTGCGGCACTCTTCGTGTCTTCGTGCATGGAAATTGACAACTTTGACGGTCCTGACTCGCATTTCACCGGCCGTGTCATAGATTCGACCACCGGTGAGAACCTTCTTGCCGACCAGGGTGAATGCAGGATCCGCATTTGGGAGAAGAGTTACAGCACGAATCCCGGCCAGCAGGACATACCTGTGAAGCAGGACGGTACCTTCAACAACACCAAACTCTTCAAGGGAACCTACGATGTGGTTCCGGAGGGTGCATGGTGGCCTGCTGATACCATCCGTGTAGGAATCGGCGGAAAGGTGACTCAGAATTTCGAGGTGACTCCGTATCTGAAACTCTTTGACTTCAAGGCAGAACTCGTTGCTGCAGATTCCCTCAAGGTTTCGTGCCGTATCGATGCTCCTGTCACCGAGGGTCTTCCAAGAATCCAGGACATCCGTCCTTTCCTCAGTCTCGAGCAGTTCTGCGGTGCAGGCAACTGCATCGGATACTATTCGACCATCGATGCGTATAAGAAGAACATCAACTCGACTTGGGACAAACTCAAGAAACTTGACGACGGAAAGAGCGAAGTCTATGAGTTCAAACTTCTCGTGAAGCCAGGTTACACCTACTTCGTGAGAATGGGAGCCAGAGTCAAGGATACCTTCGAAAAGTACAACTATACCGAGATCGTCAAGGTCGAGGTTCCGCAGTAGGAACGTGTTGGTAATAGGTTAATAATATGTTGGTCTGCCGGGAGCGGAGGTTGACGCTCCCGGCTTTAAAAAACTGATC
Organism: uncultured Muribaculaceae bacterium; assembly: GCA_964645495.1. Classification (GTDB taxonomy): domain Bacteria; phylum Bacteroidota; class Bacteroidia; order Bacteroidales; family UBA932; genus Cryptobacteroides. The sequence continues at coordinate 36,576 of CAZYCJ010000011.1, forward strand.
CATCTTTCATGACACTGAAACACATTAGCATATTGATGACGGCTGCGACGCTTACCGCATGCCTCTCATGTACGAAGCCGGAAGACGACATCCCCCCTGCAATCGAGGATACTCCAAAGGATGAGACTCCTGTCGAAGATCCTCGTGCCGAGGTGCCTGTCCATAAGGACGGTGAGCCTTATACGACCTACAAGGGCCTTGTGATGGCCGGCTATCAGGGATGGTTCGGAGCGCCGGGAGACGGCTGCTCGCATGCCGACCATAAGAATACTGAGTGGTACCACTACCGTGAGAACGACATGTTCAAGCCCGGAGTGCTCCGCAACAGTATCGACATGTGGCCTGACATGACCGAATATGAGGTGAAGTATGACACTGACTTCAGATTTGCCGACGGTTCCGTAGCCCAGGTGTTCAGTTCGTACGACGAATCCACGGTGCTTCTGCATTTCAAATGGCTCAAGGAGTACGGAATCGACGGAGTATGGATGCAGCGTTTCGTAGGAGAGGTCATCGACAATCCTGACGGAAAGGATCACTTCGACAAGGTGCTTGCAAACGCAATGAAGGGCTCTGACCGGTATCAGAGGGCCATCGGCGTCATGTATGACCTCGGCGGATACAATCCGAACCGTTATGAGAAGGTTCTTGCCGATGCCAAATTTCTTTATGATACCTATGCATCCGTGCAGAAGTACTATATCCATGAGAACGGAAAGCCGATGCTTGCACTTTGGGGAGTCGGTTTCAATCCGACTGAAAGAAACTACTCCAACGAGGATATCCAGAAACTGGTGGACGGTCTTCAGGAACAGGGATGGAGCATCCTGCTCGGAGTAACCACATATTGGCGTGCCGGTGGTGGAGACACCTACACTCCGGGCAAGACGAGCCTTCACAAACTTATAAAGGATGTGGATGCCATCATGCCTTGGTATGTGGGCCGTTTCGGCGACATAAACGGCTATGACAACGGTGGAAACGAGGGCGGTTTTGCAGGTATGGTCAGCAAGGACCTCGAGTGGTGCAAGAAGAATGACGTGCTTTATGTCCCTCACTGCCATCCGGGATCATCAGACCTTAACATGCATCCTTACTATACACGCAACTCACGCGTCAAGGGAGATTTCTTCTGGCACCAACTCCACAACTGCATAAAGAGGGGCTGCGAGTCCATCTATATCGCCATGTTCGATGAGATCGACGAGGGAACAGCCATCTTCAAGTGCATGAACAAGAGCAAGGTTCCAAGCAATGCTGCAGATATTGATTACTATGTAGTCTACAATCCTAAGAACGAGAGGGTTTCATATGCAAACATGAGCGGTTTCGCAGCCACGACGACAAGTACTGTGTTCATGGCTTCGCAGCCTGTGGACCCGGCTCCGACAGAAGGATGGTGCAGGTCGGAGAAGGAACTTGCCATCACCTTCGAGGGTATAGACGATGATCTTCCGACCGACCACTACCTCTGGCTTACAGGACAGGCAGGAAAGATGCTGCGCAGTCAGATCGATCTTCAGTCTTCCCAGCCAAAGAGATAACTAAAACACTAGACACGAAATGAAACACATTACATTGATACTTGCATCTGTGGCGGTTCTTTCCGTTGCAGGTTGCAGGAATGCACAGAAGCCGGTCGAACTGGGACCGAACCCGTTCGTGACGCATATCTATACGGCGGATCCATCTGCCCATGTCTGGGAAGACGGACGATTGTATGTGTATCCGTCACATGACGTGGCTCCGCCTCGCGGATGCGACCTTATGGACGGCTATCATGTATTCTCAACCGATGATATGGTCAACTGGGTTGACCACGGTGAGATACTCCACTCTTCACAGGTCCCTTGGGGACGCAAGGACGGCGGCTTCATGTGGGCTCCTGACTGCGCATACAAGGACGGCACCTACTATTTCTACTTCCCTCATCCGAGCGGTGATGACTGGAACAATACATGGAAGGTCGGCATAGCAACCAGCAAGGAGCCTGCAGCTGACTTCACTGTGCAGGGCTATCTTGAACTCGGTGAGGATACCTTTGCCATGATCGACCCTTGCGTCTTTGTCGATGACGACGGACAGGCCTACTTCTATTATGGCGGTGGCGGAAGATGCGTCGCAGCGAAACTCAAGGACAACATGACAGAACTTGCTGAGCCTCTCCGTCCTATGGAAGGTCTCAAGGATTTCCATGAGGCTACCTGGGTTCACAAGAGGAACGGTGTGTATTACATGTCTTATGCGGACAACCATATCATGCCCGACGGAAGCCAGCAGAACCGCCTGAACTATGCTGTCAGTGATTCTCCTTATGGTCCTTGGGAGTACAAGGGCGTATATCTTGAGCCTACAGGATGCGACACAAGCCATGGCTCGATCGTGGAGTATAAGGGCGAGTGGTTCGCATTCTACCACAACAAGGATCTTTCAGGTCACGGCAATCTGCGCTCTATCTGCGTGGACAAACTTTACTACAACGAGGACGGCACCATTCAGTTGGTCCGGCAACACAAGTAACGGAAATCGGAGGAAAAGAGTATGGGCAAGAGAATATCATTGCTGACGTGTGTTCTGCTTTGCTGCCTTGGCCTTTCGGCCAGGACATATGAAGGTGGCAGGAAATACGATTCATATAAAGGTCTTGTAATGGCGGGCTATCAGGGTTGGTTCAATGCCCCTGAAGACGGTGCGCGCCGTGGATGGTACCATTACAAGGGACATGACGGATTCAAGCCGGGGTCGTGTACTGTCGATCTCTGGCCGGATGTGTCCGAGTATGAGAAACTCTACAAGACAGAGTTCGTTTTCGAGGACGGTTCTCCTGCCTATACATTTTCTTCGTATGACGCATCTACGGTCGAGACTCATTTCCGTTGGATGGAAGAGTATGGACTTGACGGTGTGTTCATGCAGCGTTTTGTGGTCGAGATAAAGAACAAGAGTGGCAAGAAGCATTTCAACAAGGTGCTTGATTCGGCCATGGAATCTGCAAACAGGCATTCGCGTGCCATCTGCGTGATGTATGACCTCAGCGGAATCCATCCGGGAGACGAGGATGTCCTGATATCTGACCTAAAGGAACTTTCGGAGCGTCATTCGCTTTTCAACCACGATGCCAATCCTTCGTATCTCTATCACAACGGAAAGCCTCTGGTCACAGTCTGGGGAGTCGGCTTCGATGACAACAGAAGGTACGGGTACAAGGAGGCGGACAAGATCGTCACTGCCCTGAAGGAAATGGGTTTTGCAGTGATGCTTGGAGTCCCTACCCAGTGGAGGACTCTTGACGGTGACACCATGGAGGATCCCGTCCTTCATGATCTCATCAGACGTTGTGATATCGTGATGCCTTGGTTTGTAGGGCGTTACAATGAAAGTTCGTATGCGCGTTATCAGCCTCGCATTGACGCCGACATCAAATGGGCGGCTGCGAACGGCGTGGATTACGCCCCTCTCTGTTTCCCGGGGTTCTCCTGGGAGAATATGATACGCCACGGCCGTGGCGTCCAGATCGACCGCAACAGCGGATCGTTCTTCTGGAAACAGTTGCACAATGTCATCGCTTCCGGTGCCGAGATGATATATATCGCCATGTTCGATGAGATCGACGAGGGTACTGCAATCTTCAAATGTGCCCATCGTGTACCTGTGCCGGCAGAAAACAGCGAGTTCGTCCCTATGGACGAGGACGTACCGTCCGATCATTATCTCTTCCTTGCAGGCGAGGCAGCCAGGATGCTCCGCAAGGAAAAGCCTCTGCAGAAGACCATGCCACGCAAAGATGCCTGCTGCAACGGAAATGCATGCTCGAAGGAGCCTGTGGATTATGTAAACCCATACATCGGCAACATCAGTCACCTTCTCGTACCTACATTCCCGACCGTACAACTTCCTAACAGCATGCTCAGAGTCTATCCTGAGAGGTCGGACTATACATCGGAGAAAATCAACGGCCTTCCTGTGGTCGTGACAAATCACAGGGAACGCTCTGCGTTCAATCTCACCCCATATCAGGGTGATGCCCCGCAACCTGTAACAGCATATACTTACGACAATGAAAAACTCACCCCGTATTCGTTCAAGGTCGATATCGACGACCATAATATGGGTGTAAGATACGCCTTGTCGCATCAGTCAGCCATCTATGAGATCGAGTATCGCGATCCTGATGCTCCGGTATGGCTTTCTGTGAACAGCCGTGGAGGCGAAATGAGGCTCAACGGAAAAGGCGTCAGCGGATATCAGAAACTCAGTCCCAATACAAATGTCTATCTCTATCTTGAGACTGAGGCCGTTCCGGTCCTTTCCAAGGAAATAAAGCGTGGTCCGAACTCGTGCATCGCACTCCGTTTCGCTGACGGCACGTCATCCCTGAGGGTCCGCTACGGAATCTCATTCATCAGTGAGGAGCAGGCGGAGAAGAACCTTCGCAGGGAACTTGATTCGTATGATGTGGAAGCCCTCGCGCTTGCCGGACGCAAGGTCTGGAATGCCGCTCTTGAGCGTATCAAGGTGGAAGGTGGAAGCGAAGATGACAAGACGGTCTTCTACACATCTTATTACCGCACATTCGAACGTCCTATATGCATGAGCGAGGACGGAAGATATTTCAGTGCCTTCGACGGCAAGGTTCATGAAGACGGCGGTGTGCCTTTCTATACTGACGACTGGATCTGGGACACTTATCGTGCGGCACATCCGCTCCGTGTCCTTATGGACAGAGGAATAGAGGAGAGCATCCTTTCTTCATATCTCAGGATGGCTGAGCAGATGGGCAACATGTGGATGCCTACCTTCCCTGAGGTGACAGGCGATTCTCGCCGAATGAATTCGAATCATGCTGTCGTTACTTTTGCTGATGCTGTGGCGAAGGGACTGAGGGTGAATGTCAAGAAGGCCTATGAGGCAGCCCGCAAGGGAATGGAGGAGAAGACTCTCGCTCCGTGGTCCGGTGCTCCTGCAGGATGGCTTGACAAGTTTTACAAGGAGAACGGTTATGTGCCTGCCCTGAAGGAAGGCGAAGAAGAAAACGATCCTAATGTCCATTCTTTCGAGAAACGCCAGCCAGTGGCAGTGACTCTCGGCACTTCGTATGACCAGTGGGCTTTGTCGATCCTGGCGGCGAAATTGGGACTTGAAAAGGAAACGGCATACTATCAGAAGTGTGCACACAACTACCGCAACCTCTACAATGCCGAGACCGGGTTCTTCCATCCTAAGGACAAGGACGGAAACTGGATAGAGCCGTTTGACTACAGATGGCCGGGCGGAATGGGAGCACGTGAATTCTACGGCGAGAACAACGGCTGGGTCTACAGATGGGATGTCCCTCACAATGTTGCGGATCTCATCAGCCTTATGGGCGGAAAGGACAAGTTCGTCGAAAATCTCGACCGCACCTTCACAGAGCCTCTGGGAAAGAGCAAGTTCGAGTTCTTCGCCCAGCTTCCTGACCACACGGGTAACGTCGGCCAGTTCTCTATGGCGAACGAGCCGTCCCTGCATGTGCCGTATCTCTACAATTATGCAGGACAGCCATGGAAGACTCAGAAGCGTATACGCCAGATGCTCAAGACATGGTTCAGAAATGACCTGATGGGAGTTCCGGGCGATGAGGATGGAGGCGGAATGACAGCCTTTGTCGTATTCTCTTCATTGGGCTTCTACCCTGTGACCCCGGGCCTGCCTTCATACAACATCGGAAGCCCTCTTTTCGAGAATTCCAGAATCGTCATGAGCAACGGAAAGGTCTTCGAGATCGTTGCCGAGAATGTGTCGGATGAGAACAAGTACATTCAGTCTGCGACATTGAACGGTGAAGTCTGGGACAAGCCTTGGTTCAGTCATGATGACATCAAGGAAGGTGCAAAACTTGTACTCGTCATGGGCAGTACACCAAACAAGGCCTGGGGCAGTTCGGATGATGCGGTACCTCCTTCAATAGACAATCTTTAGTATTTTGTGGTTATGAAACAATTGTCCCTGCCAACCCTTCTTCTGGCAGGGATTCTTCTCTCAGTAAATTTCTCCTGCAAGGATCAGGATTCTATACCGCCTGCAATAGAGAAACCTGAAGAGGAAATCCCGACAGATGATGAGAAGTTTGAACTTCCTGAAGGACCGTATGAATATGATGACGGAATGAGTCATGATACCGAGGCCTTCCGTGCTGCATACAAAGGCGAGGCCTATAATGGTCCGCATACTGTTCCCGGCACTCTGGAGGCTGAGGATTTTGATTCCGGGGCTTCAGGTGTGGCATATCATGAATCTGACGACAAGAATGCAGATGCATCTTATCGCGGAGCCCATAAGGTCGATGTCAGAGGTGACGGAAACGCATCAGGCGGTTTTATGATCGGTGATGTGCAGCCGGGAGAATGGATGTCATATACGATCGAGGTTGAGGAAGATGGCGCATACGCCATAGACACATATGTCGTAAAGGGTGACGGTTCGGAAGGCAGTTTCAGTTTCGAGGTGGATGGCCGTGGCGCCACTGTAAGCATCCCGATGCCTTTGGGTAACTGGTCGGATTTCACAAAGATGGCGACTGCTGAAGATGTGATGCTCACGAAAGGCCGTCATGTCCTCAGATATTGCGGAAACACTCCGGGAAATGTGGACCGTTTTGTGTTCAGACGTACAGGTGACCTTCAGGATATGGGCACATCTGTGGAATATCCTCTTACGATGACGATGTCCAATCCGCTTTTTGTGGATTTTCCGTCTCCTATGTACAACAGTTGGCTCACAGGCCATCTCTATACCGCAGACGCTTCCGCCCATGTGTGGAATGTAGGCGGAAAGGAAGTCCTCTATGTCTATGCTTCCCATGATATGGAGCCTGCGCTAGGATGCGACAGGATGGACAGATATCATGTATTCTCTACCGAGGACATGAAGACATGGACAGACCATGGCGAGATCATGAACGCCGCGACTGTGCGCAAGCAGGACGGATGGGGCAGCGAAGGGTTCATGTGGGCTCCGGACTGCGCATATAATCCTGAGGACAAACTCTATTATTTCTATTTTCCTCATCCTGAGAATACTCAGAACTGGAACAGCACTTGGCGTATAGGCGTTGCTGTAAGCCGCTATCCGGATAAAGAGTTCACAGTGGTCGGTCATGTCAAGGGCATGGCCTCTGCGATCGACCCTTGCATATTCATCGATGATGACGGCCAGCCGTATCTTTATAACGGCGGCGGTGGAAAGTGCTATGTCGCGAAGTTGAGGAAGAACGACTGGACCAGACTTGAAACCGATCCTGTGCAGATGCAGGGCCTTCATGATTTCCATGAGGCGGCATGGGTACATAAATACGACGGAAGGTACTATCTTTCCCATTCTGACAATCACAGCCCCTCAAAGGGCGGTAACATGATGAGATATGCCGTGTCTGACAGCCCGACAGGATCATGGGAGGACATGGGAGTCTACATGTACCCTCAGGGAGTCGAGACCAATCATGGCTCGATCGTGAAATTCAAAGGCAGCTGGTATGCCTTCTATCATACGGCGAACTTTTCGGGACACGGAACACTGCGCTCGGTATGCGTGGATCCCCTGACCGTCCGTTCCGACGGTTCGCTGGAAGTCGTACGCAACTGGGGTAAGGCGAAAGGCGACACCTCGCCTGTGCTCTCATCCGACGGCCTGTCCGTCGCTGCTTCCGACTTCAATGATGGAGGCTACCATTATGCCTGGTTTACCCGTGACCGTCGTGCTCCTTCGACCTCTGACGGCATGGTCACCGGACTGGAGAGCGGGGAGTGGCTCAGATGGTCCTTTGCGGCAGAAAAAGCAGGTACATGTACAGCCACATGCTCTGTGAAAGGGGCGGGAGCCAAGGTGCTGATTGCTGTGAACGGAGAATATCCCGAGACATCCGGCCATCAGGTACCGTCTTCCGGCATTCTGAAAGTGGACGGACTCAAGGTGCCTGAGGGTGAATGCTACCTTGAGTTCAAGGTCGTCTCAGGTACCGTTGATCTCGCCACTCTCGATCTGAAGATGAATTAACTGATACATAATAACGACACCAAGCCATGAAAAAGGTTTATCTTATTCTGGCCGCAGCAGTGGCCTTGCTTTCCGGCCT
>CAZYCJ010000012.1:0-44223 GCA_964645495.1 uncultured Muribaculaceae bacterium
TGCAAAATTATCATCTGTCGCAGATATCCCGTTGTTTTACCCTAAAACAACTTCAGGTTTTTCTTTTTCTTTGTCTTTTTTCCGTTTTTTATGATTTTTGAATTTAAAACTAGAGGAATCGTTGTGCTTGGTTTTGAAATTATTTTATAAACATTGGTATAATTGGAGAATATTTTTTAACTTCGCATGGATTTAAACTAATGATTATTATGGATTTCAAGAAACTTGCAGAACAATATAAAAATGAACTGCTGAACAATGTGCTTCCTTTCTGGCTCGAGAAGTCACAGGACCTCGAATATGGCGGATATTTCAGTTGTCTCGACCGTGACGGCAGTGTCTTTGACACAGATAAGTTCATCTGGCTCCAGGGCAGGGAAGTCTGGATGTTCGCTATGTTGTACAACAAGGTTGAAAAGAAACAGGAATGGCTTGACTGCGCGATCCAGGGCGGTGAGTTCCTTAAGAAATATGCGCATGACGGCAATTATGATTTCTATTTCTCTGTGACAAGGGAAGGAAAGCCTATCATCCAGCCTTACAACATCTTCTCGAATACATTTGCATGCATGGCCTTCGCGCAGTTGGCTGAGGCTACAGGAAGCGAAGAATACAAGGAGATTGCATTGAAGACTTTCCAAAGGATTCTTGACCGTCGCAATGATCCTAAGGGACGCTGGGAGAAGTCATATCCCGGAACTCGTCCTATGAAGGGCTTTGCTCTTCCTATGATTATCTGCAACATGGCTCTTGAGGTGGAGAATATCCTTCCGGACAAGTCTCTGCTCGACGTTACAATCGACGAGTGCCTCAGCGAGATTCTCAATGTTTTCTACTATCCTGAACTCGGAGTGATGCTCGAGAATGTTTCTCCTGACGGAACCCCTATCGACTGCTTCGAGGGACGCGAGATCAATCCTGGCCATGACCTTGAGGCTCTTTGGTTCATGATGAACCTCGGTATTCGCAGAAACGACAAGGCTCTGATCGAAAAGTGTGTAGAGATTGCTCTCAGCGTGGTCGAGTTCGGCTGGGACAAGGAATATGGCGGAATCTTCTACTTCCGGGATCTCAAGGGTGCTCCGATGCAGAAACTTGAGTGGGATCAGAAACTCTGGTGGGTGCACCTTGAGTCAGCGATCTGCTTCATCAAGGCATATCAGCTTACTGGTAACGAGAAGTGCCTTGAGTGGTTTGAGAAGATCCATAACTACATGTGGGAACACTTCAAGGACCAGGAATACCCTGAGTGGTACGGCTATCTCAACCGTCGGGGAGAAGTTCTCCTGACCCTCAAGGGCGGCAAGTGGAAGGGTTGCTTCCATGTCCCTCGCGGCCTCTATCAGATCTGGCAGATCCTCGAAACATTGTAATATACCATATTAAAAGCACTGACTGGCATTTTGTTATAGGTGACATGCCAGTCTTTTTTTGCGTACTAACTACGCCAGAAAAGTTTCTTTCGGGTGAAGAAGCAGGTGACGGCTACCATCAGCAGGGTGAAGATCAGACCTCTGACAACTCCCCAGAACGGCGAACCGAGGCTGATTGTATCCAGCCATGCGGTTATCCCGCACATCGTAAGTATGGGACCTGTAAGGAAGTTGGTCACTGTGTAGGCGAGCATCGGATTCTGTCCGCATCCGCTGAGACCACGTCCCTTTATCTTCCATTTCAGTTCGAGAGCAAGTACGAATGAACCAGTGAGCGCAGTCATTCCTGTTGTCGTAAGCATGTATGACAGATTGCAATGGTCTTTCGTAATGCCTCCATCTATCGGGTCGAAGAGTATTCCGACAAGCATGAATGCGAAACCGAAATACCCCAGCCATGTCATGATGTTGCGTCTTCTGTATGTGAGTATGACGAACGCTATGCAGAGTGCTGCTGAGATGACAAAATCTGCTGTGATGTGTCTGGTGAAGAGTCCCCATAACTGCACCAGCATCGCTGCAAGGGCGATTGTTCCTGCAGCAATATGGGATGCGTCGATGTTGACGGTTTCCCCCGATCTTGCATGGTCAAGAAGTTTGTCACCCGCAATGCATCCCGCAATGGCGATCACGAGATATTGAAGGAAATCCCAACTGAAGAACCATCCGATGCATCCGGATGACGGCATCCATGAGAGGACTTGAGGGGTGTATGAACTCAGCGCCTTTATAGCGATGATGAAGAACAGTACGAGCCAGCGAAGACGGATGCTGTCTTTGGTGAACATCCATATCAGTCCTCCGAAAATTGCGATGTTCGCCAGAATCATGATGATGATGTCGCTGTTCCATCTGCTGAGTTTCAAGCCCATGTAATCTGTTCCGATCACTGCCATGACAATAAGAAGGAATATGCCTGCGTTGTTTACCAGGCGGCATTTCTTCTCGTCCTTAAGTCTGACAAGAGACATGAACATTACGCCCCATAATGCGATCCGGAAGAGGTTTTTTATTATTTCCGGTTGCGGACTCGCTCCAATTTGATATGCATTCCCCAGTACTATTGCAAAAATGGTCAAGGTAAGCCACCTTCTGAACAGACTTCCTGTCACTTCCCATCTGCTTGCCCCGCCCTCCAGCCTTTTGCGCATGGCAAGAGGAAAAGCCGCTCCCATAGTAAAAAGGAAAAACGGGAACACGAGGTCAACCCATGTTATTCCAGGCACATCCGGATTAAAGGCATATGTAGGTGGGGGAGTCTGGCCATGAAACATCCATGCAGGAAGGTCAGAGTAGTATCCGATATTCGCGCACAGGATCATGGCGAATATCGTTATTCCTCTGAGAATGTCGACCGTTATTATTCTTTTGTTTGCTGAAGGAGTCATGTCTTTATCTGTTGATTTTCTTTGAATAGACTCTTCCGAAGCGGTCTGTCACACGGACTTCCAGACTTTTTGCTTCCTCTGATAAGGATGCCTTGAACATGTTTTCTGTCGGTGCGGCATATACCCATGTTCTCTTGAGGCTTGACGGGTCCTTGTATAGTTCCTTGGCGAGAATGTCCTGAGCCTTGAAACGCTCCATGTCGCATACTTTGCTGCCGTCTTCGAAATATTCCACCTTCCACTGCGGATCGTAGTCCCATACATTGGCAATGACTTCTCCCGGGTATGAAGGGTCGTCAACATAGACCTTCATCTGATAATCAAGAGGATGTCCGCAGCCTTTGTATATCCATGTGCTCTTCTCACCGTCCATGTCGAAGTGCTTGAATCCTGCAGGCGTTCCGTCTATGCAGACTTCGCCGCACCACCACGCGCCGCAAAGGCCGGCGATGTTGATCTCGGTGATGTTCGGTGCAATCTGTTCATAGTCAGCCGTGTGCATGTGACCTGAGAGAATAAGTGTTTCATATGGACGGAGCATCTGGTAAAGTGCCGGCTTGTTGCTCAGATTGTCGAGCATAGTCCCTGTGCTGAACGCCTCGCGATCGGACTTGTCCAGAGTTGTAGGGATATGCAGCGATACCACGATCTTGGATCCTTCCGGAATATATGAGAGGTCGTTCTCGAGCCATCTGATCTGTCTCTCGTCGAGATATCCGATATAGAACCAGTCACGTCCGATGAAGAAATTGTCGTTGAGTACGATGTAGTGGACCTTTCCTACGTTGAACGAGTACCAGCATGGGCCGTACATGTCTTCGTAATCCTTCATCGAGGTCTCGTGCGAACGTCCGTAGTTGGTCATGTCGTGGTTTCCGATGACATATCTGTATTCTATGCCGGTCTTGGACATTATCTTGTTGTACTCGGGATAGATGCTGTGGTCCCAGCCTACAACGTCTCCAAGGCATATGCCTAAGGTGTAATCTCCGTCCATCTCCTTGATGTAGGCAGCGATGTCATCTGAATGCTTTTTGAGGTCGGGAAGTTCGCTTCTCTCGCTGATCTGAGGGTCTGCAATCACTATCAGGTTGTGATTGGTGTCGTCTTTAGCGTTTTTCTCGACTATGAAGTCGTATTTCTTTGTCTTCGGATCGATCTCCTTGTAAAACAGGGTGTTGCCATCCAAGGTGGATGAAATATAACCGGATGGGGTGCTGATGAATACGAATCTGCTGTCCTCGTCGGCATCTATCCTGAATCTTCCTTTCGCATCGGTCTGTACGGTGTTGAGACCGTTCGATACCACTACTCCGGCAATTCCTTTGCCTTCGGTGTCCTTTACCGTGCCTTTGATGCTTTCCGCATTGGCACTTACCGCGGTTCCGACCGCAATTGCAAATACCAGTATCTTCTTCATATTATCTGTATGGTTTTTCCTCCATCGGCCATCCGGTGAGAGTGGAAATGTAAGGAATCATGCAACTTGCTACCTTGATATGTCCCTGATAGTTAGGATGCCAGCTTGCACCAAGGTCATCCTCATGGTTGTGTGCAAAATTAGACACGGTCATATATGCAACCTTCTTCAGACCGCTGACGATGACTGCACTGCGGATGTAGTCATAAAGGTATGGATTTGCATTCGATCCCATGCAGAGTATAGGTGTGTCCTCGCCGTAATTTGCCTTGATCCTCTGCAAGAGAACTATATAGTTGTTCCTGAAATTGACTTCAAGCGGCTGCTCTCCTGTCGAGAAATCGTTGGTGCCCAGATAGATGACAACAATGTCAGGAGTGTACGCTCCCATTGAAGGCTCCCAGAGAGGCTCCTTTGCAGCATTGAATACCTGCTTGTAACGGTGTGGCATGTGGTAGCCCGGACCTGCGTTGTCATAGTTGCGTGCGATTCCCTGTCCTGAATGGCTGACAAGGTTGAAGTCCGCTCCGAAATAACGTGCGGTGATTGCTGCATATGTGAGGTTGCAGTTTTCAGTTTCGGCAAGGAACGGATCGTTCTTGTCATGGCTCTCGGTGCCGTAACCGCATGTATATGAGTCACCTATGAACTCTATGTGTCTTTCTCTGCGTCCGTCGGCTTGAAGAATTTCGCCCTCTGTCAGGAATGAATGCACCGTGAAGCGTCCCTGCTCGCCTTCGGTTCTTTTCTGGAGGATGACCTCATGCTCTCCTTTGCCGAGGCCTTCCGCAAGCACGATGACAGTGTCTTTTGCACCGGCCATGAATACGCGGTCTGCTTCCGGACTCATTTCCTTGTCAGTCCACTGGTTGAACCAGCAGTTCTTTGTGTCAGAGCATCTTATAGCCAGATATGGCCCGTTAAACTTCACTCTGAAGAAGACTCCGCTCCAGTCGTACGATACATCTGTTCCGTTTACAGCTGTTCTTCCTGTGTATTCAATGCGGCTGTCAGAAGCAGGAGTTTCCTTGATTTCCTTAGTCTTTTTTGCCGACACTTCCGCACAAAATGCAAGTGCGAGAGCGGTCAATAGAATTGTGATTGATTTATTCATGTTATTTATGTTTGTTTTCCAACCTCAAAGTTAATTAATATTAGTAAAAAATTTTAATTTTGCCACGATAATTATTTATAAATTTTTAATATGATATCAATTCTGATCAGAAAAGTTGTCGTAGTGTTGACTATTGCGCTGGTTTTGTCCTCATGTATGAGGCAGGAAAGTGTGGATGTGCTTGTCGTAGGTGGCGGTGCGAGCGGAATTACCGCAGGAATCCAGTCTGCAAGAATGGGAGTACGTACGATGGTGGTGGAAGAGACTCCGTGGGTCGGGGGAATGCTTACTGCTGCCGGCGTCAGTTGTATCGATGGCAATTATAACCTTCGGAGCGGCCTTTTCGGTGAATTCGCTGATTCATTGTCCAGGATATATGGAGGTTGGGATGCGTTGAAGACCGGCTGGGTCAGCAATATCAATTTCGAGCCGCATGTCGGTCAGGAAGTGTTGACGAATATGGCGGAAGGTTGCGGAGATCTGCTTGATGTCAGACGTAAGACCTTCATGGTGAGTGTGAATCCTGAAGGGGAAGATGACTGGAAAGTGGTTTTATGCGGACCTGAAGGGAGAAAGCACACTGTCATTGCTGATGTCCTTATAGATGCGACAGAACTTGGCGATGTAGCCAAGGCCTGCGGTGTCGCGTATAAGATAGGAATGGAATCGTCATCCGATACGGGGGAGTCGATAGCTCCTGCTGAAGATAACGATATCATTCAGGATCTTACCTATGTGGCGATGCTTAAGGATTATGGCCCTGATGCCGATATGACTGTGGAAAAGCCGGAGAATTATGATCCGTCTGTGTTCTACAATTGCGCGAAGGGTCCGAATAATACTGTTCCGGAGACGGGACAGACTATATGGAGTCCGGATATGATGATCACATATGGCCGTACACCGAACGGGAAGTATATGATAAACTGGCCTATATATGGTAATGATTACTACATAAATACGATAGAAATGTCCCGTGAGGAACGGCAGAAGGCATATGATGAGGCGAAGGAGTTTACTATGAGTTTTCTGTATTATATCCAGACGGAACTCGGTATGAAGAATCTGGGTCTTGCGGATGATGAGTTCCCGACGGAGGATCGCCTGCCTTTCTTCCCGTACCACCGGGAGTCCAGGCGTATCGTAGGAGAGACTTTCTTCACTCTTGATGCTGCTGCCGCCCCATATGATTGCAGATATCCTTATTACAGGACTGGTATTGCTGTCGGGGATTATGCTGTCGATCATCATCATTTCCGTCATCCTGAGTGGCAGAAACTTCCGGATCTTGAGTTCTATCCGATTCCTTCCTTCAATGTGCCGATGGGGGTCATGGTTCCGGAACAGGATGATGTTAAGGATCTGATTGTGGCCGAGAAGTCGGTGTCGGTATCGAATCTGATTAACGGGGCCACGAGACTTCAGCCTGTGGTGATGCAGTTGGGACAGGCAGCCGGTGCACTTGCAGCACTGTCTGTGACCGGAGATTGCGAAGTGAAAGGAGTCGGTGTACGTCGGGTGCAGGAGGCTCTTCTGGATGCAGGATGTTATCTTATGCCATATCTGGATCTTCCTGTGGATGACCCTCATTTCAAGGCCCTTCAGAAAATAGGGGCCACGGGAGTCATGAGGGGAGAAGGACGGAATGTGGGATGGGCCAACCAGACCTGGTTCCGCGGCAGCGACCCTTTGCTGGCGGAAGAAGTGTATGCTTCGGATTATTGCCCGTTTCCTCTTGATCTTGGTAATGGTGAAGTGACAGTGGGCAGACTTGTTTCTGTGCTGAAGAGCCTTGGGGCACGGGTGCCGTCTGATGTGGCGGAATGGTGGACTGATCTTGGCTTGCATGATTACGATGCCGGCCGCACCGTGCTCCGTCTTGAAGCGGCAGTTGCCATCGATGCTTCATTGGATCCGTTCGGAATGTTCCGGGTGGATTATGAAGGAAGGCTTGTGAGGTAGTCTGGTGTTGTTTGAATTCTGCATAATGTTTCGTATTTTTGTGCGATTGACTACTTATTATTAACCACGAACAATATGAAACTGAACAGAATCATTGCTATTTCTGCGGCGGCGGTTGCCCTTCTGGCTTCATGCTGCCGTCCAGAGCAGGTCGCACCTGCTATCCCAAAGGATGCACAGATCGAGGCTAAGGTCGAGAAGGTTCTCAAGAGGATGACGCTCGAGGAGAAGGTGGGCCAGATGACTCAACTCAATGCCACGGCTGTGGCCAACGGAACCACGCTCACAGAGGCTGGCATAAATGCCATCAAGGAATATAAGATCGGTTCTGTCCTCAATACACCAGGAGATGTCGCTCAGACAAGAGAAAAATACAATGAGTTCATCGTTGAACTCAACCGCCTCTCGATGGAGACCATGGGTATCCCATGTCTGTATGGTCTTGATCATATCCATGGCGTCACATATGTTGCAGGCGGAACTCTTTTCCCTCAGGAGGTGAATATCGCTGCTACATTCAACCGTCAGCATGCATACAACATGGGTAAGGTGACTGCTTACGAGAGCCGTGCAGCCAATGTCCCTTGGACATTCTCGCCTACAATGGACCTCGGAAGAAATCCTGAGTGGCCTCGCGTGTGGGAGAGTTTCGGTGAGGATACTTATGTCAATGCACAGATGGCTGTAGCAGAAGTCAAGGGTATGCAGGGAGATGATCCTAATCACATCGGCATGTACAATATCGCTGCATGTGCGAAACATTTCATGGGTTATGGGGTGCCTGTGACAGGCCAGGACCGTACGCCTTCTTCGATCGCCGCATCGGAACTTCGCGAGAAGCATTTCGAACCATTCAAGGAGGCAATGCAGGCAGGTGCGCTCACTATCATGGTGAATTCTGCAAGCAACAACGGATTGCCGTTCCATTGCAACACCGAACTCCTTACAAAGTGGGTGAAGGAAGATCTCAACTGGGACGGTATGATCGTTACGGATTGGGCTGACATTCTCAACCTCTATACCCGTGAGCGTGTGGCATCGAGTGCGAAAGAGGCGGTGAAACTTGCGATCAATGCAGGTATCGATATGTCGATGGTTCCATATGACTGCCAGTTCGCCATTGACCTCAAGGAACTTGTCGAGGAAGGCGAGGTGCCTATGTCTCGCGTTGATGATGCGGTACGTCGTGTTCTTCGTCTCAAATTCCGTCTGGGCCTTTTCGATATGCCTGATACCGGACTTGAGGCATATCCTGAGTTTGGCGGCGAGGCTCATGCCAGACTTTCATATGATGCGGCTGTCGAGTCTATGGTGCTTCTTAAGAACAACGGCATCCTGCCTTTGAAGAAGGATCTCCGCATCCTTCTGACCGGCCCTAACGCCAATTCTATGAGGACTCTTAACGGTGGATGGTCATATACATGGCAGGGACATGGCGCTTCGATCCCAGCCTTCACCGAGAAGTATAATACCATCTATGAGGCTCTGTCTCAGAAGTTTGACAATCTTACATATGTGCCTGGCGTCGAGTATGACCTCATGAGTTCCAATTGGAAACATGATGAGGATACCGGCATCAAGGAGGCAGTCAAGGCTGCCCGCAAGTCTGATGTGATCATCGCCTGCATCGGTGAGAACACATATTGTGAGACTCCGGGCAATGATGATGACCTGAATCTGTCTGCCAATCAGAAGAATCTCGTGAAGTCTCTCGCTGCTACCGGTCGTCCGATCATCCTCATTCTGAATGAGGGCCGTCCTCGTATCATCAACGATATCGAGAACATGGCTACAGCAGTCGTGGATGTCCTTCTTCCTGGTAACTACGGTGGTGATGCCCTTGCTGCTCTTCTCGCGGGAGAGGAGAACTTCAGCGGAAAACTGCCGTTCACCTATCCTAAGTATACGAATAAGTTCGCGGTATATGATTACAAGCCTTCTGAAAATCAGACAACTATGGCTGGATCATATAACTACAATGCAGTGATGGATGTTCAGTGGCCTTTCGGACACGGTCTGAGTTATACAGTATATGACTATTCGAACATGACGGTTTCCGCTACTGAGTTCGGTGCCGGCGATGTGCTGAAGGTGACGGTCGATGTGACGAATGTCGGTGCCCGTGCTGGTAAGGAGAGTGTTCTTCTTTTCTCGACCGACCTATATGCAAGTTCGACTCCTGATGTGCGTCGCCTGCGTGCGTTTGACAAGGTGGAACTTGCTCCTGGTGAGACAAAGACTGTTGAGTTGGAGGTTACTGCCAAGGATCTTGCCTTTGTGAATTATTATGGCAAGTGGACCCTTGAGGAGGGCGATTTCATCCTTTCATGCGGTGACGAAAGCGTTAATGTAAAGTGTACCGGGACCGTCGTCTGGGACGAACCTAACATCGATTAATATGAAAGTAAGAATTATTAACAAGTCGGCTTATCCTACCCCGGCCTACGCAACAGAAAAGTCGGCCGGGATGGATCTCAAGGCCAATATAGCGGAGCCTGTCACCCTCGGTCCTCTCGAAAGGGCCATGATTCCGACAGGACTTTTCATCGCCCTGCCCGAAGGCACGGAGGCTCAGGTGCGCCCTCGTAGCGGCCTTGCTGCAAAATCCGGTATTTCGGTACTGAACTCTCCGGGAACCATTGATGCCGATTATCGAGGTGAGGTGAAGGTTATCCTTGTCAACCTTTCGAATGAGCCTTTTGTCGTGAACCCTGGCGAGAGGATTGCCCAGATGGTTGTGGCGAGATATGAGAAGGTTGATTGGGATGAAGTCGAGGTTCTTGATGACACTGAAAGAGGAGCCGGCGGATTCGGCTCGACCGGACTTTAATATGAACTCAATAGTTGAAATATATAGTAAGTATAAGGAGTGCGGGGCGGTGACAACCGACACCCGCACTCTTAAAGGTGGAGAGATGTTCTTCGCCCTCAAGGGGGAGAACTTCGATGGGAATGAATACGCCCTCAAGGCTCTTGAGGCCGGTGCTGCGTATGCCGTGGTGGATGCCGATGCCGAAGTGGCTAAGTCCGATGACCCTCGTCTTGTCAAGGTCGAGGATACGTTGAAGACCCTCCAGGAACTCGCCAGATGGCACAGATCAATGACTTTTGTTGATGGCAAGCCCCTGACGGTCATAGCCTTGACAGGAACAAACGGAAAGACCACCACGAAGGAACTCATAAGGGAAGTGCTTTCCAGAAAGTACCGTGTGACCGCGACCGAAGGCAATCTCAACAATAGCATCGGAGTACCGTTGACTCTCCTGAAGATCAATTCCGAGACTCAGATCGCCGTCGTGGAGATGGGCGCGAGTCATCCGGGTGACATAAAGGAACTCGTGGATATCGCTCTGCCGAATTTCGGACTCATCACAAATGTCGGCAAGGCTCATCTTCTGGGTTTCGGCAGTTTCGAGGGTGTGATGAATACGAAAGGTGAACTGTATGACTATCTCCGCAGGACTTCGGACAAGGTATTCCTGAATGTGGACAATCCGTATCTGTGCAGGATGGCCTCGGAACGTAATCTTCAGAGCGACCCGGAGCGTCCTTATTCGCTTGTGATCCCGTATGGTCTTGACTATATGGGCGCCAAGGTCCTTCCGTCCGACTCCGACCATCCGTACCTCCGTATCTCCCTGCCCGCTTCCATTTCCTCTTCTGTCGCTGTCATGTCGTCTTCCTCTGTCATGTCGAGCGAAGTCGAGACATCTCCCCGGATCAACACCAACCTCGTAGGCACCTACAATGCCGATAACGTCATGTCTGCCCTTGCCGTAGGGCTCCATTTCGGTGTGTCGATGGAAGATGCTTTGGAGGCTATAGAGAAATATGTGCCGTCGAACAACCGTTCGCAGATGACCAGGACAGGCCGTAATGTGCTGATTGTGGATGCTTACAACGCCAATCCTACGAGCATGTCTGCTGCCTTGGACAATTTTGCCAATGTGATGTCGGACAATAAGATAGCGATGCTCGGGGATATGCTCGAACTTGGCTCGGACTCTCTCAAGGAGCATGAGGCTGTCATTGCCAAGGTGGCGTCTCTGGGTCTTTCCAAGACTTTCTTTGTAGGAAAGGAATTCTGTGCCGCTTCCCGAGACGGATATGACCCTGAGGTATATTTCGAGACTTCGGATCAGTTGGCACAATGGCTTGAAACGCATCCTGTCGATGGCGCGACTGTCCTTGTCAAAGGCTCTCGCGGAACGAGGATGGAAAAAGTGATTCCAGTGCTGTAGCGACAGTCCTTGTGATATTTCCGGAGGCGACTTCCGGACGCATGGCGTTCCTGAGGTCGCTTTCTGTTTGCGGACAAGGATCGATAGGGTAGACGCTGCTCAGCCGCAGCCATCGCCACTTCAGACGAAGACAACGACCCTTTGAACGAGTCCGATGCTATGACTATCCTTTTGAACATGCAGGTGCAAATATACGAAAAAAGCCTAGCTGTGTGCTAGGCTTCCGGTAGTCGGTAGGGGAATCGAACCCCTATTGCAAGATTGAGAATCTTGAGTACTAACCGTTATACGAACCGACCGTTTTATCGTTTGGGATTGCAAAGGTACGCATTTTTTCTTTATTTCCAAATTTTTCTTTGGTTTTTTGATGTTTTATTTCAAAAACACAAAGAAAACGGCCATGATAAGGCAGAAGAATGCTGCGAAATGGTTCCATTGGAGGGCCTGGCCTTTGAACATGACCATTGCGATCAGGGTGAATACCGTCAGCGAAATCACCTCCTGGATGACCTTCAGCTGCATCAGGTTGAACGGGCCGCCGTTGTCGATGAATCCGATCCTGTTGGCCGGTACTTGTGCGCAGTATTCGAATAGGGCGATTCCCCACGAGAACATTATTACGGCGATGAGCGGCCAGTTGGATGATATCTTCATCTCCTGAAGTTTGAGATGTCCGTACCAAGCGAATGTCATGAATACATTCGATGCGATGAGCAGAAGTATAGTCCAGATTGCTTTCATGTAAATTCCGTTTAGGGCTGCAAAAGTAATATTAAATTTGTAATTGCTCGCATAAAACTTTAATTTTGCATGATATGAGTGTCAACGTAAACGTTGATATGTCATCCTGAGCATCAGCGAAGGATCTGTAACCATATAAAAATAATGACAGTCATGACACTGATTAAATCCATTTCCGGTATTCGTGGCACCATCGGAGGCGCTCCGGGCGAGGCCCTTACGCCGCTTGATATCGTGAAGTTTACATATGCATATTGTGAGAAGATGAAAGAACGCCGTCCGAAGGCAGAGGGTGAGAGATATAAGGTGGTGGTAGGAAAGGATGCGCGTCTTTCAGGTGATATGGTTGAACAACTGGTTTGCGGAACCCTTGTTGCCTGCGGCGTGGATGTGGTGAAGGCGGGATTTGCTTCTACCCCGACCACTGAGATGGCGGTGGTGTTCGAAAAGGCTGACGGAGGTATCATCCTGACTGCATCGCATAACCCTAAGCAGTGGAATGCCCTCAAACTTCTGAATGAAAAGGGTGAGTTCCTCAATGCGGAGGAAGGTGCCGCTATTCTTGAATGTGCTGAAAAAGAGGATTTTGCATTTGCTGATGTGGATTCTCTCGGCGATATTGAGGAGAAGGACTTTACTGACGGACACCTTGATGCAGTGCTCGCGCTTCCTGCAGTGGATGTGGAGGCTGTCAAGGCTGCCGGCTTCAAGGTTGCACTTGATGCTGTGAATTCTGTCGGTGGTATCATCATGCCTCGTCTCCTCGAACGCTTGGGCGTGGAATGTGTGTGCGTCAATTGCGAGCCGACAGGTGAGTTCGCTCACAATCCCGAGCCTCTTCCTTCCAATCTTGTGGAATTGAGCGAAGCCGTGGTTGCGAACAAGGCCGATATCGGAATTTCTGTGGATCCTGACGTGGACCGTCTGGCTCTTATCTGTGAGGACGGTACGCCTTTCGGTGAGGAATATACTCTTGTGAGCGTGGCTGACTACCTTCTGTCGCGAGTTTACAATGAAGCTCTTGAGACAGGGAAGTCAATGGAGGAGGTTGCTGCGCCGTATGTGATGACCACTTCGTCCAATCTTTCCTCTTCAAGGGCGCTCCGCGACGTGACCGAGCAGTATGGCGGAGAGTATTTCGCGGCCGCTGTGGGTGAGGTCAATGTGACTACGAGGATGAAGGAGTGCGGTGCTCTTATCGGAGGTGAAGGCAACGGTGGTGTGATCTATCCTGCACTTCATTACGGTCGTGATGCGATGGTGGGAGTCGCTCTCTTCCTCACCAACCTGGCTTATAAGAAGATGAAAGTGTCTGAACTTCTTGCCACATATCCGAGATATGTCATTGCAAAGAACAAGATCGAACTTTCTGACAAAGGTCTCATTGACAGGATTCTCGATGAAGTCAAGACGGTTTATGCTGCGGAGGATGTCAATACCATCGACGGTGTGAAGATCTCTTTCGAGGCGCGTAAGGAGTGGGTGCATCTTCGCCGCTCAAACACTGAGCCTATCATACGTATTTACGCCGAGGCTTCCACCAAAGAAGCCGCTGGCGCCCTTGCGCAGCAGATCATCGATATTGCAAATGACATCATGTCATCCCGCTGATTCATGTCATCCCGAGCGTAGCCGCGGGATCTATACCATAAACTATGTTCTCATTCCGAACCACTTCTCTTGAGGAACAGCTCGACAAGGCCTTGCTTGAGGGCAAGGTCGGGTGTTTCTGTACCCAGAACTGCTGGGATACTGAGCGGGGAAGATATATGTACGATATTTTCGCAGAGCGCGGAAATCTTCAGGTCATCTTTTCTCCGCGTGACACTGAGTTGACCCCTCTTACCAATCATATCGAGTTTACTATGGGCGAACTCCGCGGTCTCAATGCCGTGGTGGTGGAGATCCAGGATGTTGGCTCGAGATATTTCAATTACACTAAGGATGTTTTCCGTCTCATGGATGCGCTCAAGTCCATGAAGGATGATGCTCCGTCGATGTATGTTGTCGACCATATCAATCCGGCAGGACGCGTGGTGGAAGGTACCATGCCGTCGTCCGTTCAGGAGGATTGGGTGCCGAAAGTCTCTCATCGTCATGGTCTTACGCTTGGTGAACTTGTCAATCTTTATTATCATGAGATCGGTGCGAAATTCGCACTTCATGTGATTTCCGCGCTTGCGACCGATTCGAACAAGCAACTCATGCCTTGGACCATTGCTCCTGCTTCGGATATTCCGGGGCTTTTCACCTGCGACCTTTATAGCGGCGGCGGTCTTTGGAACAATACGAATGTGTCTCCGGCAATCGGTACCGCCAGACCATATGAATATATAGGTGCTCCGTATGTGAAGACTTCTTCGGCGGAGCATGTGCCTGTGGCTGATGGGGTGATGCTTCGTCCTTGTTCGTTCACTCCTTCGTGCGGAAGGTATGAGGGCAAGAAGTGTTTCGGCTATCAGATCATGCTTGAACCGGGAGTCGAGTATCATTCGCTGATCCATACTCTCTTGATGATCAGGTATTTCAAGGAGAGGTATCAGGAGTTTGTTCTGGAGGATGGGTTTGAGGCCAAGCTGTCGGATCAGGTGCTGCTTGATTTCGTGAACGGAACGGTTTCGGTTGAGGATATGAGAGAGCATGTCAAGGTGGAGGAGCAGAAGTGGATCCGCAAGGCGAAGAAATTCAGCCTTTATGACGATCTTCCGTATAGAATCAAATAATGATAGGTAATACTTCAATGACCCCCGCCACTTTGTGGCACCCCCTAGCCGGGGGTGGCATGTCATTTCCGTATTATCTATCATTATTTGGAACATTATAAAGAGGAAAAATGTAGATAAAGGTTGGAATTTTAAAAGAAAGGCTGTATATTTGCCGCGCAAAAATAGTTAACTAAATTTTTATAACGTTATGAAGAAAGGTATACATCCCGAAACCTACCGTCTTGTAGCTTTCAAGGATATGTCAAACGATGTTGTGTTCATCACACGCTCATGCGCGAACACTAAGGAGACCATCGTTATCGAAGGCGTTGAGTATCCGGTTGTGAAACTTGAGATCTCAAACACATCTCACCCATTCTACACTGGTAAGATGAAGCTCGTCGATACTGCAGGTCGTGTTGACAAATTCTATCAGAGATACGCAAAGAAGAAGTAATTCTTCCAAGACATATGGTACAGAACCGGTTCACAGGATACTGTGGACCGGTTTTTTAATATGATAGCCTGTCGGCGGTGAGGGTCATTTCAGTGCCGGTGGCAGGGTGGGTGAAGGTGATGCTGAGGGCATGCAGGTGCAGACGGTGTGGTGCGTGGGATTCTGTGCCGGAAGGGGAGAGGACGGTTCCGCAGCCGCCATACAGCATGTCGCCGAGGATCGGGCGGCCGAGGCCGAGGGTGTGTGCGGCGTGGACGCGCAACTGGTGTGTCCGTCCCGTATGAGGATGGAAGAGTATGTCTGTTGTGCCGTCAGGGTTTACGGCTGTGACTTCATAGAGGGTGAGCGATGGTTTGCCTTGCATCTTGTCGACTTTCTGCCGTGGCCTTTCGTCGTAGTCGGCAGATAGGGGCAGTTCGATCCGTCCTGTATTTCCTGTTTTCAGGTCTTGCACTTCTGCTGTGAACCGGCTGTGGTCCGGGGGACAGAGCCTTGCCGTGTATGTCTTGCGGACGGTGTGTTCTTCAAACTGCTTGCGCAGGTTGATCGCTGCTTCCG
This sequence comes from uncultured Muribaculaceae bacterium, assembly GCA_964645495.1. GTDB lineage: Bacteria > Bacteroidota > Bacteroidia > Bacteroidales > UBA932 > Cryptobacteroides. The sequence continues at coordinate 16,020 of CAZYCJ010000012.1, forward strand.
GGGTCTTGGCGAAGAGCATGATTCCGGATGTGTCCATGTCGAGGCGGTGGACTGCTTCGTGGACAGTTCCTGCCTCAGAGTCACGGGCATTCAGCCATTCCGATAGTGATGTCTGCCCGTCAAGGCCCGGTACTGATGGCATTCCGGACGGTTTTTCCACCACCACGATCCACTCGTCCTCGTAGATCACATCGGGTCCTTGTAACACAACACCTTCTGAATACGGTATCCCTTTCAGGCCGATCATCATAAAGTTCAGCAACGGCCCGCACTTCGATGTGCAAGAAGGATAGAAATGTCCATGGGTGCGGACAGCCGTCTCAGGCGACCTGCCATACCAGAACTCTCCCATCGCTATGGGTCTCAATCCGTTACGGTAGGCATATTCGAGAAGTTTCGGTGCAGCGCATTCTCCTGTGCCGCCAGGCGGAACAAGCCCCTTCTCTTCAAAGATGTCCAGTATGGACTTCTTCTCACCCAGAGCATTATGGACGATATACTGCCTGAATATCCATTTCTGCAGTTCCTCGGACATTCCTGCACGCCTGCGCTTCATGTCCGATATACTGACCTGAGTCTCCGTCAGCCCGTTTTCAATGCTGCCGATGACCTCCTTCCATCTGTCTTTTGCCCTCTTTAATTCCGCTTTCTCAAACTGGCTCTCCTTTATCAGAGCGGCATATTCAAGCCCCTCGGCGTCAAGTTCCTTGCGTAAGGCATCTCGCTTGAGCTTCCTCTCGGCATTGGTCCTGCGGATAAGGTCCAGTTCGTTGTCTTTGTCAGCCACGGCAGCCTTGAGCGCTTCCTGAGAAGAGTCAAGGACGCCCTCCATTTTTCTGAGTCTTCCGGTCAGTTTCGAGATTTCCGTTTCCTTTAGTTTGAAATGACCTTCTGGGTCGAGAAGGTCGAAGACGGGAGGGACGAAGCATTCGATGTGGCTGCGTCCTCCGACGTTGCCGGAGAAGGCGTAGAGGGATGAGCATTCACAGACGAGCACGCCGAGCATCTTGCCTTCATCAAAGGCCGAGGAGAGTTCGGGAGAAGAGTCGATGCGGCTTATGATCTGTCGCGCAGCCTCCTGTACGAGAGGATGCGGCGCATAGCGGAACGGATTTGTGAAAGGCTCCTGAATCATCGGATCATGGTGTTTTCCGTGATGTATTCCCTGCACCATTCCCTGAGACCACATTCTGCGCATTTGGGTTTTCGGGCCGTGCAGGTATATCGGCCGTGGAGAATGAGCCAATGGTGGGCGCGAGGCCTGAGTTCCGGGGCAAAACCTTCTGTGAGATCCTTTTCGACGGCTTCGACGGTCTTTCCGTCAGACAGTCCGATTCGTCTTGATACGCGGAACACATGGGTGTCTACCGCGATCACGGGCTTGTCGTATATGACTGATGCGATGACGTTTGCTGTCTTGCGTCCTACTCCCGGAAGGGTCTCGAGAAGTTCCGTCTCCGATGGTACCTCGCCTCCGAAATCAGAGACGAGTTTCTGAGCCATGCCTATCAGATGCCTGGCTTTGTTGTTCGGGAATGAGATGGATTTTATGAGTTCGAATACCTCTTCAAACGATGCCGAGGCAAGGTCTGAAGGGTCGGGGAAACGTTTGAATATCAGCGGGGTGTGGATGTTGACCCTCTTGTCCGTGCATTGTGCGGACAGGATGACGGCGATCAGCAGATGGAAGGGAGTGTCGTAGTGCAGTTCGGTCTGCGGAGCCTCCATGTTTGCCGAAAACCACTTCGTCACATGGAAAAATCTGTCTTTCCTTTCCATCAGATGGTGAGTTCAAGGTCAATGATCTCGTCTTCCTCCTGTTCTGTGCAGGCCTCGTCCTTGCAGACCATGACACGGCCGGGGTATTTCTCGAAAATCTGCCTGTTGTGGGTGACCATGACGATGGCGGTGCCTTTTTCCTGATTGATTCCGGTCAGAAGTTTCATGATGCCGTCGGCGGTCTCGTTGTCGAGATTTCCGGTCGGCTCGTCCGCTATGATCACCTGAGGATCATTGAGCAGGGACCTTGCGATGGCGATACGCTGCTGCTCGCCTCCGGACAGCTGGTGAGGCATCTTGTGTGCCTTCCTTTCCATTCCCACGGCTTCGAGTACCGACGCTATTCTCCCGGACATATCGTTCTCATTCTTCCAGCCTGTAGCGCTCAGGACGAACCTGAGATTGTCCTCTACGCTTCTGTCCATGAGTAACTGGAAGTCCTGGAACACCACTCCCATCTTTCTTCTCAGATACGGTATCTCCTTGTCCCTGATGCCATTGAGGTCATGCCCGCATACGGTCCCGCTTCCTTTGGTCAAAGGGTTTTCTGCGATAATCGTACGGATGATAGAGGTCTTTCCTGTTCCGACCTTTCCGACGATGTATACGAAGTCGCCCGGATATACATCCATACTGAAGTCATAGATTACAGTAGCTTCTCCGTTGACGATGTCTGCGTTCTTGAATGAAATGATGGGATTCCTGTCTTCCATTGTCCAAAAAATTAGTTACAACCATACAAATATAGTGGAAAAATGGTTAATTTTGTATTTTATTGGAAATTTAGAAACATATCGTATAATGAGATTCATATCTTTGGTTGCGGCGGCGTTTGCCGTAATGACATTTTCATCCTTCTCTGCACATGCACAGGACAGCGGGCTGCGTGAGACCATGAGGCTGTTTGACAGAGGGATGTACAGTTACTCATCTTATGATTTCGAGAAGATGTCGGGCAGGACTGCAGATCCTGAGGCCTATTCCATACTTGCAGATGCCAAGGCTCAGGTGCCCGGGTATGACATGAGGATGCATGACTTCATAATGCGTAATCCTCAGTCTGCCGTCATTCCGCAACTCAGGTGGCAGCATGCTCTGAACCTGTTCGATGCCCATGACTACAAGGCGGCAGGCTCTATTCTCGAAAATCTGTCATTGAAGCAGTTGTATAAGGGTCAGAGGACGGAGTATCTGTTCAGAAAGGCATATTGTGACCTTGAAAACAGGGATCTTGAGTCAGCAAAAGACAATTTCGCTGAAGTGGAGAAACGTGTGTTTTCTGACTATACGGCTCCTTCCCGTTATGCCTTGGGGTATATCAGCTATGTTCAGAAGGATTTCAAGACCGCCATCGACTGGTTCGGGAAATCTGCCAAGGACAGCCGTTTCAAGGAGATGTCGTGCTATTACATCATGGAAAGCCGTTTCATGCTTGGAGATCATGAGTATGTGACTTCTCATGGTGACGAGATGTATGAGTTGATGCCTCAGGAACGCAAGCCTCATCTGGCCAGAATCGTTTCGGAGTCTTGGCTGGTGCTCGGTGATGCGCAGAATGCCCGCAGGTTCTTTGATCTCAATGCCCGGGGCGGCGGCCAGCCTAAGACGAGGGCGGACTGGTTCTACAGCGGTTCCGTTCTTTATGCGGTGGAGGACTATAAAGGCGCCATCGATGCTTTCTCGATGATGGGGGAGAGGCGTGACTCAATCGGTCAGGTGGCTTCCTACCACTTGGGATACAGTTACATACAGACCAAGAACAAGGTGGCAGCGATGGAGGCCTTCAAGGACGCCTCCGCCCTTGAATTCGACAGGGACATGGCTGAGGACGCTCATTTCAACTGGGCGAAACTTGCTTTCGACCTAAACACTGACACTTCAGTCTTCCAGGACTATCTCGACCGGTATCCGCAACTCGAAAAGGGCGACAGGATAAACAGTTACATCGCAGTCGCAGCCCTCTATAACCGTGATTACGAGGGAGCGGTGAATGCCTACGACCAGATCGACGAACTCGATGACGACATGAGGAACAACTACATGAAGGCCAACTATCTCAGAGCCAACCAACTCATCAGGAACGGATCTTACAGGAAGGCCATCCCATGTCTGAAGGCTGCGGCATATTATTCCGAAAAGGGCAGCAGGTTCAATCAGTTGACCCGTTTCTGGCTTGCGGAATCGTACTACCGCAACGACCAGTACAAGGATTCGCGTGAGATCTTTACGGAACTTTACAACACTTCGGCCCTTTACGGACGTGCCGAATCTTATCAGATCTCATACAACATTGCATATTGCTATTTCAAGGAGGAGAATTATCCTGCTGCAAGCAAGTGGTTTGCCGAATATCTCGGCGAGAGCTCGGTAAAGTTCAGGAAGGAGGCGCTCGAAAGAAGGGCGGACTGTCATTTCATCGCAAAGGATTACAAGGCGGCATCGACCGCATACGATCAGGTCCTGAATGATTATTTCAATGTAAACGACATTTATCCATACTATCAGGCCGCGATTTCCTATGGTCTGGACAATAACGTGGCCAGGAAGATCGAACTTCTCTCCCATGTGATGGAGGCTTCTCCGTCGGCGCGTTTCTATCCTGAGGCACTGTTCGAACTCGGAAGAACATATGCCGTCAGGGAGGATGATGACAATGCCTTCAGATGCTTCAATACTTTGGCGCAGCAGGTGAAGGACAGCACTTTCGTGGCAAAGGCATACATCGAGATGGGATCCCTCGCGAGGAACCAGTCTCAGTTCAATGATGCTTTGGGCTATTACAAGACCGTGGTCGAGAAGATGCCTCTTTCGGGATATGCCGAGGATGCGCTTGCGGCCATAGAGTCCATTTATCAGACCCGCAACGAACCTGAGGAATATATAGCTTACATAGAGCAGATAGGCAAGGGTGCCACGAAGACTGCCGACGAGAAGGAGGATATGATATTCAACTCGGCTGAACAGATCTTCCTTTCGGAGAATTACGAGAAGGCCCTTGTCTCGTTGCAGTCATATCTGGACAAGTATCCTGACGGCAGACATGACTACAAGGCTGACTTCTATATGGCCGAGTCGTACAGGAGTCTCGGAAAGAATGATCAGGCCTGCGACAGTTACCGTAAGGTCATTGATGGAGGCGAGGGATCGTTTGTGGAACTGTCGATGCTGAATTTCGCGAATCTTTCATATAAACTGGAAAGGTGGGAAGATGCCTATGGGGCGTATGCATCTCTATATTCGTCTGCCCTTCTTGAGAACAACAAGTTCCTGGCGACCACCGGTATGATGCGTTCGGCATTCAAGGGACACAACTGGTCGAAGGCGATCGAGAATGCCGACCACCTTCTGTTCGATTCCCGTTCGGATGCTGCATTGAAGGTAGAGGCTGATTATGTGAAGGCCAAGTCCTATCTTGCCACAAGCCGTAGAGACGAGGCATTCGCCATCATGGAGACACTTTCCAAGGATGTTTCCGGTGCATATGGTGCGGAGGCTGCGTATATGCTGATCCAGGACTGCTATGACAGGGGAGACTTCGCTGAAGTCGAGAACAAGGTATATGCTTTTGCCGATGCAAGCTCAGGTCAGGTATATTGGCTTGCCAAGAGTTTCATCGTGCTCGGAGATTCCTTTGCCGAGCGTGGTGAGGTGGAGCAGGCGAAGGCTACTTTTGAGAGCGTTCGCGACGGGTATGAACCTGAAGGCCAGGGGGATGATGTACTTGACAACGTCAACATGCGCCTCAGGAAGATCGTGGAAATGTCATCTGCACAGTAAACTTGAGAACAATGAAAGTGAATATATACAGATATCTTGCTATGGCGGCCTTTTCTTTTGCCGCAATCGTGTCTTCTGCCCAGGATCTTGACCCGACTGTGGTCGTGGACAGGGCTTACGAGGGAAAACTCATGGAGGTGCACAAGCCGGTTCTTGAAATGGCAGTGCCTGATACCGTGATGAGGTTTGACCTTGACTTCGACTATTCGGTCTTTGACAGTCCGTACAAGGGGTCGTATGAGTTCAATCCTTATCTTCTCTCGATGAAGCCGTCTGCGTCATCTGACGGCTCAAGGAAGTTCTACCTCAGGGCAGGTGCAGGTTATCAGCTTCATCCTGAACTTGACCTGATCTGGTCCCCTGATCTTAAGACAGATGATTTCTCTGCGGATGTCTTTGCACGTCACAGGTCATATATCGGAGATTATCTCAATCTGGACGGCCAGGGTACTGATGAGGTGTGGAAAGGATATGATCTTGCCTCGTCTGCCGGTCTTGCGGGTCATGGTGATTGGGGGAGTGGGTATGCTGACTTCTGGGGCAAGTATTCGAACCTTGCCGTAAAGGACCGCAGCAGGAATCGTATGTACAATGCAGTTGAGGCAGGAGTTTCAGTAGGATCTAAAGACATTGCCACCGTCGTTGACTACCGTATCGATGCCAGGTACAGGCATGGGCATGATGCAGTAAAAGGACTTGCCCCTGAAGCAGAGATTCTTAAGGAAAATGTTCTTGATGTCGATGCTTCGGTGGGATTTCCTGTGCGTGGTTCCATGCTCTTTTTTGATGTTGAAGCAGATTATGCCGGTTATGGCGGATTGTATACGGCATCTGCGGGCCAGTTCGGCATCACGCCGCATTATGTATACCGCAGGTCGCGTTTCATGGCCGATATCGGAGTGAAGGTGGCGAAGGCTTTTGGAAATGATGAAGCAACGGTATATGACGATGCCGGTGAGGCGGTTTCAGAGAATCAGTTGGTAGGGCGCGGTGTCTCCAAAGAACAGATAATATATCCTGATGTGACTCTGGAGGTCGGAATCGTCCGTGACGCCCTGAAGTTCCGTGTTCATGCCGGTGGTGGAAATTATGTCGACACTTATTCGTCTGTCCTGGAAAGAAATCATCATGCATTTGTTTATAATCCAGATCTGACGGTCGAAAGACTGAATGTCACTGCAGGATTCGAAGGACGCATTTCTTCCCGATTCACTTATAACATTTATGGCGGTTTTGTGAATTATGCCAACGGGCTTCTTGATCAGATAGGAGTGACTCTTTTGTCTTCAATCGGCCATGCTTCCTACCGCAAGATGGTGGCGGGACTGGATTTCCTTTGGAAAAGCGAAAGTCTGATGGTAGACGGTTCAGTCGTGTATTCTGATGCTGAAGGAGAGGCTTTCGACCAGGGTTTTGTAAAGCCTGCCGCTGTGTCCGGAGACATCGCGGTCGAGTACAACTGGAAACGCAGGATCACGGCAGGTGCCGACTGCCGTTTCGCCTCTGCCCGCCCGAGTGTTGCCTGTACGGTTCCGGGATATGCAGATCTGGGCCTTTATCTCGAATATGCCACCAGCCGTGGCATCTCATTCTGGGCAAGAGGGGGCAACCTCCTCGGAATGAACATCCAATATAACCCTCTTTATGCTCAGAAAGGAGCGTATTTTACCCTTGGAATTTGCTTGAATTTATAGGAAAAATTACTATATTTGTCCGTTTGTTTGTGACAATAAAACAGTAAATTTGATATAATGAGCGAAGAAGTAATCAGCAACGCTTCGGCGGAACAGTATTCCGCCAACAGTATCCAGGTGCTTGAGGGGCTCGAGGCCGTGAGGAAGAGACCTTCGATGTATATCGGAGATGTGGGTGAAAGAGGCCTCCATCATCTTGTGTATGAGGTGGTTGACAATAGTATCGACGAGGCTCTCGCCGGCTATTGCTCTCATATCGAGGTGATCATCAACGAGAATAATTCAATCACTGTAAAGGATAACGGACGAGGCATCCCTACAGGCATGCATGAGAAGGAAAACCGTTCGGCTCTTGAAGTCGTTCTCACAGTCCTTCATGCCGGAGGTAAGTTCAGCAAGGACAGTTACAAGGTGTCCGGAGGTCTTCACGGTGTGGGTGTATCCTGCGTGAACGCCCTTTCTGACTATCTCAAGGCCGAGATTCATCGTGAAGGCAAGATTTTCGTGCAGGAGTATTCGCAGGGTAAGCCTTACAAGCCGGTCGAGGTTGTAGGTGAGGCAGAGGATACAGGTACGACAGTGACCTTCCATCCGGATCCTGAGATCTTCCAGGTGACGACTGTCTACAAGTACGACACTCTGGCAGCACGTCTGCGCGAGCTTGCTTACTTGAACAAGGGTATCCATCTCTCGCTTACCGACAAGCGTAATCTTGTCCATGATGTGGATGAGAACGGAAACGAACTTGAGACCACACATTTCAGAAGCGACATCTTCTATTCTGAGTTCGGTCTCCGTGAGTTCGTGGACTATCTTGACGGCGGTGCGGAGAAGCTCATAGAGACTCCGATCTACCTTGAGACAGACAAGATCATTCCTATAGAGATCGCTCTCCAGTATAATACCAGTTATACCGAGAAGATCTATTCATATGTGAACAATATCAATACCATAGAGGGCGGTACTCACCTTCAGGGCTTCAAGATGGGTCTTACCAGGACTTTGAAGAACTATGCTGACAAGCAGGGTATGCTTGCGAAACTCAAGTTCGATCTTGCTGCCGATGATTTCCGTGAGGGACTTACTGCTGTCGTATCAGTGAAGGTGGCGGAGCCTCAGTTCGAGGGACAGACCAAGACCAAACTCGGAAACGGTGAGGTGGTGTCAGCCGTGTCTCAGGCTACAGCTGCCGCACTTGAGCAGTATCTTGAGGAAAATCCTAAGGAAGCGAAGCTCATTGTCGACAAGGTGATTCTTGCCGCTACTGCGCGTCATGCTGCAAGAAAGGCACGCGAGATGGTGCAGAGAAAGACTGTGATGTCTGGCGCAGGCATGCCGGGAAAACTGGCGGACTGTTCTTCGAGAGATCCTGAGATATGTGAACTTTTCCTCGTCGAGGGAGACTCTGCGGGCGGTACTGCTAAGCAGGGCCGTGACCGTATGACTCAGGCCATCCTTCCTCTCCGAGGCAAGATCCTCAATGTGGAGAAGGCTATGGAACACAGGGTGTTCGAGAGTGAGGAGATCCGCAACATCTACACCGCACTCGGAGTGACCGTCGGTACCGAAGAGGACAGCAAGGCCCTGAACCTCAGCAAACTCCGCTATCACAAGGTCATCATCATGACCGATGCCGATGTTGACGGAAGCCACATTGCTACACTTATCCTGACATTCTTCTTCCGTTATATGATCGACCTGATCAAGAACGGATATGTATATCTTGCGACTCCGCCTCTCTATCTCGTGAAGAAGGGTAAGGAGGAGATCTACTGCTGGACAGAGGCTCAGCGCAAGGAGGCTACACTCCAACTCGGAAAGGGCTCGGACAAAGGCGTTTTCGTGCAGCGATATAAAGGTCTTGGAGAGATGAGTGCAGAGCAGCTTCAGTCCACTACAATGGATCCGTCGAAGCGTCTTCTCCGTCAGATCACCATAGAAAATGCTGCCGAGGCTGAGCGCACATTCTCTATGCTCATGGGAGATGACGTACCTCCTCGCCGCGAGTTCATCGAGCAGAACGCGCACTATGCAAATATTGATGCATAAAGATCAAGTACAAAACCAAACCGACATAAGTTATGACAGACATTTTTGAAAGAATAGAAAAGCATTCCGGCGGTCCTCTCGGACAGTATGCCGCAAAGGCGTTCGGATATTATATGTTCCCGAAACTCGAAGGTGAACTGGGTCCTCATATGAAATTCCAGGGCAAGGATGTCCTTGTATGGAGCCTCAACAACTATCTTGGTCTTGCAAATCACCCGGAGGTGAGAAAGGCTGACGCCGAGGCTGCTGCAAAATGGGGACTTGCCTATCCTATGGGAAGCCGTATGATGACCGGACATACCGATCTTCATGAGCGTTTTGAAAGAGAACTCGCCGAGTTCGAGAGAAAGGAGGATGCCTTCCTCTTCAACTTCGGATACCAGGGTATTCTTTCTACGATCGATGCGCTCATGGACCGTCATGATGTGATCGTATATGACTCTGAGGCACATGCATGTCTTATTGACGGCGCCCGCATGCACATGGGTAAGAGAATGACTTTCCGCCATAACGACTATGAGAGTTGCGAGAAGACCCTTCAGAGAGCTACAAGACTCTGCGAGGAGACAGGCGGAGGCATCCTTCTCATCACCGAGGGTGTGTACGGAATGACAGGTGCGCTCGGATTCCTCGACAAGATCGTGGAACTCAAGAAGAAGTACAAGTTCAGAATCCTCATCGATGATGCTCACGGATTCGGTAATATGGGTCCTACAGGTCGTGGTACATCGGAGCATTTCGGCGTAATGGACGAGGTGGATCTTTATATCGGTGCGTATGCGAAGTCAATGGCTTCGATCGGTGGCTTCGTTGCCGGTCCTAAGAAGATCATCAACTACCTCCGTTTCAACATGCGTTCTCAGATCTATGCGAAGTCTCTTCCTATGGCTCTCGTCGAGGGCGGTCTCAAGAGGCTTGAGATCATAAGGAGCAAGGAGGGAGATGAGCTCAGAAAGAAGCTCTTCACTGTCACCAAGGCTCTCCAGGACGGTTTCCGCAATCTCGGTTTCGAGATCGGACCTGCCGAGGCATGTGTGACTCCTGTGCAGATCAAGGGCGGAGTAGGTCAGGCTTCAAGAATGGCTGTAGACCTTCGTGAGAATTACGGAATCTTCTGCTCTGTGGTGATTTATCCGGTGATTCCTAAGGGAATGGTGATTTTCCGTATCATCTCTACTGCCGCTCACTCGATGGAGGATGTGGAGCGTACGCTCAAGGCCTTTACAGAGGTTCGTGCAAAACTCGATGCCGGTTATTACGACGGTGACGAGGGTGATATCGTTGATATGGCTGTCAAATAGCAGATGAAGCAATACATTGATCCTCCTTTAGGAGGAATGGCATATCTTTACGGCTCGAATGCCGATGCATCAGTGTCGTCACGCTTTGTGGCGACACTGACTATGCATTTAAGGACGATGATTCTGGAACAGGCTCTGAACGAGGCTGTCAGGCGTTTTCCTCAGGTGGCGGTGACTGTCGGAGAGGTGGACGGCGAATATGTCCTCATTCCTGTCGAAGCTCCTGTGAGGGTGTTTGACATCAAGGATACGGACCAGCCTTATCTGTTTGGGGAGCCTGCACTGAACGGATATCTGTTCAAGGTTTCTGTCTCGCACAAGACGATCTGCTTTGATTTCAGCAGGACCCTTGTGGACGTCCATGGACTTATGGCTTTTGTCAAGGCGGTGATTTACAGGTATTTGGAACTGGCGGGGTATCCTGTATCCAGCGATGGCACGGTGAAAATGATGTCAGGTTCGTATTTCCCTGCAGAAGGGGATGACCCGCTGCCGAGGATGGAAGATATGAACGCTTCGAGACCTGTATGGTATATGGATGCAAAGGCGGTCAATGCTCCTGTCAAGGATTGCGTCCGCGAGGATGTGGTCCAGATCAGGATACCTCAGTCGAAACTGAAGGGTGACAGGATGCAGTTGGTGAATATTCCTGTGACATATCTTGCTCCGGTCTTTTCCCATGCGGTCAGTGAGGCTCTTGCGGATGTAATCAGTCCAGGCGAGTATATCGTCGCTTCCGTGCAGATCAACCTCAGACCATATGTCCCTTCAGCTTCGATACGCCCGTATACAACACCTGTATTTCTGGCGTACAACAGGAATCTTGACGAATATCCTTTTACGACGGTGCTTATGTCCCAGAAGAAACTTCTTGAGGCTCAGTTGAAGAACGATACTCTTGCATACAGCGCTCAGAGAACCATATCAGAGATAGAAAAGGCTTTCGACAGGAAGAAGTCTCTGGAGGAGAGGAAAGCCGGAGCGTCTGCGTTTCTTGCCAAGACAGCATCGATGTCCACCTACGATGTGTGCAGGGTGGGGAATGTGATCCTGCCGGATGCGATGCAGAGATATGTCACGGAGTTCTATCCTGTGATACCTTCCGGTACCCGCATGTTCTCCCTCACTGTTATCAGTTACAGGGGGGATGTGATCGTGACGGTAAGCGGAAGAAATGATGTCGCAAAAGTGTGTGGCAGGTTTGTTGAACTTCTCAACAAGTATGATATGGATGCCTTCATAGCGGATGAGTTCTCGTTCATCCCTATGGATAATATGAAATAGTTATGGAGAATATCAAGTTCCCTCGCGGATTCAAGGTCTATCTGCCTCTGATCCTTCTTTTTGCCGTCCTTGTGGCCATAATGCCAAGAAATTCACGCTTCAGTTATGACTACAGGAAGGGCTCTCCGTGGCAGTATGAGACCCTGATTGCCCAGTTCGATTTCCCGATCCTCAAGACTGACGAGCAGTATCAGCGTGAGATGGAGCAGGCCGGACTCAGGGTCATTCCTTATTACAGGTATGACCAGAAGGTCAGTGCCAGGGCTCAGGATGCTCTTGCTGAGATGGATCTGGGTGAGTTCACATCTCTGAAACCTGTTATGGCTGATGTACTTTCGTCAATATATTCCAAAGGTGTGATGCCGGTGGCAACGGACCAGTCTCTGGAGGGGGTTCAGGCCAGTGCGGACGGAATGATATATGTCCAGAAGGCGCGAAGGGCGGTCAAGGTGCCTGTTTCCGAGGTATATACTGTCGAGGGGGCGAGAAATGTACTTCGTTCCGCCATAGAGGATGCCTGTGCAGGGTGCAATGTGGATTCTCTGTACGCAGTGGCGGGTATTGCCGACCTTGTCGCTTCAGATCTCATCTTTGACCAGCAGACCACCGACCTTGTGCATGAGGAGAATTTCGAGCATGTGTCCAGGACCCAGGGTGTAGTAAGGTCAGGCCTTGTCATTGTGTCGAACGGTGAGATGGTGACTGCCGAGATAGAGCAGTTGCTGGATTCGTATAAGGCTGAGTATGATGCGAATGTGGGTTATGTGGGGCCGCAGGTTCTTCAGTGGATAGGTAATATCCTGATTTCATTCTTCCTTGTCCTGCTCCTCTTCCTTGCAATCTACTATTGCAACTTCAGGGTGTTCGAGCAGTTCAACAAGTATCTTTACCTCCTCATGGTGTTCACCTTAGCGGCGGTGGGTTCGTCGTGGGTGGCGCAGAACAACCCTGATCTCTTCTATCTCATGCCGTTCATGCTGATAGTCTTCTATCAGATCGCCTTCTTCTCAAGAAGGATAGTGTTCTCGGTGTTCTTCATTTCGCTTCTGCCGATGCTGATCCTTGCACCGAACGGTATGGAACTTTTCGTAATCTACCTTGTGGCCGGCACCGTGGGAATCCTCACTTTCGAGCGGTTCAACCGAGGATGGCTACAGTTTGTCACCGCCCTGATAGTGTTTGCTGTCATGGTGCTGGTGTGGCTCGGATTCAGGTTCGCCGAGGGAATGACCTATGCGGACTATCATACCATTCTGGACATGGCTCTCGGTGCCTTCCTTTCTGTAGCGGGATATCCTCTGGTTTATCTTTTCGAGAAGATATTCAAACTTGTGTCCACCTCGAAACTTGTAGAACTCAGTGATACCAGCAATCCTCTTCTGCGCATGCTTGCCGACAAGGCTCCGGGCACTTTCCAGCATTGTCTGCAGGTCATGAACCTTGCCGATGCTGCCGCGCGTTCCATCGATGCGAATGTCCCTCTTGTCAGGGCAGGGGCGCTTTATCATGACATAGGAAAGATATCCAATCCTCAGTGCTTCACTGAGAACGAGAATCCGGGCGTTAAGTATCATGCCGAACTTTCTCCGAAGGAGAGTGCCCAGGAGATAATCAGACATGTGTCTGACGGTGTCGCTCTTGCTGAGAAGCATGGACTTCCGGAAGTGCTGACAGACTTCATCCGCACCCATCATGGAACCACTCCGACCGCGTATTTCCTGAATCAGTATCTTAATGCGGGCGGAGACCCTGAGGATGTATCGGATTTCTATTATGACGGAGTGAAGCCTCTTACCAAGGAGCAGGTGATCCTTATGCTCTGCGATGCCGTCGAGGCGGCTTCAAGAAGCCTGAAGGACTATTCTCCGGAAAGCATCTCGTCCCTTGTGGAGGGGATTGCCGCAGGAAAGATTTCCGAAGGGCAACTCACATCGGCGGACATTTCACTCAGGGAGATCGCCACGGTCAAGGAGACCATGAAGACCTACCTTCAGCAGATGTATCATTCACGTGTTTCCTATCCTAAAAGACGCGGGAAAGGTGCCAGATGATGGCTCTAAGTCGTATTTTTTGGAAATTCGCTTATAATGATTAATTTTGCAGGCTATTTCGAAAATAATCAAAAATATATATTGAAATGAAACTTGATCAGAACAGAATTGACGACCTCAATCTTGAACTTACCCTTACGGTAGCAAATGAGGATTATGCAGACAGCAGGAAGAAGAAACTCAACGACTACAGGAAGAAGGCTGAGTTCAAGGGCTTCCGCAAAGGTATGGTGCCGATGTCTCTCGTGGAGAAGATGTACGGCCAGTCAGCCCTTGTGGATGCAGTGAACGATGTAGTGTCAGAGGGCCTTAACAACTTCATCCATGAGAACAATCTCCGTGTCCTCGGCGAGCCTCTTCCAAGCGAGGATCAGCCGCAGACTGACTGGGTGGCAGGAAACGAGTTCGTCTTCAAGTTCGACATCGCAGAGAATCCTGAGGTGAACTTCGAACTTTCAAAGGACGATGAGATCGTATATTACACAATCAATGTGACCGAGGCTGCAAAGAAGGAGATGAAGGAGAATCTTCTCAAGCAGTATGGTTCGCTTGAGGAAGGCAAGAAAGCTAAGGAGGATGATTTCATCATCGTTGACTTCGAGCAGGGAGATATGAAGGTAGAGGGTACTTATGTCGCTCTCCGCAATGTGGCTGAGGCTGTGCGTAAGTCATTCGTGGGTGTAAAGCCTGGCGATGTCCTTGATGTGAATGTGAACGAGGCTTTCGAGAACGAGACTGACCGTTCGTCAATGCTCAAGGTGAGCAAGGAGGAGATGGCTGACCTCGATCCTATGTTCAAGATGACCGTGAAGAATGTGAAGACATTCGTGAACGCACCTCTCACTGAGGAGACTTTCGAGAAGATCTTCGGTGTGAAGACTGAGGAGGAATTCGACGCAAAGATCGAGGAGAGGATCCGTGCCGAGTATGCTCAGGAGGCTGATTTCCGTTTCTCTAAGGACGCAAAGAACTTCCTTCTTGAGAAGGCTGGCGTACAGGTTGCGGAGAAGTTCCTCAAGAGATGGGTGTTCGTTGTGAACGACGGTAAGTTCACAATGGAGGACATCGAGAAGGATTGGGCTCTCTTCATCATCGACTACAAGTGGCAGATGGTACGCAACTACCTCATGCAGAAGTACAATGTGAAGATAGAGGAGGCTGACCTTCTCGCCAGCGCAAAGGGTTTCGCTGCATATCAGTTCGCTATGTACGGAATGAACAATGTTCCTGAGGAGCAGCTCGAGGCGTTTGCAAAGAACATTCTTTCTCAGGAGGAGCAGGGCAGAAGAATCCTTGACCAGGTGGAGAACGAGAAGACTTTTGCAGCCGTGCGCGAGGTTGTATCCCTCAAGAAGAAGAAGATTTCTGTCGAGAAATTCCGCGAGTTGAATTAATTTTCATGAACAATACGGGTCGGCTCGCAAAGCCGACCCTTTTTATTGTCATCTCGAGCGAGCGTAGCGAGGCGAGAGATCTATACCTTATAATATATGAATAAAGAATTTAAGAAATATGCAATGCTGGAGCACCGCATCAGTTCGATGACGATGCACAGATATGAATCGGTTCTTGACGGTTACATCAATCCTACCATCATTGAGGAAAGGAAACTGAATGTGGCGTCGATGGATGTGTTCAGCCGTCTTATGATGGACAGAATCATCTTCCTGGGCGTTCCTATCGACGATGATGTGGCCAACATCATCCAGGCTCAGTTGCTCTTCCTTGCGTCGAATGACAGTTCGAGCGACATTTCGCTTTATCTCAACACTCCTGGTGGTGTGGTCTCTTCGGGCCTCGGCATCTATGACACCATGCAGCTGGTGGAGCCGGATGTGGCCACTATCTGTACAGGTATGGCGGCCTCTATGGGCTCGGTGCTTCTCTGCGCCGGTGCTACAGGTAAAAGGTCTGCGCTTCCGCACTCCAAGGTGATGATCCATCAGCCTCTTGGCGGTGCACGCGGACAGGCATCCGACATCCTCATTGCAGCACAGGAAATAGAGAAGACGAAGAAGGAGCTCTATACCATCATTTCCGAGCATTCGGGACAGCCTCTCGAAAAGATCTATGCGGACGGAGACCGTGATTTCTGGATGACCTCAGCCGAGGCTCTCGAGTATGGCATGATCGACGAGATCCTTACTAAAAAGAAGAAATAGCGATGGCAAAAGACAAGAAGCAGGGCAGATATTGCATGTTCTGCGGAAAGAGTGAGCATGAAGTCGCTCTCATGCTGCAGGGGCTTGATGCATGCATATGTTCTGATTGTGTCAGGCTTGCAGACAGTTATCTCAAGGATTTCGATTCTGCATCAAAGGCTTCCGCAAGACTTGGCAAGATCGAAAACGACAAGAAACCGAAGGATATCCATGCCTATCTCGACCAATATGTGATAGGTCAGGACAGGGCCAAGAAACTTCTTTCTGTGGCAGTCTACAACCACTACAAGCGTCTGAACAATAATCTTGCAGACGATAATGAACTGGAACTTGAGAAATCCAATATCCTTATGGTGGGGCCGACCGGAACGGGAAAGACCTTGATGGCCAAGACTATAGCGAAACTTCTTGATGTCCCTTTCACGATCGTAGACGCGACTGTCCTCACTGAGGCAGGTTATGTGGGAGAGGATGTTGAGAGCATCCTTTCGCGACTTCTTCAGGAGGCGGATTATGATGTTGCCAAGGCCGAGAGGGGAATCGTATTCATCGACGAGATCGACAAGATCGCCCGCAAGAGCGACAATCCTTCGATCACCCGTGATGTGTCCGGCGAGGGTGTGCAGCAGGCCATGCTGAAACTTCTTGAGGGAAGTGTCGTGAACGTGCCTCCTCAGGGAGGACGCAAGCATCCTGAGCAGGAGTTCCTTCATGTGAACACGCAGAATATCCTTTTCATCTGCGGAGGTGCGTTTGAGGGTATCGAACGCCGTATCGCCCAGAGACTCAATACACAGGTCATCGGCTTCGGGGCAGCCAACAGGCAGAAGATCGACAAGGAGAACCTTCTCCAGTATGTGGAAGCACAGGATCTCAGGTCATATGGACTTATCCCTGAGATTATCGGACGTCTTCCCGTGATCACATATCTCGACCATCTTGACAGGGATGCCCTCAAGAGGATACTTACCGAGCCTAAGAACGCTCTCATGCGCCAGTATGAGAAGATGTTCGAACTTGACGGCATCAGACTCCAGATGGAGCCGGCCGTCCTTGATCTTATCGTGGATACTTCCATCGAGAATAAACTTGGTGCCCGCGGTCTGAGATCCATCTGTGAGAGAATCATGACTGACGCCATGTATGAGGCGCCTTCCACCAACAAGAAGACCTTCAAGTTGACTTTGGAGTACGCTAAAAGCAAACTTGGACGCGAATAGCGCCGAATGTTGATAAAAAAGTGCCTCTTGTGTTGCTCATTTCAAAAAAATATCCTACACTTGCACCGTTTTTTAGTACTAACCTGGATTTAGAGATTTAAGATATGTCAACAACACCAAAGAAGAGAGGTATTGTCAGTTTCGAGAATATGTCTGAAGAACTGGCATCGGCATTTGCAGAGAAATATCCTAAGGGGTATAGCGATTATTTTCCGGATCTGGTAAAGTATGACAAGCCGGACGGAACTTGTTTCTATGCAGTGACAGTAGAGATTCCTGATGCCATTTATCTTGTCAAGATCAAGGTCAAGACAGATGATACCGAGGATCTGGAGCGTTGGCTCGCCGGTGATGATGGCGATGAGGGAGACGGAAATGATGGTGAAAGTCTTCCGGATGACAACATCTCACAATATTCTACTGACGATGACGGCGCAGATGCCTGATATCATTTTAAAAAAGTATACAGATGTCGGACTGCATGACCTGCAGTCCGGCTTTTTTACTTATATTTGTGTGATAATATGGCCGGACGGACTGTCATAAAAGATTTTCTTTCTCCGCTCAGACGTTTCATCAAGGGAATGTCCGAGCGTGACGGCATGATGATTCTTTCCATCTTCGTCGGCATCTGCTGTGGTCTGGCTGCTGTCTTTCTTAAGACAGCCATCGAGTTCATACATCATTCGATCACATCCTGGTTTGACGGAGTTGCATACAGTGCTCTTTTCCTGATTTATCCCGGTATCGGTATGCTTCTGGCAATGCTTTTTGTCAAGTATGTCGTGAAGGATGATATCGGTCACGGAGTCACGAAGGTGCTGTTGGCGGTGTCCAAGAATGAGTCCAAGATCCGTCCGCATAACATGTGGTCTTCAATGGTGGCCTCGTCTGTGACGATCGGATTCGGAGGTTCGGTGGGAGCGGAGGCGCCGATAGTATACACGGGTGCTGCGATCGGTTCCAATGTCGGCAGATATATGGGCCTCTCATACAAGAACATGACAATCCTTCTCGGCTGCGGTGCAGCAGGAGCAGTTGCCGGCATATTCAAGGCTCCTCTCGCCGGAGTCCTTTTCACTCTCGAGATCCTTCTGTTCAACATCTCGATGAGTTCCATCCTCCCGCTTCTGCTGTCCACCATATCGGCAACTGTGATCTCGTATATATTCCTTGGTGACCAGCCCGCTTTCGAATGCACGATTTCGGACTTCACCATGCACAATATCCCTTTCTATCTGATCCTTTCCGTTTTCTGTGCTGCATGTTCTGTGTATTTCACCAGAATGACCCTGTGGCTTGAGGACAAGATAAAGAGCATCGAAAGACCTTTTGTGCGTTGGGCGATTTCCGCTTCGTGCCTCGGTCTGCTTATATTCCTTTTTCCGCCTCTTTATGGTGAGGGATACGACCATCTGCATGTACTTCTGAACGGTGAGAACATAGATTTCGATGGACAGACCGTTCTGTCTTTCTTTATGAATTCTGAATGGTCGATTCCCGTCTTCTTCCTGCTCATATTGCTCCTGAAAGTCTTTTCGATGTCATTCACGAATGCAGGTGGTGGAGTGGGAGGAACCTTCGGTCCTACGCTTTTTATCGGTGCGATTGCAGGATTCTTTGTAGCGAGGACAATAAATCTTGTCGGAGGCGGGGGAGTCGTGCCTGAGCAGAACTTCGTTCTTGTGGGTATGGCAGGTCTTATGGCAGGTGTGATGCAGGCTCCGATGACGGCGATCTTCCTTATTGCGGACATGACAGGAGGTTATGAACTTCTTATCCCGCTGATTCTGACTTCGACGATCTCGTATGCTGCGACAAAGTCTATCGAACCCTATTCCATCTATACAAAGCGTATCGCCAAGAAAGGAGAACTTCTTACGCACGATAGTGATCAGGCAGTGCTGACCCTTCTCAAGACGAGTGAACTGATAGAGTCGGATTTCAGTACCGTGAAGATTGATGCGACCTTGAGGGAACTTGTGGAGGTGGTCTCCAGTTCCAAGAGAAATATCTTCCCTGTTGTCGATTCGAGGAATCATTTTCAGGGATATGTGTCGTTGGAGGATATCAGGAGGGATATGTTCAAGTACGATCAGTATGATACCTTGCATGTGTACAATTTCATGAGGTCGGCTCCTGCTTATGTCTATGTGGACGACAAGATGGATGCGGTGATGATAAAGTTCGAGCAGACTGAGGCGTGGAATCTGCCGGTGATCGAGCATGACAGGACTTATGTCGGATTCGTTTCCAAGTCTCAGATATTTTCTGCATATCGGGAGCAGTTGAAACAGGTTTCACATGATTGATTCGGGTTATGAAGGAAATATATATAAATAGTATTGCGAAGAGGTTGGATGTGAGGGAATGGCAGGTGGAGAACTGTGCGAAGTTGTTCGAAGAAGGGGCTACGATCCCTTTTGTCAGCAGATACCGTAAAGAGAGGACGGGAGGCCTTGATGAGGTTGCAGTGGCTGAGATCAGGCACTGGACGGATGTCTATGCTGAGATGGACAAACGCAAGACCACCATCCTTGAGACTATCTCCCAGGCGGGAGCCTTGACTGATGGCCTGAGAAACAGGATAGAAACCTGCGTGGAGTCGCGTGAACTGGAAGACCTTTATCTTCCGTTCAAGCCTAAGAGGCGTACCCGTGCCGTAATAGCCAAGGAAGCAGGCCTCGAACCTCTTGCAGACAAGATGTACAATGTTTCCTTGACCGACCCTCTCCCGGAGGCACGCAAATATGTCGGAGACAAGGTCTCTTCTGTTGATGATGCCCTTGCCGGAGCCCGCGATATCATCGCCGAACGTCTCAGTGAGACTGCATCCGTAAGGGAAACCCTGCGAAGCATTTTCAAGACCAGACGTCTGGTCACAAAGGCGACCAAAAAGGCTGTCGGACAGGCAGCAATGAAGTATCGATCGTATTTCGATTACTCGGAATCTCTTGAGCGGATTGCTCCGCACAGGCTCCTTGCTATCCTCCGTGCCGAAGAGGAAGGCTTCATTTCGGTAAAGATCGATGCCGACCCGGAAAAATGCGGAAAGAAGATATATTATGACTTCTGCCAGGAAAGACGATATCCTGCAGCCCCTCTCGCGGAACATATGCATATGGCTTTCGATGATTCGTTCAAGAGGCTTCTGGAGCCTTCGGTGTCCAACGAGGTCATCCGTGAGGCTAAGGAAAGGGCTGATGTGGAATCCATCCGTATCTTCGGAGAGAACCTCCGTCAGTTGCTTCTTGCCCCTCCGGTCGGTCAGAAGCGCACCCTTGCCATCGATCCCGGATTCAGGACCGGATGCAAGGCCGTATGTCTCGATGAGCAGGGCAATCTCCTTCATAATGAGGCGATTTTCCCGCATCCGCCTGTAAGTGAAAAGATCAAGTCCATCCAGGCTGTGTCAGCCATGGTGCAGAAATACGGAATCGAGGTCATTGCCATCGGTAATGGTACTGCAAGCCGTGAGACTGAGGAATTCATCAAGCGCGTCCCTCTTCCGAAGGGTGTGAGAGTCTTTACAGTCAGCGAGGATGGTGCGTCTATATATTCTGCATCAGATGTTGCACGCGAGGAGTTCCCTGAATATGATGTGACTGTTCGTGGTGCTGTGTCTATCGGAAGGCGTCTGATGGATCCTCTGGCAGAACTTGTCAAGATCGATCCGAAATCTCTTGGTGTGGGACAGTACCAGCATGATGTGGATCAAGGACTGCTCAAGGAGAAACTTGATAATACCGTCGAAAGTTGTGTGAACAGTGTCGGTGTGAATCTCAACACCGCCAGCAGTTATCTTTTGAGTTACGTCTCGGGTATCGGCCTTGCCCTTGCGGAGAATATCGTGGAATACAGGACTGAGCATGGTGCATACAGGTCCCGTAAGGAACTCCTGAAGGTGAAAAGGCTGGGGGAGAAGGCTTTCGAACAGTGTGCAGGATTCCTGCGTATATCCGATGCGGAAAATCCTCTGGATAATTCTGCAGTCCATCCGGAGGCCTATCATCTCGTGGACCGTATGGCGAAAGACCTTGGTGTTTCTACAAGGGAACTGGTGGGAAATGCTGATCTATGCTCGAAGATTGATCCTTCACGATATGTAGGTGGTGATTTCGGCCTTCCTACGGTCAATGACATTCTTCAGGAACTTCGCAAGCCTGGCCGCGACCCACGTGAGTCCGCACAGGAGTTTGAGTTTGCACATGATATCAAGACCATCGATGATCTCAGGACTGGTATGGAACTTCCGGGTATAGTGACTAATATCACAGCCTTCGGTGCCTTTGTGGATGTGGGCATCAAGCAGAATGGTCTCATTCATGCGTCTCAGATGGGGGTCAAGGGAATGGCTGATCCTTCCAAAGTATTCAAACTTCATCAGCAGGTCAAGGTGACAGTCTTGTCTGTCGATCTGGAACGCTCCCGCATCGCCCTCCGCCTGATAAAATAGGATGTGCTACTTGTCTTTTTTGAGGGTGTATTGCGACATTATGACACCGAGGGTAGAGATGGCGATACCGATCCACTGACGCGAATTCAGAACCTCATGGCCGATCAGCCATGCGATGATCGCAGCAGCCACAGGAATGAGAGCCGAGAAAATGCTTGACTTTGCCACCCCCAGATTCTTTATGGTACTGACCCACAGAGAAAATGCCAGGCTCGAACATAAGACTGCCAGACATATGATCGGATACCATACCTCCGGAGTAAGGTGCGTCTCTATGCTGAATCCGTCGAGCCCCTTCCATAAGAACAAAGGTAACAGGTATACAGAACCTATCAGGAACTGATACATCACGATGATCTGACTTGAGTAGTTTCCTGAAAGGCTCTTTGTGATCGATGCGTGCCCTACCTCTGCGATGACCGCTATAAGAAGAAGGACTATTCCCCATACGAAATTCTCTCCGAGGGCACCTTTGGCCATCGCCACCATCACGATACCTACAAGCGAGAACAGAATGCCGAAGATGTTTATGGCATTGACCTTCTCCTTGAAGAACAATATTCCGGCACCGATGGAGAAGATCGGAATGGTTGCGATCACCATCGCGCTGATGGTAGGGGAGCCGGTCTCCTTCAGACCGTAGGTCTCGCAGATGAAATAGATGAACGGCTCAAAGAACGCCAGAAGCAGGAACTTCGGCAGATCCTCCTTCTGGATCCTCTTTATTCTGGCGTAAGCGGTGTTGAACAGAAACAGTATCACTCCGGCCAGGAAAATCCTGACAAACACGAAGTAGAAGATAGGTATCCCCAAGGCGATAAGTTTGTCTGTCCAAATGTAGGACATTCCCCACAGGGTGATCGCAAAGGTTGATGCGATATAGATCAGTACCTTGTTTGGTTGTACTTTAGGTGACATGCGTTTTTCGGTTAGTCGTTCATAATCGGGGAGATTATCGTCCGTTGAATGTCATTGTTTTTCCGAAGTTTTCCGTCTGTTCAAGTTCTGAGATATCTATTGCATGGCCATTTATGTAGACTTTCTCTATAGTGCCTTTGAGAGTCGTGCCTGCGTATGGAGTCCAGCCGCATTTGCTGTACTGGTCTTTGTTTCTGACTGTAAATTCCTTGTTCTTGTCGAAGATCACAAGATCGGCTGCATATCCGTAGCGGATCTTACCTCTTTTGAGCCCGTAAAGGTCTGATGCGTTTTCAGAGAATACTGCCGCTATTCTCGTGAGCGGAATATCTTCCTGCTGAGCGATTGTAAGCAGGACCGGCAGACTCTGCTGGATAGACGGCAGACCGGAAGGAGCCTTTGTGTACGGAGCGTCCTTTTCCGAAAGCAGGTGTGGTGCATGGTCAGATCCGATAGTGTCGATGAGGCCGGATGCCAGAGCTTCCCTGAGCGCGCTTCTGTCCTGAGGAGTCTTTACTGAAGGATTGCACTTTACCTTGCTTCCAAGACGTGAGTAGTCTTCGTTGCAGAACCAAAGGTAGTTGCATGAGGTCTCGGCGATGATGCCTGGGTTGCTGGTCTTTGCTGCCCTGACCATCTCGATCTCTTCCTTAGTGGAAATATGGCACAGAACCAGCCTCGTGCCGTTTGCTATGGCTTTTTCGAGAGCCTTGATGCTTGATATGATGCATGCTCTGCGGCTCCTGATGTTCTCATGCTCCTCAAACGGGATGTCATCTCCATATTTTTCAACGGCAGCCTGAAGATTGGACTTGATCGTCGCCTCGTCTTCACAGTGGACCAGAACCGGCTTACCCTTAATGGAGAATAACCTTCCCAGTGCGTTTCCCTCGTCGACCAGCATGTTGCCTGTCGATGAACCCATGAAGACCTTTACGCCTGCCACTGTCTCCGCATTGCAGTCCAGAAGGTTCATTATTTCGTCTGAATTGCTGTTTGTAGCACCGATATGGAAACCGATGTTGATGGCGGTGCGGCCTTCTGCCATGGAGATCTTAGACCTTAACATCTCTGCAGAAATTGTGGCAGGAGATGTGTTCGGCATGTCGATTACGCTTGTGACACCACCTGCTGCAGCTGCTCTTGACTCTGTCTGTATATCGGCCTTGTGTGTAAGGCCCGGCTCCCTGAAATGGACATGGGCATCAATACCGCCTGCCATGATATGTTTTCCTTCGAGGTCGACCCTCTCCACTTCGTCAAATCTCGAAAGGGCATTATCGACCCTGTCGTCAAAATCTTCACCTTCAGCATATATCACATCGGCAATCCTTTCACCTGCGATGATGATGCTTCCGACCGCTTCCTTGCTTGCGGTCACAATTGTGGCCTTGTGTAAAAGGATCGCTTTCATTGTCTTCTTGGCTTGATTTTTCTCATCTTCAGTTTCATCACGCCCCAGAATGCCTCACCGAAGATTCCGCTGCTCATCTTTGACGTGCCTTCCGTCCTGTCGACGAAGATGATAGGCACTTCCTTGATCTTGAATCCGAGTCTGTACGTGCTGTACTTCATTTCGATCTGGAATCCGTAGCCTTTCATCCTGACTTTGTCAAGATCGATGGTTTCCAGTACTTTTCTTGTATAGCATTTGAATCCTGCAGTGGCATCATATACCTCCATTCCGAGAACGGTGCGTACATATACTGATGCATAGTATGACATGATCACTCTGCCTATAGGCCAGTTGATGACGCTGATGCCGTTGCAATATCGTGAACCGATGGCCAGATCCGCTCCGTTACGGCATGCTTCATACAGTTTCGGGAGGTCGTTCGGATTGTGCGAGAAATCCGCATCCATCTCGAAAATGTAGTCATATCCGTTTTCCAGACACCACTTGAATCCTGTGATGTATGCCGTTCCAAGCCCGAGTTTACCCTTTCTCTCGATCATGAACAGTCTTTGCGGGAATTCATCCTGCAGGTCTCTTACTATCGCTGCCGTACCGTCGGGAGAGCCGTCTTCAATCACTAGAATGTCGTATTCTCCTTCCAGGGCGAAGACTGCACGGATGATCTTTTCGATGTTCTCCTTCTCGTTATAAGTCGGAATGATTACTGCTTTCTTGTCCATTACTTTGATTCAATAGTCTTTAACATTTCCTTTACCGCAGCCTCTAACTGCTTGTCTTCTCCACGTAACACCGATGCCGGGTCGTTGTATACGAGGATGTCAGGCTCGATCTGCATGTTTTCCAGATATCTGCCTTCCTTCACTCCAATCGCACCCACCTGAGGAATTCCGAAGACGATGGTAGGGTCGATCTGATTTTCCCACCATACTGCGGTCATCGTACCAGGTACCGGGGCTCCGATGAGTTTGCCGATGCCGAGCGTCTTGTATACATATGGGAAGCCGCAGGCATCAGAGTAGTTGTCTTCTCCGACAAGTACGCATGAAGGCTTGTTCCATTTGTTGTATGGTTCAGTGCCGATGTATTGTCCACGAGGCTCGAACCTTATGTAACCCTGGCCAGAAAGCAGGGTGGCAAGGTCATCATGGAGCCATCCGCCTCCATTGTGTCTTGTGTCCACGATGACTGCCTCGCAAGAACGGTATTTGCCGAGAAGTTCCGAATAGACGCGTCTGAAACTTTCTGAATCCATACCTTCCACATGCACATACGCGATTCTTCCGCCTGAAAGTTTCTTCACCATCTCGGCTCTCTGGTCCACCCATCTTTCGTACATCTGTACATAATCCGTGAATCCCGGTTCAATATACATTTCCACGGCCTTCTTGCCGTTCTTTGAAATACCGATGACCATTTTCCTGCCGCCTTTCTGACGAAGAAGGTCGTACCACGCATCACCTTCCTTTATCTCATGGCCGTCGATGGCAGTGATGATGTCGCCTGCCTTGATCTCAGGATCGGCGATGTAAAGAGGACCTCCTTTGAGGATTTCCTTTATCTTAAGTCCGTCACCTTTGTATTCGTTGTCATAGATTGCTCCGAGAGTACCTATGTTCAAACCGCTTCTGTATCTGTAGCGTGCACCTGTGTGCGAACCGTTGAGTTCTCCGAGCATTTCCGAAAGCATTTCCTGGAAGTCGAAGTTGTTGTCGATGTGAGGCAGGAACTTCCTGTATGTTTCCTTGTACCCTTCCCAGTCGATTCCGTGGATATCTGCGACATAGAACTTTTCGTCCACCTGTTTCCAGATGTGGTCGAAAATGTATTCTCTCTCTTCAGCAGGTCTGTATTCGAAGTCTCCGTTGAATGAAATACTTTCCTTAGATTCGTTTGCAGTGGAGATCTTTGATACTCCGTTTCCTGTCAGAAGGAACATGTGCTTGTCATCCGCAGTAGGGTAGAGTGAGCCGTAGACGCCTTTCGAAACCACCTTGACACTGTTGTCCTCGAGGTTGAGGCAGCAGAGGTCGGTGCCTTTTTCAAGGCGGACCATATAATAGAGTTTCTTGCCGTCCTGAGTAAGATAATGGTCTCCGAGCCGTCCTGAGAATCTCGTGAGTTTCACGATCCTGTCCTCTCTGTTTTCAAGGTCAAGAGCAAGCTTCTCGACCTTCTTTTCGGCCTTTGCGCTGTCCTTCTTTTCCTTCTTGTCTTCCTTCTTCTTGTCCTTGTCACTCTTCAGCATCTCGTCGATCTCCCTGTCCTCCTTGTCCTTGTTGAACTCGGTGAACCTCTTTCCGTCGAAGAACATGATGTATATGTCTCTTTCAGCACCCCAACTTCCATGGCTGCGGTATCCTGCCTTGTCGGATGTCCATGTCATGGCCTTTCCTTTAAGGGCCCATCTGAAGCCGCCGTCAGAATAACCGCTTTGGGTGAGGTCAGTGATCTTTCCGGTCTCTACATCAATGAGGGCGATGTCCTCGTTGTTCCATCCGCCGTCTCCTTGCCAGTTGCACAGGAGGTATCCGCTGTCGGGACTCCATGCGAAACTCTGATCACCGTCGGTGTATGAATAGTTTACGCTCTTGTCAAGCACTATCTTTTCCTTGCCGCTGTCAAGGTCCATCACAGCGATGCCGGTCCTGTCCTTGAGATATGCAATAGACTTTCCGTCAGGGGATACCTGAGGCTGGAAGCATGTTTCGCCAGGCTTTGTGACAAGACGCTCCTTCATCTTGACGGCGTACGTGAAGTACTTGTCTTCTTTTTCGGTCAGAGATGTCTCCCATATGCCCCAGTGGCCGTTTCTTTCCGCTGCGTAGTATAATGTGCGTCCGTCCTTGCCGAACCATACGCTCCTTTCCTGCTGCGGAGTGTTGGTGATCCTCTTGGTGGTCTTATGCTCAATGGTGGTGACGAATACATCTCCATGAAGTACCACGGCAATTTCCTTCCCGTTAGGAGATACGGCTAGGTCGGTAGCGCCGGAAGTCATGCTTCGTTCCTGAACCGGCCTTTCGATCTGGTCGGTGATGATCTCTATTCCGGTCTTTCGGGGTTCTTCGCCTTCCTTGAGAGTATAGAGTTCTCCGTCATATGAGAAACTGAGGACGCCGTTGTCGGATACGCTCAGATATCTTACAGGATTTCCTTTGAAGAAGGTCAACTGTACAGGTGCAGTTCCTGCCTTGAGACTTCCCTTATATATATTTATCGTACCGTCCTGCTCGCTGAGGTAATAGTATGCCTCAGGCTCGCCGGGACAGAACACAGGGTTGCGGTCTTCTCCATTGAATGTGGTCACCTTGACGAATTTTCCGTCTCCGTCGATTGACAATTCTGCAGATGCAGGTGTGTAGTACCATATGTCACGTGTTACGGATGAGGTGTGATGCTTTCTCAGAGGGTCTTCATAGCCTTTGTAGTCTTCATAAAGGATATTCCCGTCAGGTCCGATGCTGAGGGCCGATATCGGAAGTGATGTGATCAGTTCCGGTCTTCCTCCTTCGGGACCTACCTTATATAATTGTGCATTGCCGAGAAAATCTCCGTACAGGGCGTCCTGCTGGATGTTGGCGCTGAAGATTACGCTCCCGTCCGGCATGACTGCCATCGGAGTCTCGTTGCCAGGGTGGGTGGTGAGTCTTGCGGGGACTCCGCCTTTGGCTGACACTTTGAATATATCCTTGCTTTTTTCTCTGTACGAACTGAATACGATTTCCTTTCCGTCTCTTGTCCAGAACGGATCCGAATCATATGCCTGATTTGATGTGATCTGAAGAGCCCTGCCTCCGGAAGCCGGCACGGTGTAGATGTTGCCTTTGTATGTGAACACAATGTGCTTTCCGTCAGGCGAGATGTCGTTCTTTCTCAACCAGAGGGGGGAATCCTGTGCCATGGAGAGCCCTGCTGACATCAGAAGGACTGCGATTATCATCAATTGCTTCTTCATATAAATGTTGTTTAATTTTCTTATTGCCAAAGTATGCAAATATAATAAATATATCGTCTCAAAACGCCATTTATGCTGTTTAAACATTTTAACAAAATTGTAATAATTTTATAACTCCCGCGAGCCCAATACCTTACGGAC
>CAZYCJ010000013.1:0-32631 GCA_964645495.1 uncultured Muribaculaceae bacterium
GTGTTGTATAATATAATTGTTACCGGTACCCATAAATTCATGGGTACCGGTAACAATTATAATGTTATAAGTGACTGATAATCAATGATATGTCTCAATGCCTCCGTCGCCGGTCGTTACAAAATCACACGGCGTGGTCTCTTGGACGGCATTGGCTCCCGTTGGGGGGCAGACGTTTCTATAAAATCCCACGGCCGTGACGGAATTGACATGCCACAGGGTCAGATGCAATGCTGCAAGCACATGAGAGGCATGGTTTCTTGGACGGCATTGGCTCCCGAAAAGGGAGGGGACCCACGGAGTGGGGAGGACCGTCAGAGAAACCATGCCTCTTATGTGATTTTACCGTCAGAGCCTATTTCTGCCTCAAGAACACATGCACAGGACATCCGAGAAAATCAAAATGCGAACGCAACTTGTTCTCCAGAAAACGCCTGTACGGCTCACGGATATACTGCGGAAGATTGCAGAAGAACGCAAAGGACGGAGACCTGGTCGGAAGCTGAGTCACATACTTGATCTTGATGTACTTGCCCTTCCATGCAGGCGGAGGATAATTCTCGATCTCCGGAAGCATCACCTCATTCAGATCCGAAGTCTTGATCTTGCGCGAATAATTCTCATACACATGCGCCGCAGCATCAAGTACATCCATGATCCTCTGCTTGTTTATCACCGACGTGAAAATGATAGGGAGGTCATTGAATGGAGCAAGACGCTCCTTGATGGCCTGCGTATATTCCTTCATCGTGTTGCTGTCCTTCTCGATGGTGTCCCACTTGTTGACCACCACCACGCATCCCTTCTTGTTGCGCTGGATGAGGTTGAAGATAGCCATGTCCTGAGACTCGATACCGGTCTGCGCATCCACCATGAGGATACACACGTCGGAATGCTCGATGGCACGGATGGACCTCATCACTGAATAGAACTCCAGATCCTCATGCACCTTGGCCTTCTTTCTCATTCCCGCAGTGTCCACCAGCATGAACTCATGGCCGAACTTGTTGTACAAAGTGGCGATGGAGTCGCGCGTCGTGCCGGCGATAGGAGTCACGATGTTCCTCTCCTTGCCCAGAAGAGCATTGGTGAGGGACGATTTTCCCACATTAGGCTTTCCGACGATGGTGAAATGCGGAAGTTCAGGATGCTCGTCAGTGTCAGGATCTTCAGCAGGAAGTTCCTTCACGATGGCATCGAGCAGATCGCCGGTGCCGCCGCCATTGGCAGCAGAGATACTGTACACCTCGCCCAGACCCAGAGAATAGAACTGGAAGGCGTCGTACATCTTCTCGCCCGAGTCGATCTTGTTGACAGCCAGCACCACAGGCTTGCCGCTGCGGCGCAGAAGATCCGCTATCTCCTCGTCATAGTCGGTGATGCCGGTGCCGGCCTCCACCATGAAGAGCACCACATGCGCCTCCTCGATGGCGAGAACCACCTGCTTGCGGATCTCCTCCTCGAAGATGTCGTCCGAGTTGGATGTGTATCCGCCGGTGTCCACGACAGAGAACTCGCTGCCACACCATTCGCATCTTCCGTAGTGCCTGTCTCTGGTCACACCTGCTGTCTCGTCAACGATCGCCTGTCTCATTCCGACCAGACGGTTAAAAAGGGTGGACTTGCCCACGTTAGGGCGTCCCACGATTGCTAATAAACTCATAATCAGTTAATTTAATTGTTAATATCCCGCCTCGCGGCGATGATTGCCTGTTCCTCTCCGGAACCGAATCTGAATGCATCCCGTATCCGGGTGCGGTGGGGTAATAAGTCGGCAAAGCCGACCGGCCCGGTAAGGGCCGGAAACCCACAGCCATGAGTAAGGCTACCTGCAAGTTGTGGCGCTGCCACAGGAACTGCACCCGCCTTCATCACAGACCGGGGTGCCGTCCGGGTTCTTCTTGCCCCATAATTTTATCTCTTCCTCCTTGGCGCACTTGATGCCCCTCTTCCGCATCTCCACATTCTTCTCGATCTCCGTCTCAGGGAACTTTCCGTCCTTCCTGAAGATGATGTTGAAGCAGAGTCCGAAGACGCATAGCGCGACAAGAATCAATGCTGCAAGCAATATTTCCATAATTTATCCCAAAATTCCGTCGGAAGGCCCATTCCTCCCGACGGAATCAATATCAAGATAAGTTCCTAGTTGATGAAACTTGAACTGATTTCTTCGTAATTGTATACCTTGTTGATGATGTTGGCAAACATCTCTGTCATAGTAAGAACAGTGATCTTGCTCTTGTCCTTGGCAGGATCCTGACTCAATGGAATGGTGTCAGTCACGATCACTTCCTCAAGCGCGGACTCCGCGATCCTGTCGTATGCAGGGCCTGAGAACACAGGGTGTGTAGCGCAGGCACGCACGCTGAGCGCTCCCATCTCCTTCAATACATTCGCAGCCTTTGCAAGTGTGCCGGCAGTGTCGATCATGTCGTCTACGATCACGATGTTCTTTCCCGCCACATCTCCGATGGCTGTGATCGATGCCACCACATTCGCCTTCTCGCGTGACTTGTGGCAGATCACCACAGGACACTCAAGATATCTTGCATAAGCGTTGGCCCTCTTTGCGCCTCCCATGTCAGGTGCTGCGATTGCAAGGTTGTCGATGTTGAGCGACTTGAGGTATGGAAGGAATACCGCGCTGGCGTAGATGTGATCCACAGGGAAATCGAAGAATCCCTGGATCTGATCTGCATGGAGGTCACATGTCATCACACGGTCACAACCGGCAGCATGAAGCATGTTCGCCACGAGTTTCGCTCCTATCGGAACCCTCGGCTTGTCCTTACGGTCCTGTCTTGCCATTCCGAAATAAGGCATGACGGCAATCACTCTATGCGCCGAAGCCCTCTTCGCTGCATCGATCATGAGCAGGAGTTCGAAAAGATTGTCTGTAGGAGGGAAAGTGGACTGTATGATGAATACAGTGGCTCCGCGCACACTCTCGTTGTAGCATGGCTGGAACTCTCCGTCACTGAATGTAAGGACATCCGAATTGCCTAATTCCAGTTTGAGTGCCTTGGCGACCTTGACCGCAAAGTCCTTGGATGCTTTGCAGGTGAAAATCTTGATTCTGTGTTCTTTGTGCATCGTGTATGAGGGTTAAAGGTTTTGCTTGTTGTCGTTCTTCATATCGTTGAGCACGGTCTCGATGTAGTCGAGGATTTCCTCCCTGCCGAGTCCGGTCTCTGACGAACTCACGAAGGTCGGAGGAAGTTCCTCCCAATGCTCAAGTATCTGGCTCTTGATTCTTTCTGTCTGTGCCGCAAGTGCATTCGGGCCGAGTTTGTCGCCTTTTGTGAAGATGATGGCGAACGGAATCCTGCTCTGTCCGAGTTCGAAGAGGAACTCCATGTCGACGGTGGTGAGGTCGTGCCTGCAGTCGATGAGAACGAAGAGCATCACCATCTCCTGAGAAAGATTGATGTAGTTGCGGATGACCTGCTCGAGTTTCTGCTTTCCTGTGGCCGACATCTTTGCGTAGCCATATCCCGGGAGGTCTACAAGATACCACTGTCTGTTGATAAGGAAATGGTTGACAAGCCTGGTCTTGCCCGGCTTGCTGGAAGTCATGGCCAACTTCTTGTTGCGGCAGAGCATGTTGATCAGAGATGACTTGCCGACATTGGACCTTCCGATGAAGGCGAACTCAGGAAATTTCTGTTTCGGCCTCTCGGAGATCCTGGTGCTGCTGCCTGAAAAAAGCGCTTCTGTGATCTTCATAATTGACAGGGTCTCGGAATCAGTCGGCAAATATATGAAATTTATTTCATTTTCCTCAGAAAGGGTAGCGTATGTCAAGGATTTTTTATAAATTTGTTGCGCTTGAACAGACAAATGTATGGAAAAAGAATTTGTAGACCTTCTTGAACTGCAGTCGGCGCTCAAACAGGGGATAGAATGTCTTTTTCCGGAACGTATATGGGTAAGGGCCGAAGTGAGTGCCGTAAAGGCACGAAACGGAGGCCATTGTTATATGGAACTGTCCCAGAGTGAAGGTAAAGGCCTCGTCGCGAAAGCAGGCGCCATCATCTGGAGCAGCAGATACAGATTCATCGCCCCGTATTTCGAGTCTGTGACCGGCTCTCCTCTCGGCGAGGGCATGGTGATCCTGGCGCAGGTCCAGGTCTCGTACAGTGAATTGTATGGTCTCTCGCTGATAATCAATGATATAGATGCGGAATTCACTCTCGGTGCGAAGGAACTCGAGCGCCAGAAGACCATTGCGCGTCTGCATGAAGAAGGCCTCATGGGCCTTCAACAGGAGCTCGCCCTCCCGTCCCTCCCGTATTCCCTTGCGGTCATTTCGGCCGAAGATGCGGCAGGCTACCGTGACTTCATGCGCCATCTCCACGAAAATCCATACGGCTTCGCCTTTCACACGGACCTTTATCCGGCCCTGATGCAGGGCGCGGGATGTCCGCAGTCGGTCGTCGAGGCTCTGGACGCGGTCATGGAAAGCGGCCGTCAGTACGACGCGGTGCTCATCCTCAGAGGCGGCGGAGCGAAACTCGACCTTGCCTGCTTTGACGACTATGAACTTTCGGCCGTCGTGGCGCAATATCCGCTACCTGTCCTTACGGCGATAGGGCATGACCAGGACCATCATGTCGTCGATATGGTGGCCCATGCCTATCTCAAGACTCCTACGGCCCTGGCTGATCACTTCATCGGGATATATGCGGACGAAGACGCCCGTCTGGAGTCGTTCATGTCCCGTCTTAAGATGGTCTTCGGGTCGAGGATTTCTGCGGCCGAGACCCTTCTCGGCGCTCTTGAGACGAGGGTGAAAGGCGGGTTTGCAATGAAGATATCGGCGATGGAAGCAGGATTGAAGGTGCTGGAAGCAAGAATCTCGGCGTCCGATCCGAGGCGTATCCTGGAACGTGGGTATGCGCTTGCGGTGGACGGAAGGGGAGTCGTGATAAAGGGGGCGAAGGGACGTGCTGCGGGTGACCGCGTGTCGCTGATGTTCCCCGACGGCACCCTGGAATGTACGGTGGATGCTGTCCGTCGTCCTTAGAAGGGGCGAAGCCTTGACGTGAGGACCTGAAAAAAGAAAGAAGATGGAAGAGAAATTTGATTATACAGAAGCAGTCCGTGAACTGGAAGAGATCGCGGCGAAGGTCGAGGACCCGCAGACGGGCCTTGAAGACATAGACAGATACATAAGCAGGTCGCAGGTGCTGCTGGAAGCCTGCCGGGCCTACCTCCGTGGCGCCCGTGAAAAACTGGAACAAAAATAAAACACCATACTATGTGCGCAAAAATGAAGACGATGATTTACGACTTTGACGAATGGCTGATGCCTTACAAGGATGTCATCGACAGAAGACATAAGATGATAATGGATCTGAAGGAGAAACTCTCCGTGGACGGATCCCTGAGCAAAGGTATGAACAACCATATTTATTATGGCCTTCATCGCAATCATGACGGCTCGTGGACCTTCCGCGAATGGGCTCCGAACGCCACGAAGATCTACCTCATCGGCGAATTCAACAACTGGAAACGCACGGAGGCCTATGCCCTCAAGCCTATCGGCGGCGGTAACTGGGAACTCACTCTTCCGGGAATGTTCATGGAGCACGGCTCCCTCTATAAACTCTACATCGAGTGGAAGGGAGGCGGTGCAGAGAGAATTCCTGCATATGTGACAAGGGCCGTCCAGGACCCTGTGACCAAGCAGTTCTGCGCACAGGTCTGGAATCCTGCCAAGCCTTACGAATGGAAGAACAAGAAGCCTGGCAAGAGGCCTCATCCTCTCATCTACGAATGCCACATCGGAATGGCGGCGGAAGAGGAGAAGGTCGGAACCTTCGAGGAATTCCGCACAAACGTCCTTCCTAAGGTGGCTGACCTCGGCTATGACACCCTTCAGATCATGGCCCTCCAGGAGCATCCGTATTACGGATCGTTCGGATATCAGGTGGCGAACTTCTTTGCCCTCAGTTCCCGTTTCGGCACCCCTGAAGAGTTCAAGGCCCTCGTCGATGAAGCCCACGGTCTAGGCATCGCCGTCGTGATGGATATCGTTCATTCACATTCCGTGGACAATGAGGCGGAAGGACTTGGAAACTTCGACGGCAAGGAGACCCTCTATTTCTATGACGGCTGGCAGGGACGCCATCCGGCATGGGGTTCGCGATGCTTCGACTACGGAAAGGACGAGACCAAATATTTCCTTCTTTCAAACTGCAAGTACTGGATGGAGGAATACCATATCGACGGTTTCCGCTTCGACGGTGTGACCAGCATGCTTTATTGGGATCACGGCCTTGAAAAGGATTTCGTGGGATATGACAATTATTTCAATCAGGGCGTGGACGAGAATGCAGTGGCATATCTGGCCCTTGCGAACATCCTTATCCGCGAGATTAATCCTGATGCATTCACGATTGCTGAGGATGTCAGCGGAATGGCGGGACTTGCGGCGCCGCTCGAGCAGGGGGGAGTCGGCTTTGACTTCCGCATGAGCATGGGTGTGGCCGACAACTGGATCAAATGGATCAAGGAACTCTCTGATGATCAGTGGAGTGTGGGCGAGATATGGTGGCAGCTCACCAACAAGCGCGAAGACGAAAAGACCATCAGCTACGCCGAGTGTCACGACCAGGCGATGGTGGGAGACAAGACGATCGCATTCCGTCTTATGGACAAGGAGATGTATTTCTCGATGAACAAGGAGTCTCAGTCCGACATCGTCGACAGGGGAATGGCGCTTCACAAGATGATCCGTCTCGTGACCATGGCCACCTGCGGCAACGGCTACCTCACCTTCATGGGCAACGAGTTCGGCCATCCTGAGTGGATCGACTTCCCTCGCGAAGGAAACGGATGGTCATACAAGCATGCAAGAAGACAGTGGTCGTTGGCTGAACCGGACTATCTCAGATATCGTTATTTGAGAAATTTTGACCGTGCGATGGTGCATCTGGCACGTCAGGAGGCCATTCTTGATGAGAAACCGGAACTTTTTGTGCAGGATGAACAGAAAAAGATACTGATTTTCAAAAGAAAAAATTGTATCTTTGCACTCAATTTCAACCCCACTGCCTCTTTCGCCGACTATGGCTTCGCCGCTCCGGCCGGAAAATACGAGGCGGTACTCAATACAGACGAAAACGAATTTGACGGCTTCTCCAGATTAAAGACTGGGGAGGTGCATTTCAGTATGTCCGCCAAGAGCGGGAACGGTAACGGGAAATATGACGAGACCCTCTTCCTCTATCTTCCTGCCCGTACGGCGGTCGTACTGAAAAAGATTGACTGACAATAACTTTAAATAAATTCAAACATATATGGCTTTTCTAAAATTCAACAAGTCCGAACTTGTGAACCTTGAGTACTCGCTCAAGCGCGAACTCATCGTTGCAAACGAGACCGGCGCCTATTGCAACACGTCCATCGTGACCTGCAATACCCGACGCTATCACGGACTGCTCGCCGTCCCTGTGGACGAGTTGGGCGGTGGGAAGTACATGCTGCTTTCCGCTCTTGACGAGAGCCTTGTCCTTGGAGGTAAGCAGTTCAACCTCGGAATCCACTGCTACGGTGACACTTATGAGCCGAGAGGACATAAGTACATCATCGATTTCGATGCGGATCCGGTGCCTGTAGTGACCTACAAGGTCGGAGGAATCCTTTTCACCAAGACCATCATGATGGTTCCTGACAACGATCAAGTGCTCATCAAGTATGAACTCCTTGAGGCACCGACAAAGGTTAATCTTTCTCTCAAGCCATTCCTTGCCTTCAGGAGCATACACAGCCTTACCAGCCAGAATACAGAGGCCTACACGGGTTATGACGAAGTGGACGGTGGCGTCTCGTTCAGGCTTTATAACGGCTTCCCTGACCTCAATCTTCAGGTTTCAGGCAAGGCGGCATTCAAGTATCAGCCATATTGGTACAGCGGAGTGACCTACTCTGACGAGTATCGTCGCGGCTTCGACTGCCGTGAGGATCTCTTCGTTCCCGGTGCATTCACCATCGAGATGAAGCCGGGTGAGTCAGTGGTCTTCTCTGCATCTGTAAACGAGATCAATCCTAAGGGCCTCAAGAGGAAGTTCACAGACATCCTCAAGAAGCAGCCTTCTGCCGAGAGTTACTATGACGTGCTCAGGAACAACGCCGAGATGTTCAAGGTGCACAAGGACGGCAAGGCACGCATCAACGCCGGATTCTCATGGCTTGAGACAGGCCTTCTCCGTGAGACCGTCGAGGCACTCCCGGGACTTACACTTTATGCAAACGGCGACTGCGACGAGTTCGAGAAGATCCTCGACACCCTCATTGCAGACGAGCAGGAGAGACTTTACCGCCGCACCACCCAGTGCGAGGCGCCTCTCCGACTGACAGAGACCATCCAGCAGTACATCCGTTTCAGCGGAAAGGAAAAGCAGATCTGGAAGAAGTACAGCGAGGTGCTCAAGGGCATCATCGAGAGTTATGCTCCTGGCTGCAGAAAGGAGATCGCAATGCATCCTAACGGCCTTCTCTGGGCCCAGATGGACGGCGTAGCTCTCTCATGGATGAATGCATATGTATACGGCCGTCCGGTGACTGAAAGAGCGGGTTACCAGATCGAGACAAACGCATTCTGGTACAACGCCCTCTGCTTCGCCATCGACATGGAGAACAAGTACGGCCCTAAGAAGAGTACTTTCGTAGAGCGCTGGACTCCTGTCCGCGACCTCGTGAAGGAGAACTTCCAGCCTACATTCTGGAGACCTGAATGGGGCTACCTCGTGGACTATGTGGGCAACGGCCCTCAGGACCAGGCGGTCAGACCTAACATTCTCTTCCCGATCTACCTCGAGTACTGCCCGGTTGACGACGAAGTTATCTCTGAGGTGGTGATGACCATCAACGACGAACTTCTCACCAAGAGAGGTCTCAGGTCGCTTTCGCCAAGAAACGAGGCTTACAGAGGCGTGTACGAGGGGTCGCAGATCGACCGCGACCTCGCATACCACCAGGGCTGCGCCTTCCCTAACCTTCTCGCCCCATACATCGACCTGTGTTTCAGGATGATGGGCGACACATTCTACGGAAGAGCCAAGTATCTCGTGGAAGGCATCTTCGAGGACATCAGCAAGCATGGCGTGGGAGCATTCTCCGAACTTTACGACGGAGATCCTCCTCACGAGCCGCACGGAGCCATCTCTTCAGCGCTCAGCACTGCCGCTCTCCTGCGTATCGCACATATTTTGAAACAGTATAAGAAATAAGGAGGAAAAGAAATGAGAGTTCTGATGTTCGGATGGGAGTTCCCTCCTCATATCGCAGGAGGTCTCGGAACAGCATGTTACGGTATGACCAAGGGTCTTGCATATAATGACGTGGATGTACTTTTCGTAATGCCTTCGGCTTCGGGTGACGAGGACGAGAGCGCGGTTAAGATCATCAACGCCAGCGATGTGGCCATCGACACCGTAAGTGCAACTGTTGACGAGTTCCTCGGAAAGGTTCAGTTCGTACATATCGGCACCAACATGGTCCCTTATGTGGATCCTCAGGACTTCACCAAGATGGTGGAAGAGGAGCGCAAGAGGCAGATCAAGGGCTTCCGTGTACAATATGGACAGAAATACAGATTCTCCGGAAAATACGGAGCAAACCTCATGGAGGAGGTTGCGCGCTACGCCATGGTAGGCGCGACCATCGCCCTTCAATATAAAGATCAGTTCGATGTGATCCACGCCCATGACTGGCTCACCTATCTTGCAGGCATCGCAGCAAAGCAGTTGACAGGCAAGCCTCTCGTGGTCCACATGCATGCGACATCATACGACCGTGCGAGCGACGACCAGGTCGACACACGGGTTGTGGACCTTGAGACAAAGGGTATGATGGCCGCCGACAAGGTCATGGCCGTGAGTGAACTCACAAGAAATATCTGTATCAATCGTTATGGTATCGAGCCTGAGAAGGTGGTGGCAGTCCACAACGCGGTGGACTTCACCGGCAGAGAGAAACTCGAGGTCGAGAGGAACGTCAAGGAGAAGGTCGTGACCTTCCTCGGACGCGTCACCTATCAGAAGGGACCTGAGTATTTCATCGAGGCTGCCGCAAAGGTTCTCAAGAGATGCAGCAACGTGCGTTTCGTGATGGCCGGAAGCGGTGACATGCTCAACAGGTGCATCCGTCATGTCGCACGCCTCGGTATCTCCGACCGATTCCACTTCACCGGCTTCCTGCGCGGAAAGGAGGTTCACAAGATGTTCGCCCTGTCGGACGTATATGTGATGCCTTCGATCTCCGAGCCTTTCGGAATCTCTCCGCTTGAGGCCATGCAGACCAACGTCCCTTCCATCATTTCAAAGCAGTCCGGCTGTGCCGAGATCCTAAAGTATGCCCTCAAGGTGGACTTCTGGGATGTGGACGCAATGTCCGACGCCATCTACGGCCTGCTCCAGTATCCTGCCATCTCCCGACTTGCCGCACGCTGCGGATATGACGAGGTGAACAGCATCAAGTGGAACGACGTTGCCGCAAAGATCAAAGGTATTTATCAGGAAGTTATTGACAAGAATTAAAAATCAGAAATATTATGAAAAAGAGTATTTGTCTGTATTTTCAGGTACATCAGCCAAACAGATTGAGACTATACAGATTCTTCGACATCGGAAAGGATTCGCATTACTACGATGATTTCGCCAACCGTACCATCCTCCGCAGGGTGGCTCAGAAGTGCTACCTTCCGATGAACGCCCTCCTTCTCGAGCAGATCGAGGCTCATAAGGGAGCATTCAAGGTGGCATTCTCTATCTCAGGTTCGGTTCTTGAGCAGTTCGACAGATATGCACCTGAGGTGATTGAAAGCTTCCGCAGACTTGCTCAGACAGGCTGCGTGGAGTTCCTTTCGGAGACCTACTACCACTCTCTCGCATCCCTCGCTTCGCCGATCGAGTTCAAGAACCAGGTCCTCAAGCACAAGGCGGCCATCGAGCACTACTTCGGCGTGACACCTAAGGCGTTCCGCAACACCGAACTCATCTACTCCGACGCCATCGGAGAAATGGTGTATGACATGGGCTTCAAGACCATGCTCACAGAGGGTGCAAAGCACGTGATGGGATGGAAGAGCCCTAACTTCGTATACACATGCGCACAGGCTCCTAACCTCAAGCTCCTTCTCAAGAATGCAAGTCTCAGTGACGACATCGCATTCCGTTTCTCGGACAGAAACTGGTCAGACTGGCCGCTTACAGGCGAGAAGTATCTTTCATGGGTGAAGGCTGCAGCGCAGAACGACGAGATTGTGAACCTCTTCATGGACTACGAGACATTCGGCGAGCACCAGAAGGCAGCAAGCGGTATCTTCGATTTCATGAAGTTCCTTCCTGAGGTCGTTCTCAATGACGGCGAGTTCGAGTTCGTCACACCTACCCAGGCTGCCAGGAAGCACCGTCCTGTAGGCGAACTTGACGTTCCGGATCCGATCTCTTGGGCAGACGAGGAGCGTGACGTGACCGCATGGCTCGGAAACGAACTCCAGAACGACGCGTTCAACAAACTCAACGAACAGGCGGAGAAACTGGCTCTCCTCGACAACGAGGCTCTCTGGTCGGATTTCGGACACCTCCAGGAGAGTGACCACTTCTATTACATGTGTACGAAGTTCTTCTCTGACGGAGCGGTGCATAAATATTTCAACCCGTATGATACTCCATATGAGGCGTTTATAAATTATATGAACGTTTTAAGTGATTTTATTTTGCGAGTTGATGATGCAATTTCCGTTTCAGATGTTAACTTTGCACCCGAAAAGCCTAAGGCAGCTGTAAAGAAGACTGCCAGGAAGACTACAGCGAAG
This sequence comes from uncultured Muribaculaceae bacterium, assembly GCA_964645495.1. GTDB lineage: Bacteria > Bacteroidota > Bacteroidia > Bacteroidales > UBA932 > Cryptobacteroides. Next base: position 11,825 of record CAZYCJ010000013.1, read on the forward strand.
GCTCCTGCAAAGAAGCCGGCAGCAAAGAAGTCTCCTAAGAAATAATAAGGTATAACATACCGGAACTTTATGTCCCCGGACGGAACCAGAAGAAGGTTCCGGCCGGGGCAAATAAATAATTTGTCAATTTACAGATGAAAACAGAATTTATCAAACCTGATTATCTGTTTGAAGTTAGTTGGGAAGTGTGTAACAAGGTGGGCGGCATCTACACTGTTGTCGCTACCAAGTCCCTTTATCTCAAGAGTGAGTACAACAGGCACCACATCATGGTGGGACCTGATGTGTGGATGGACACAGACAGCAACCCTGATTTCCTCGAAGATCCTGCACTTTACAGGGCCTGGAGGCTTCAGGCTGCTTCAGAAGGACTCAGAGTCCGCATAGGAAGATGGAACGTGCCGGGCAGGCCGACAGCCATCCTCGTAGACTTCAAACAGTTCCTTACCCGTCAGAACGAGATTCTCACCGAGTTCTGGAAGAAATTCCAGGTGGATTCTCTGACAGGCAATTGGGACTACCGTGAATCTGCTCTCTTCGGTTATGCGGCAGGACGAGTGATCGAGAGTTTCTACAGATTCAATCTTGACTCATCCGACAAGGTCGTGGCTCAGTTCCACGAATGGATGACAGGTACAGGTCTTCTGTATCTCAAGAGTGTGAATGTGCCGGTTGCGACAGTATTCACGACTCACGCAACAGTCATCGGAAGATGTATCGCAGGTAATCACCTGCCACTTTATGACGGCCTGATGAACTACAACGCAGACGAGAAGGCAAGACAGTTCAATGTCGTTGCAAGACATTCTCTCGAGAAGAAGGCCGCTCAGCATAGTGATATCTTCACGACAGTCAGCGACATCACCGCACAGGAGTGCCGCCACTTCCTCGGAAGACCGGTGGACGTGGTGACTCCTAACGGTTTCGAGCCAAGTTTCACGCCTCCGACAGACGAGGCATATGAGGCTCAGCGCGAGGCGGCAAGAGCCCGTCTTGTCGAGGTGGCATCTGCCATGTGCGGCGAGGATGTGCCTGAGAATGCCGTTCTCGTGGGTATCGGCGGCAGATATGAATGGAAGAACAAGGGTATCGACGTATTCATCGACGCCCTCGACAAACTCAACCGTTCGGACTACAAGGGCAAGCCGGTACATGCGTTCATCATGATCCCGTCGGGACATAACGGACCGGACAAGCAACTTCTCGCGAAGATGGCAGGCAACGGCTCGAACTACGTCACAAGGACATCTCACTACCTCATGAACCCTGAGTACGACGCCATCACAGGCCGTCTGAACCAGGTGGGACTCAACAATGCGCTCGGAGACAAGGTGAAGGTATACTTCATCCCTTCATATCTCAACGGCAACGACGGAGTCTTCGACATGAGTTACTACGAACTCCTTTCGGGACTCGACCTCACCCTCTTCCCTTCATACTACGAGCCATGGGGCTACACTCCGCTTGAGAGTCTCGCATTCAGGGTTCCTACCCTCACCACCACTCTCGCCGGCTTCGGCCTCTGGGTGCGCACATATTATGGTAAGAAGCATCCGGGCATCACGGTACTCGACCGTAGCGACGCCAACTACTTCGAGGTGGTCGACGGTGTGGCAGAACGCGTGGCAGAGATCGCATCGCTCCGCAAGGACGTAAGAAGAAAATACATGCAGAACGCGAAGGACGTATCCGAGATCGCGCTCTGGGAAAACAATATAGTATACTATAAGGAAGCATACTCAAAAGCATTAGAGAAATTAATAGCGGTCAAGGGATCCTTCCCTGCGGCCAGGAATGAAAAATCTATGGAATACAGAAAATTTGAAGTTAATCAGCCAACATGGAACAGCGTGATCGTTTCACGCCATCTCCCTGAAAGTCTTAAAGACCTTGAAATACTCTCCAAGAACCTTTGGTGGTGCTGGAACGAATCTGCAAAGAACCTCTTTGCCTCAGTGGATCCTGAAGCATGGGAAGCATCAGGACAGAACCCTATCGCGATGCTCGACAAGGTGAGCCTCAAGAGATATCAGAAACTCGAGAAGGACGCCAAGTTCCTTGCTGACCTCAAGGCAGTCACAGACGAATTCAACGCATACATGGCTCTCAAGGCAGAGCGCACCACTCCTTCTGTGGCATACTTCTGCATGGAGTACGGTCTCGACACATCCCTGAAGATCTATTCAGGCGGTCTCGGTATCCTTGCTGGTGACTACATCAAGGAGACATCGGACATGAACACCAACCTCGTGGCAGTAGGTCTTCTCTACCGTTTCGGATACTTCAACCAGAAACTCACCGCCCACGGAGAGCAGGTGGCTGAGGACGTAGCACAGGACTTCATGAAGATCCCTGCATCGCCTGTACGCGACCAGAACGGCAACTGGATCACAGTAAGCGTCGCCTTCCCCGGACGCAACCTCAATGCACGTCTCTGGAGAGTGGATGTAGGTCGTACAGAACTCTATCTCCTCGACACTGACATCCCTGAGAACCTTCCGGAGGACAGGTCTATCACATACAACCTCTACGGCGGTGACTGGGAGAACCGTCTCAAGCAGGAACTCCTTCTCGGCGTCGGCGGTATCCGCGCCCTCCGCAAACTCGGCTTCGCTCCGCAGGTATACCACTGCAACGAGGGCCACGCCGCATTCATCGGACTTGAGCGTCTGCGCGAACTCATCTCTGAGCAGAACCTCGAGTTCCAGGAGGCACTGGAAGTGGTAAGGGCCTCATCACTCTTCACCACCCACACTCCTGTACCTGCAGGACACGATGCATTCGACGAGGGTCTCCTCCGCAAGTACATCGGCCACTATCCTCAGCGTCTCAAGATCGACTGGGAGACAATGATGGGTCTCGGAAAGAACAACGGCGCAGACGTGAACGAGAAGTTCTCGATGTCCATCCTCGCAGCAAACATCTCTCAGGAGGTGAACGGAGTGTCATGGCTCCACGGAGAGGTGAGCCGCGACATCCTCGGACACATGTGGCCTGCATACCTTCCTGAGGAACTCCATGTAAGTTATGTGACCAACGGTGTACACTATCCTACATGGACTGCACCTGAGTGGAAGGCCGTGCATGCGAAGGTATTCGGCGAGGAATTCAAGACACACCACTACGACAAGTCTTGCTTCGAGGGCATCTACAAGGTATCTGACGAGGAAGTATGGAACATCCGTACCACCCTCCGCAAGAGACTCATCGACGAGGTGAAGAGAAGACTCTCAGATCCTTCTGCAGCAAGCCACTACTCACCTAAGCAGGTGGTTACCATCAAGGAGAACCTCCGCGACGATGTACTCACAATCGGTTTCGCACGACGTTTCGCTACATATAAGAGAGCACACCTCCTCTTCCGTGACCTCGACAGACTCGCAGAGATCGTTAACGATCCTAAGCAGCCTGTACAGTTCCTCTTCGCAGGAAAGGCTCACCCGGCAGACAAGGCAGGTCAGGACCTCATCAAGATGATCGTGGACATCTCAAAGCAGCCACGCTTCATCGGCAAGATCGTATTCGTTCCTAATTACGACATCACAGTTGCCAAGTACCTCGTACAGGGTGTCGACGTATGGATGAACAACCCTACACGTCCTCTCGAGGCATCAGGTACTTCAGGTGAGAAGGCAGCGATGAACGGCGTAATGCACTTCTCCGTTCTTGACGGATGGTGGGTCGAGGGCTACAAGAAGGGCGCCGGCTGGGCACTCCCTATGGAGCGTACATACGACGACCAGAACTATCAGGACGAACTCGATGCCGCTACCATCTACAACATCATCGAGAACGAGATCGCTCCTACATACTACAACAAGAGCCTTTCTACAGGCCGCTCTGCAGACTGGATCGAGTACATCAAGAACTGCGTGGCTCAGGTGGCATGCAACTTCACCACAAACCGCATGCTCACAGACTACATCAACCAGTACTATGACCCACAGTCGGCAAGATACGAGAAGGTAGTTGCTGACGACTTCGCGAAGGCACGCGAGATCGCTGCATGGAAGAAGAACCTCCGCCGCGAGTGGAAGAATGTCGAGGTGGTTTCTGTTTCGATGCCGGACAGCAACAGCGGCAACATCACTCTCGGAAACGCATACGACGCAGAAGTTGTACTCAATATCGGTGACCTCAAGGCTGAGGAGATCGGAGTGGAGATACTCTTCGCCACCACAGACAAGAAGGGAAGGCTCCATATCCAGGAAAGATATGAGTTCGCTCCGGTGGAGTCTGCTGACGGAACAGCGAAGTATACCGCAACCATCAACCCTGACAGGTCAGGAATCTATCAGGTGGCAGGAAGAATCTTCGCCAAGAACGCGGACCTTCCTCACAGACAGGATTTCGAACTTGTAAGATGGTTGTAGCAACCGGATTTTTCGACGGTGTCCACATCGGTCACCGTCTGGTGATAAAGCAGCTGACAGACGCTGCTGCAGTACGCGGGGATGAAAGCATGGTCATCACTTTCTGGCCACATCCCCGTAATGTGCTGCAAAAGGAAGCCCGTTCACTCAGGCTTCTGACCACGCTTCAGGAAAAGAAGGATATCCTTCACGGACTGGGTGTGGATCATGTTGAGGTGCTTCCTTTCACGAAGAACTTCAGCGCCATGACCACTGAGGAGTACCTCAGGATGATCATGGAAAGATATGGTGCCGGGACCATCCTGCTCGGCTACGACAACAGGATAGGATGCGACGCATCGCAGACGGATCAGGTGGCTGCGACGGCCGAGGCCCTCGGAATCGAGGTGCTCAGGGCGGAAATGGTGCCTTCGGAACAAGGCTATGCGGTCAGTTCCACAAAGATACGTCAGCGTCTTGAGGAGGGGGATGTGGAGGCGGCCTCGGCTATGCTGGGCCGTGACTATTCGCTCTACGGGGTAGTCGTCGCCGGCAACAGGATAGGACGTACCATCGGCTTTCCGACAGCCAACATGCAGTTGTATGAGCCGTTGAAACTGATACCCGCGAACGGAGTGTATTCCGTTCATGTAAAGACCGTCGGACGCGAGTTCCTCGGTATGTGCAACATAGGTCTGAGGCCCACGGTATCGACCGGAAACGCCCGTACGATAGAGACGCACATCTTCGGATTTGACGAGGACATCTACGGACTGGACATGGAGATCACCTTCATCAGGAAGATCCGTGACGAGAAGAAATTCTCGTCCCTCGATGACCTCAAGACCCAACTGGAGGCCGACAAAGCCGCCATCAATATGTTATGGAAACGATAATTGGTCTGCTATTCATCCTCCTGCCTGTGATATTCAACCTCATAGGCAAAAGACTCGAACAGTCCGGAAAGACGGACAAGGCCGGGGAACTGCGTGAAATCGCGAAGACCCTCGATGCCGATCCGGAACCGGTCCGGGAACCAGTCCGGGAACCGGTCGTACAGACCCGTGAGCCGGATCTTCCGACAGGCGAAGTCGTGGACAGAACCACCACAAAACCGAAGAATGTCACAGCCAAGCCGTCTGTGACTCCGAGGAAGAAAGTACTCGTGGAAGAAGAAAAGAAGAAAGGGGAGAAGATCGACCCGAAGAAACTCGTGATTTATTCCGAGATAATGAAACCGAAATATACAGAATAACAACACTAAAGAAATTAAAAGATAAATATTATGGAACTTCATTACATGACCCATGAGGGGCTTGATAAGTTGAAGAAGGAACTCGCGGAGGCCATCGCCCAGCGTCCTGTCATTTCTGCAGCCATTGCTGAGGCAAGAGATAAGGGTGACCTTTCGGAGAATGCTGAATATGAGGCTGCAAGAGAGGCTCAGGGCCTTCTTGAACTCAACATCGCGAAACTGCAGAATCTCGTGGCGAACGCACGCGTGATCGACGAGTCGCAGATCGGTACCGACAAGGTGCAGATGCTTAACAAGGTGAAGGTGAAGAACCTCAACACCGGCCAGATCATGACATTCACTCTCGTGAGCGAGAACGAAGCCGATTTCATGGCAGGAAAACTCGCTGCCAAGACCCCGATCGGTCAGGCTCTCATGGGACACGGTGTGGGCGAGGTGGTCGAGGCCAAGGTACCTGCCGGCATCATCAGATTTGAAATATTGGACATCACATTATAATATGTCAACGATTTTTACAAAGATTGCCAAGGGCGAGATCCCGTCATACAAGGTGGCGGAGAACGAGGACTACTATGCCTTCCTCGACATTGCCCCGATGGCGAAGGGACACACTCTTGTGATCCCGAAGCATGTCGAGAACGACTACATCTTCAGTCTTGACGAGCAGACCTACCTCGGACTCTGCGCATTTGCACAGAAGGTTGCAAAGGCCATCAAGGCCGCGCTTCCGTGCAACAGAGTCGGTGTGGCGGTACTGGGTATGGAAGTGCCTCATACTCACATCCACCTTGTCCCTCTCATGACCGAGGGCGATATGGATTTCAGAAAAAAGAAACTTGAACTTTCTCAGGAAGAATTTGCTGAGATCGCTTCTTCAATCTACAACGAATATGTCAAGATTCAATAAGATTTTATTTGCCGTAGCCGCAACGCTTGCTCTTGCGTCGTGTGGCAGCAAGGCCGGAATCGACGGTACCATCGCTGATGCTCCGTCTTCGGAAGTTATTGTCAAACTTCTGAATGTCAACAGGTATGAGGTTCTTGATACAGTCAAGACCGATGCCGCAGGCCGCTATTCATACAAGGTGAATGTGGAGAAGGGACAGCCGGAATTCGTGTATGTCTTCTATAAGGACACAAAGGTGGCTTCACTTCTTCTTGAGGCAGGCGATGCCGTGAAGGTGGAGTCTGACACTCTCGGCAATTTCTCCGTGACAGGATCTGAAGAATCTGTAAAACTTGCGCAGATCGAGAAAGACTATGCAGCAGCTGTGACGACCATGGCCGACATCGCTGCGCGGATGGAGAAAGCATCTGACGATGTGGCTGCCGGACTCCGCCGCGAACTCGGCCAGGAATATGTGAAGTACTACAGAAGCAGGGTGAAATATGTGATGGAGAACATCAACTCCCTCACCATCGTGCCTGTATTCTTCCAGAACTTCGGTGCCGATCTTCCGGTGTTTGCCCAGTCTACAGACGCCATCCATTTCACGAATGCCGCTGATTCTCTTGAACTCGTCTACCCTGATTCGAAGTACGTCAAGGCTCTCAGGGCAGAGGCTCAGAGACGCTACGGCTACCTTGAGATCGCGACACGCCTCGGCTCAGCGACTGAAATCGGCTACCCTGACATCGAACTCCCGAATGTCAATGCGGAAAAGGTACGGCTCAGCAGCGTGGACTCGAAAGTGGTGATGATCTATTTCTGGAGCGCATCGGATGCCGCACAGAAGATGTTCAACCTCGACTTCCTCAAGGGAATCTACGAGGACTATCACGACAAGGGCTTCGAAATCTACCAGGTGGCCCTCGATCCGGACAAGGCCGCATGGGCCAGGGTGGTGAAGCAGCAGAATCTCCCTTGGATCAATGTATGCGACAGCAGGGGATCAGCCTCGCCATATGTCATGATCTACAACATCGGCGCAGTCCCGGCTGCTTACATCATCAGCGGAGGAGAACTCGTTGACGGGCAGATAGTGGACGAGAAGTCGCTCCGCAAACTCCTCGACAAATTGACAAGGTAGATTACAAAAATTATATTCAGATACAACGGCTTTGGTGAATTCATATTCATCAAAGCCGTTTTTTTTGTGGCCTGATGTGTTCTGTGCATCCACTAGTGCTTTTCAGATCCTTCACTGCGTTCAGGATGACACTACTAAACTGATGCAACTTATTATTTACACGATACTTATAATGGCAGATACACCTGCTTATCGGGCACAACAAAACTCCTTCTTTTAGAAACAAGTTGCCTTCTCATCATGCTGTCCATCCTGTCAAGCACCAACACACATGGCATCCCAACAGCAATCTCAAGCCGCTCTGCTCTTGCAATAAGTGCCGAAAGTTCAATGCTTTTCTCTCTTGGCTCCAAAAGAAGCGCTTTTACGCCTTCCACAGAAACACCCTCAATTACAAAAGAGCATTATTCAGATAACCGAAAATCTTACCTAGCATACTCTCACTTACCTTTTATAAGTAATTGTGCAGATTTACGGTTAATATTCTTACCAATCAAGCAAAAAACTCTACCTTACAAAGTAATCCCCCTTTTGAATCACCTCCCGACATACCGCTAAATCACTGACACAATTTTGCTTAAAGGGCATAAAAATCCCGCCCCGAAGGACGAGATTTCTGCTATAGTATTTGTTCTGTACTGGAATAAATAGGGTACCTGAGTAGTTACAAAGCAACACACTTAATAACTTATATATTACATTTTTAACTAATTTAATTTCAATCAATTATGAAATCTAATTTCTTAAAGCTTTGCAGCATGCTTACCTCTGTAGTTATGCTTGCTGCTGTTGGATGTACTGATCAGCTTGCTGAGGACATCACAAATGTAGCTGGAGATGTAGATGCAGTTGAGAAGACTCTCGCTGACCTTCAGAGCAAGTACGCTGCTCTCGAGAAGGCACAGGACGACCTCGAGGCTGTAGTTGCTCTCAAGGCTAATGCTGCTGACCTTGACGCTAAGGTCAAGGAAGTTAAGGATGCTGTAAGTGCTATTGAGAACGCGCTTAAGGGCAAGGCGGATGCAGACAAGGTTTCTGCACTCGAGACCACAGTCTCTGGTCTTCAGAGTCAGGTGACTGACCTTCAGACCGCTCTTGAGGCCGCTCAGAAGGAGCTTGCGAAGTATGCTACCACTGAGGCTCTCGACGCGACAAAGAAGGATCTTCAGGACAAGATCACTGCTCTTGAGACAGCTGTAAAGACACTTCAGGGTATTGAGAGCGCAACTCCAGAGGATGTTGCCGAGGCAACTGAGGCTATCGAGGGTCTTAAGACTACTGTAGCAGGTGTTGAGGCTACGGTAAAGTCTCTTAATGACAAGATCGCCGCTGCCGAGAAGGATATCGTCGCTCTCCAGGATGCTCAGGCTGACATCAAGAAGTCAGTAGAAGACATCCTCAAGAGACTTGAGGTGCTCGAGAAGATCGATTTCGAGGCATACCAGACTGCTGACGACGTGGTTGCCCTCATCAAGGCTAACGTTAAGGAGGCTGACCTTTCCGGACTCGCTACATCTGAGGAACTCGAGGCTGCTAATGACGCTATCAAGGCTGCCGGTGAGGCCATCACTGAGATCAACAACATGCTTAACGGTCTCATCGATGAACTTTATGAAACTATCCAGAGCCTGGTATTTGTTCCTGAGTACGATGACCTTTGCGTAACTCTTTATAAGTATACAATCAACAATAAGGCTATCAGCACACAGGCTACTGTAAAGGCAACATACAAGGTAACTCCTACCTATCTTGTTAATCAGATTGAAGAAGGCGTCTTCACTCCTTACGTTCTTGCAAAGGGCCTTAAGACACGCGCGGCTGCTGACGGAATCGAGGCTGAGGAAGTATTCCTTTCTAACTTCAACGATGTTACCGGTACATTTGATGTTGAGGCTGTTTTCGATGCTGAAGATGTAAATGCAAACACTGCTGTTGCCCTTTACCTTGTTGATGAGAACCGTGTTGCTCTTGAGGAGGATATTGATGATGATTTCACTGTAGGTGGTGAGACCCTCGATCTTCTTGAGAACGCATATTCAAGCGCATACACTAAACTTGCTCTTGCTTCTGACTGTGAACTCGAGTTCGCTCTCTATAACGGAACTGACGTATATGATCCTGAACAGAACGTATATGAAATCGAGTGGTCTGACAAGAACAATGCACGCACTCCACTTAAGGGATATACTCCACACATCGTTCTCGACAAGAAGTACTATACTCTTGCAGAGGCTGCTGAGATCCTCCATGTAGATGTAAACGCAATCACTCCTCTTTACGCTGACGAAGTTAGTTATTATTACGACGCAACCGCAGAGGATGCAGAAGATTGCAAGGCTCAGGTTGTTACAGCAGGTAAGAATGTTGTTGAAAGAGAGATTAAGATCAACGGTGAAGTAACAAAGACTACTGCAAAGAATTTTGTTAAACACATGGTAACTGTTGAGGGTGAATTCTACTTCCAGCAGGGTCGAACCAAGTTTGCTGTAATTGAGGATGTAGATTACTCATACGAGATTGTTAACCGTAAGATTAACGTAACTCTTGAGGATGTGAAGATCGATTGGTCATACAAACTCGCTGAGTCACTTTCATCAGAAAAAACCGCTGCCAAGGCATATGACAAGGCTCTTAACGGAACTCACTTCGAGGAACTTGAGGAAGTAACCATGACTACAACTCTTGCAAGTTCTGAGGGTTATGATGTAAAGGCTATTCTTGCCGGTACAGCTGACTACACTTATATCGGTTCAACTAAGGCAAATGATCTTCAGGTTACTGCTGACCTCGTTTCACACATTGATGCACAGATCGCCAGCGTTGAAGTAACCGGCTATAAGGCTTACTGGGGTAAGAAACTCGCAATCAAGAATATCTACAACGTTGCGGATGATTACACTGATATCGTTCTTAACTGGAACCTCGAACTCGGTGCTCTTCCTAAGGCTACTTCAGTTTCTTACGACTACACAGGCGCTAACGCACTTCCATTAAACTCAACAGGTATTGTCAAGAAGAACATCGAGATCGTTAAGGATTTCTATGGTGCTGGTGTAGCAGGATTTGAGAACCTTGCTCAGTTTAACTCAAATGACGGATTCTTCGCCGGTCTTACAACAACCGCTAACGCTGAGATACTCCCTAAGGGTGACGAGACTAAGGCAAAAGCGCCACAGAATTCAAACACATATATTAGAAACTGGGGACCTGCTGCTGATTTACAGTACTTCCAGATTGATACTCAGGTAGAACTTGTGAATGCTACAGATCTCTTCTCGTTCCATGCAGAGTACACTCCATGGTACTACTCAGATGTCAATGCTTATAGGTCATTCAGAACTTACAAGGTAGACGTTCTTGCTGAAGTTAAAATTCCTGCATACACTCTTGAGACTGAGTCTATCTGGGTAGTTGACGGTGTCGCTACAGTACCTGGCCATGTTGATGCTACAACTGGCAAGTGGGTAATCAACGATGCTAAGCTCAACACTTACGTAAATGTCCTTGGAGTCGCTAAGACATCAACTGATGAACTCTTCATCAAGTGGACTGTAACAGCACCTGAGCACAAGACAACTGAAAACTACATGTACACTGATGTACCTGCTCCTTCAGCGTCTACTTCAGCATTCAACAATGCTGCTCAGACTATTGCAGAGTCTATCGTAACCTGGGGCTCTTACTCGGCTAACATACTCGACGTCAAGGCTTCACTCATGATGAAGAAATATCCTGGTGACACTAAGGGAGTAGAGATTGCATCTGAGGAGTTCGTTCTTGAGACTAAGCCAATGATCGTGATCAACGCTGATCCTCTTACAGCAGTTGAGAGAAATGACAACAACGCTGTTACTGCATCATTCGCTAAGGGCCTTTCAATCTATGGTCTTGACAACTCAGATGGTAGCATCGACTACGAAACCGTAAATGGCGAGAAGGTTCAGAGGAACTTTGTTGCGGCTAACTTCAATAATTATCCGCTCTATGATGATGCTATTAACAAGTATGGACTCGACCTTGTATTCAGCGAAACTGACCTTTATGTAGAGGTAGACGGTAAGGAGTATGCACTCTCTACAACAAACTACACTCTTGATGCTGATTTTGCTACAACAGGTAAGGTGACATTCATCAGCAACGACGCGGTTCTTGGTAAGGACGTAACATTCGTTACTACCGCAACTGTTACATACGACCGCGATTACAATAAGGGTGATGAAGTCGTGGTACGTCTTACTTTCAAGGCTCCTAAGAACTAATTAAACTTATAATCTATATCGAATGAAGCCGGCCAATTTTGGTCGGCTTCTTTTTGATATCTCTTTTGCAAAAAGTAGCAGGGAACCACCGCCCCATCTCTTATTGACATGGCTGGAGGGGCGGGATAACTTATCATTTATTCTTTTACACAGCGGACTTGGTAGCCATAGGAAGTAGACGGTATATCTTTTATTTCAAAAACAATCGTACGTTCTTGCCAAGAAGATATTATATTATTAATGAAATCTGAGGTTTCAAGATCAGTTCCACTTCCACCATTTAATACAGATATTAATTTCTTATATTGTGTTTCATAGTTTAATTTTAATGCATCTCCAGTTAAAACCAGTGGATCACCGGAGTAACTTGCGTTGTATTTTGGATTATACCAAGGGCCCGAGCTCTCCCATGTTCCTATATGTAATTTACAACTTATTATTTCTATTCCATTTCCCACATAAGCATATTCGAGATTTTTTTCGTCTTGTGCGTAACAAACACCCACATTGTTTATATCATAATCTACATACGATACCTCAGAAAACTTTATAGGTCCACTGGTATAAAAAGTATAGTTTGTGGAACGTGAATTAAGATTAGATTGAGATTCTGGTATATTTATACTATAGTTATTAATCGTCTGTTCATCCATCTTATACTGAGCCACATATTCTCCATTATCATCTATATATCCTGAATAAGGATAATAAATGTCATCATTGGCATTTGTAGTAGTGTTATTATTCCAATATCTGAAAGCATCTCCTACTAGAGTAATAGAAGCGTGCTCTTTTGTAGCATCACCCTCCCACACAGTGGATTTTGGTACCCTATACCCCGGAGGGCATGGATCAGTCTGAGATTTATCATCACCACTCCAATCATAAGAGGCACTTTCGCCGCCTCCCTGATATTTGCCATCAATATAAGGTTCCTTATGGCCATACTTATAATATAGTCCGGCAACTGCTCCTGCAGTAGACTTTTGAGTTGCGGTCGGTCTCGCCCCCAGGTTTCTGTCCATCATGATATAACTATTCGGGTATGTCTGTGTCTCCATCTCAAACGCATCAACTCCCCATATAGCCCCATTGACAACCCAAATATGCCATGACCATTCCACTTTCACATCACCACCTTCAGTATAGACCAATGCTAAAACTACGTTACCGTCATTACTTGAATTCAGCCCCGTTCCTGTATCCATTGCAGTAACATCAAATGAAAATTCACATGATTCCGCATTAAAGGCTAAATTATCAAGCTTGATGCTCTCGTTATCTTGATACAGAATCTTCAAAGTGGTTCCTTTTGTACATTTGAGGTCATCCGGATTTCGTCCCTCAGTCTCCCAATTTCTCTTCCATACTCCTTTGTAAGCAGGATAAATGTATGAACCAGTCTTACCGATAATATAGCAGTTTGCAGTCTGACCTAAAATATCCACCTCATCTAATTCAGATACATCTACACGACAATCCAATGTTGTTCCTGATCCGTTTATTGAATTCGTGATACCATTAATCTTCACAGCATTCTTATAATGCATATTTCTCTTCAAGGTAAAACTTGTTGATGCATCTTCCCCTAAATACAGATCATAAGTAACATCTTGTTCTTGTCCTGTAACGGATCCTTTATATTTGCCAAATAATTTGACTAAAACAGGTTTCTTCTGCGCATCAAACATATTGGGCTTGAATTTCTGATCCCCGAAACTACCTGATCGATCATCATTTGGTGACAAATAATATTCAGGAGCATAAAAATAGAACATGTAGGAACTGGCACCTATACCGGCAAGTCCACCACTTATGTCATCATCTTCTATAGGACCTTCAATCTGTTGCTGCAGGAAAGCGGAGTCATCTTTTACCCATCCGCTCTCCCCAGACGGTTCTGTAAGTTTGACCTTAGTGGGAAGATTGAACAGATGGGCAGCCAGTATATCAAATGATGCTGATGAGCTACTTACGCTAAGAGTTATACTGACCTTAGCAAAAAGTCTTTTGAGCGATATCTGGAACAAATCATCACTCGCAAGATTGCATTCCTCCATACCAATCATTGGAATACATTGGGTGACATTTCCATCTCCCTTCAAATCAAACTCTGGTACAACAAATGAACTGTGCTTGTTACTATTGTCAGAGTCTATGACATCTACCCCGGAATATGCAATATCCAGGACTGTCTCATTCACAGCAGTCAATGTCGTAAGACCTTCAACTATACTTTGGGGAATATTTGCGACAAAGCATGCTGTACATGTTGTCAGACTTCCAAGTCGGGTCAACAGTTCATGTCTGGAAAGTCTCTGCGGCGTAAGTGTTGCGCTTAAATCCACCGGATCATAAACCCTCTGTCCGGAACTATTAAATAAGAGGAAATAACAGTTGTGGATCTCGTTTTCGAAATCACCTACTGTTGACGCCTTTGTCTGAACATCCTTTCCGTCATAGCTCGTCGGGCGTACCACAAATTCGATTGTTCCCGAATGCCCACCGTTTACTGCTAATTCATCTCTGGAGACACAAGCAGACAGCCCGGCAAATACCAGCATCATCAGGAAAAAATGCAATATATTATTCTTGCTGTTCATTTTCGATTTATTGAGTTTTGCGGATTTCACTTAGTCAAATGAGTGCTCAACATCTTTTGAAGTCCATTCTCCAGGTTCAATTCCTACAAAGAATTTATCATTCTTCTTTTCGATGGTGAGATCATATGCTTTACCTCTTTGGAATGTGCTGGACACTGTCTTATATTGTCCTTCAGCAGGATATACATATGTATCACTCACATCACCCTGTGTGGCATATTTTATCGTGACCTGATACTTCAACTGACTTACCGGAATAAAGAGCAATGGGCCGAAAGTGTATGATTTACCTTTGTCTATCTGAGTTCCTTCGCTGGCCGAATATATCGTATAACTTTTATCAGACGAATTATTTGCCGTTACAGTAAATTCAGGGTTCAGATAGAGAAAGGCACCTGACGGAAAATCCTGCAATTTCAATGTAACCTCCCTGATCTTGATATGCGGATCAGTTATTTCACCGCTTGCGGTAATCTCCTGAGTCTGTGAATTCTTAAACACTATATTGAATGCCCACAAGAGATGCTGGAAGCGCAGCTTTACTGAAGCCACCTTATCTGTCTGCAAATATGTACCAAGAATGTCTGTCATGGCTTCTGCAGTTGTCGGCTGCGTATACTCAATATATGGAACATTATCCGTTCCAACCTTTACATCCCCGACAAGATCATCGTACGGGTAAAAGGCATGGAAAGTATGTGTGCTTCCCAGCCATGGAGCAAGGTTGTCATATTTATAGATTCCCGATGCCCTATAGACCTTTGCAATATCATCTGTATATTCATCGAAAATCAGCGCATTGTCTTCGTAAAAGCCCAATACTCCGAAAGAGGTTCCATCACTCTGAGGCAGCTCTGTAATTAGATCAGCCTTGGTCTCCACTATGTCCATCATCCTTGGCTCGAAGAATATGTATGACTTCAGTGGGCCAGGGCCTTCTGAATTGTTCTTCGAACAAGAAATGGCAATGAGTGCAGTCAACATCAATAATATGCATCGTATCCCTTTCATCTCTCTTATCTATAACAGTTACATTTCGATATCTGTATCAAATTTCTCATCAGTGCCAGGCCAAGGTTCCACAGTTGGTTCTGCAAACATGATACTGTCCAAAGAAATCGTGAATGTATATGTATATTTCTTTCCTACTTCCCAATCAACTGGCAGTGTGCCTGTCTTGGTGTATTGTATTTCGCTTTCACCATAGCAATCTGTATATTTAACTACAATATTGAAATTACATTTTTCCGGAAACACAATCAAGCCGGGCACAAGGACATCATATGTCGGAGAGGCTGATGTCTTTGGAGCCAGCATCCAGTCGTATTCTGATCCGATGCCGCTTTCAGTCGGACGAGAAATTGCCTGATAGACATTGTCCTTGTCGGTTGCTCCAGTGATGCCATAATTTGAAGAAATGGTACTCCCATTATAGCTAAAGACCATATCTCCAACTGTAGAAGCGTGATTGCCATAGACCTTAATCTCGTCAATGCGTATATCGGTACGAGCCTCCATGCTAGCGGCCTTGATTATCACAAGCGAAAGCTGATGTTCAAACGCAAATGAAACCTGCTGGAGCTTACCATCTACGACTGTCCCCATCTTCCCGTCACTATTATCAACATCATTGTCAAATGCCACCATAATGTCATGCTGACCGATGGCGAGATTATACCCGTCAGTGCCAAAATCAAGCGTTAAGGTGGTATGAGCGTTATCATCGATTGAGGCACTGTAGAGTCCAGATGTGGCATCCGGATACTTGTGGGTGGCAGCAAATAACGATGAAGGCATTACGCCAACGAAATCATACGAGCCTGTCTGCCAATAACATTTCGGGAAATAATTCCATCCGTTGGATGCAGAGTATTTGACTTCAGTACCGTTCTCTCCGAAAAGAGCATCGTCTTCCCAAGAATCAATGGCCAACGCTCCCATAACAATAAAACCGAATTGCTGATAATTAGTATCATCAATCGCGGCTTTTGACTCCAATGTAAATTCGTTTGAAACTCCGAATTCAATCTCAGGATTTTCCTGTATGGAGGCAAGTTCATCTCGATGATGACATGCAGATAATATGCACACCAACAATATAAGAAGTATATGACATGTATATTTACTCATCCTTTAGTCTATATGTTAATTATCTTCTTTAGTATTGAAGTTCAAATTCGTCACCGCCACCATCAATCCAATCATTTACAGAAACATCGAAAGTAATGGTTTTGGGACTTATGATGATGTTCCAATTGTACCATTCGTTTCGGTCATAATAAGGAGAAGCGGACTTGGCAGGATCGAGATTGACTTTGAAGTTGCCCGTGGTGACCGTATAGTCTCCTTCTGTTATATCGAAGTCAAGATACAGCTCGAAATCATTGATGTTCTGTGGGAGGAGGTGCAGAGTCCACTGAGAATTCTGCCCCTCGTCAAGGTTAGTCTTGTCGAATGTAATATCCTCTTCTGAAGGTGAGGAAGGCAGTTCATATCCAACTTTGAGCGACTTATCAGTGTCAAATGAGATGGAGTAGGTGCCATTCGTATCAACATTAAGCAGACGCAATCCGGTTACCGTTCCCGTAGCATTGAGAAACGAAACAGTGATCTGGATCTTTGAGAACAGATGCCAGAAGGTGAGTGACTGCTGTCCATAGTCTGTGGCAGATGCCTTTGCGGCGGTTTCTGCGACGGCGGCCATCAGGTCGAAGTCGTACACACCTTCATCATATTTGCCGGCAAGGTCGAACGGGAATGTCAGGCTTTCCTCACCGCTAACGGTTCCGGAAGAGATGGAACTGATGCCGTCAGCGGCCTCCCATGGGGCTACTGCGATAAAATTGTATGTATAGCCACCGAGCCAGAAGGCATCTTCGACAGGGGCGTAGACGTCTGTGGTGCCCTGCCTTTCTACCTTTGTCATCGCAGAAGGTTCCCAAAGCATATAGTCCATCTGTCCGCTCTTGCGTGCGATGCCCCAAACGCCGAAGTCATTATGATAACCAGAGAGAGGCGTTCCTTTCGTTGTGGCAGCCTGCGACTTTGCGGCGAAATCTATCAAAGCCTTTTCCTCTTGGGTGGAAACGGAGCCGTTGCTCTTGTCACATGAGGCATGAACAAGGGCAACGAAGCCGATAAGGATTATGATTCCGATTCGTTTTGACATACTTATACCTTAAGTTTCATTTGGCTCCTAAAGCGGGACATTCAACCCGCTTTAGGAAAATAATCACTGAATCAACATCAGGAAAATGTGATTAGTTCTGCATTGTGATGTCATCTTTCTCATCAGTCTTAGCATCAGAATCATGCTGATCCCAGTCTTCAACAGAAGGAGAGAATGAGATTACATTTGGAGAAAGAGTAACGGTGTAGCGGACATACTTGTTATCGCCCCACTTTGCCACTGCATTATCCTCAGTTCCTTTGAGAGAATCATGATCGAGTCTGAAAATAGCCTCGAACTGACGATTGTTGATGATATATGTAACAGTCACAGTCTTTTCTGTTATATCCTGAGGAATCATGAGCCAAGTTGCAAAAACTTCGGCGTCACCATCAAGGAGCAGAGCTGATGTATCAAAACCTGTTGCCGTTGCAGGATCAACTTTAGTTCCGTCAATCAGTTCGATCTCTGCAGTTGCAGCCTCGCCTTCACCCCATGCACCGAACTCATAATCAGCTGTATAATCATCTGTAAAAGTGGCAGTACCTTCCGATGTTGCAGGTGTCCAAGCGAACTGAACAGGATATACTGTCGACGTCACCACTTCAGGCTCATTTGTGTTGTCCTTATTTTCTACTTTAGAGTTAGAATCTACTGTAACCTCAAGGGCTGCTTTAGAAACGAGACCTTCTACTTCAATGCTCTGCACAAGTACGCGCATTTTTTCTGATGGTACAGTCTTGAAAAGGAACTCCACTTTAGAAAGAGCGTGGTGGAAAGTAAGATTAACTTCCTTATCTCCCTGATGCTGGTCTACAACATCAGCAACCATGAGGTCAGTATTCGGAGTAGCCGGAGTTACATTAAATTCTGATATTGTAATTGACTTCTCAGTGTAGTTAGGTGTTACAACATTCTGTTCACTAAGATCGGCACCATAATTTGCTCCGGATACTGCAAAGAACATGAGATTTTTGTCAGTTCCTGGCCAATAATACTCTTTTTTTGTGCTCCAAGAGCCTGTTGATGTAGTATTTCCTTCATCAGAGACTACATTGTAATACACATTCAGGTTTTCCATTTTATCATAGACGTCACCTGGAACCACGTTGTTGACCGCATCAGTATAATTAGCATATGCCCATACTCTGAAGTCCTGTGCCTGAAGATTGGTCATACCTGCTCCAGCGGCATCTGCAGTTCCCTGGGCCTTAGTAAGTTTAGTCAATCCTGACTTAAACACCATTGTAGGCTCCGGTGCAGGATTCTCAATTGTTGTCTTTTGACAGCCTGCTGCCAAAAGAACGGCTGAAACAGCCATAAGGATAATCTTTTTCATAGAAAGAAAATTTTAAAAAGTTGTTAATAAATTTATATGTTGAGTATTGTTGTTCGTTACTATAATATCAGGTCTACATCCGTCTGATTCCAGTCTCCGACTTCAGGTTGGAATCCTCCGGCTGGTCCCTTGATCTCGAGCACCTGCTCTACGATGATCTCTCCTCCCTTATCCAATGTCTTGATCTGATCCGTCAGGTCGTCAAGTTTCTTTACGATCACATCTCCATTCACGAAGTAAAGGGTTATCGAATTCACGATGTCTTCGCGTTGGTTAGGTCCGAAAGACCAGAACTCACCGTACAGGTAACCGTTATCAATAGTCTCATCAGGGTTGGTGTCGTAATGGATATCCATATCCACGGACTGTGTTCCCGACTCGTTCATCCTGTGGTCTTCATGTGCAAGGAAGGCTGTCGTGTACATTCCTGCGATGTTCATCGTGGCCGTGTGGATATTGTGAAGTCCGATGGCCTTGATGGTAAGGTAGTACTTGAAGCTCTTCTGCACGAATTCGACTTCCACCACATTGTCTTCATATCCGTACAAGACGACCACATCCTCTTTAAGAACACTGAATGTCGGGTCAGGCTCGACCATATACATTTCAGTGATATCAGACCTCTCCTGCTGCTCGATAGCATTCTGTCGGGTATGGGTTTCGGCTGTCAGCGGGTTGTCCATTCCTCTGAAGAAGTTGGCGTCAAGTTCATTGAAGTCCGTGGTGTACACGAGCAGGTCGTAGAGACCTTCCTGCACATACATTCCTCCTTCAAGGCCGTCGAAGGAGCCGGTGTAGGCTACCTTTCCGGATATCTTGTCGTACAAGGTGTATTTTGTCGTCGCCGGTTCGCCCGGATTCGAGTATCCGTTGGCCTTGCCGGACAAGAGCTGGGCAAGCGCGAGCGAATCGAAACGGGCCTTGATGAGCAGGTTGTTGTGGTCATGAGGTTCGAGTAGAGGCTTGCGCTGACATCCTGCAGTCAGAAGCAAGATGAGGGTGATGACAAGGGATGTTATCTTCTTCATCTCCCACCTCCTTTTCTGTTTGTGTACAGCATCCACACCAGCGAGACCTTTGCCTGGGTGGGGCCGAAAATCGAGGTCTTCCATGTCTGAGTGCGCGGCGCATCGAGCATATAGTCGAAGTGGTCCCAATGGTACTTCCTGTATCGTGTCTGGACATATCCGAGGCCGAGGGCGTATTCGAGACGGAGACGGTCGTTGCTGCTTATCGAGTGGGCATAGCCGGCGCTGGCGCCTGCCATGATGTAGAACTCTCCCTGGATGCCGGTCCTGGTGTTGTCGAGCATGAAGTCATAATATCCGCCTCCGGCATATAGTCCGGTGAAGAATCCCGTCATCACAGGCTTTCCCTTTCTGTCTCCGAACCAGTATCTTCCTTCGGCGTTGATCATCATGAGCTGGTAGTAGAGGCCTGTCGCGAAGCTGCTGCTCCAAGGGGCTACATAGTCGCCGCAGACCGACCAGCGGTCATTTATCGGATACTCGATGCCGAAGTTCGGCGCTCCGGCCACCCAGAAGAGCATATTGCTCTTGAGGGCGAAGAGTAACTTCTTCTTGTCCTTGTCAACAGGCCTTTCAAATCTCTGATCAGCAGACTTTATACGGAAGGTAAAGCCGGCAGATATGGATGGTCTTATATATTCCATGTCCACAAGGCTGATCTTAGGCTCTATGTAGAGTCCTGCCGATGCTCCGATGTTGTAGACACCCCTGAATGATGTGTTTACTCCATACTGGAACTTGTCGCCTGCGTTCAGGTGGGCTCCGACGGTGT
>CAZYCJ010000013.1:32731-42041 GCA_964645495.1 uncultured Muribaculaceae bacterium
GTGTTTACTCCATACTGGAACTTGTCGCCTGCGTTCAGGTGGGCTCCGACGGTGTACAGGATCTCGAAGGTGTTCTGCTTGTCGTGTCGATGGGTATAGTTGGTGATGTTGAAGACGTAGTTGGCTTCAAGACCGATTTTCTTGATGATGGTGTTGTCGATGACGGGGTTGCCGAGGAAGTTCTCGGTCCAGTATCCGTATGGCATCATTCCGTAGCTCAGCGAAACTTCGAGGCCGTGGATAGGCGAGATCCAGTATCCGGCTCCGAGACGGCTGCCGATCGCATGTCCCGGGCTCTTAGGATGCTGGTCCAACTGATACAGTCCCTCGAAACCTGTGTCGGCGAGGAGGTACATGCGTTCAGCGAATGTGCGCGGAGTCGAGAAAGTGACCTTTCTGCTCTCTTTTTCAAGGTATCGGTAACGGAGCATGTTCTCTTCGGCGTTCTTGCTGCCCGGTTTCTGAGCATGTGCCGTCCCTGCGACGGCGAGAATCGCCATCACAGCAGCAAGAGTCCTTATTAAGTCATACATGTTCCGTTTCATTCTATTCTGTCTGTTCTTCCTCAAGCGGTCTTACGAGGTCTATCACATCCATCATGTCGCTGTCCAGACGGGCGATCTCTTCCAGCCCGGGATCCAGCATGAGGGCCGATTCCAGACTTATCATCGCCGTAAAGATGTCGTCTGTCCTGTTTGCGCATATTGCGTGTACATACCAGAACTTGGCGTTCTGGCTATATTCCGGGTAGGTCATCAGGTCGTTGCACTTTTTCAGCGCATTGGCGTTTCTCTCCATGCAAAGGAGGAGGAGCACTTCGTTGAGGCCTCCGCGTGAGGCTATCATCGGATATGCCGTGTCGTAGTCACCGGCAAGCGCGGCTGTGATCGACTTGAGGTATACCGTGCCGTCGTCGGTCGGGAGAAGCCTGGCAAGCGAATCCGCCATTGCCACTTCTCTCGCTCCAAGTGCCATGAGGGCCTGGTTGTATATGACAGGTTCCGGGGCTTTCTTTCCCAATGAGGGTTTGAGGATGTCAAGGTTGACCGAATCCCTGCGGATGAGCTCTATCGCGAGATCGTTGGCCACATAGGTGAAGTTCGGGTAGTGCTGCAGACTCTCGCTTATGAGGTTGTATCGTGTGAGGGAGTCCGGCGCTGTGTCGATCAGACGCCAGTACTCATATCGTGAGATCTCTTCTGTCTTGGCATTGTACCGGTCCCATATTTCATGGTCCTTGAGTTTACGGAATTCGCTGTAGTTCAGCGTGTATTCCACTTTACGAAGGGCCGGAAGGGTCTCCTTCAGGAGGACGCTGCGGTATTTGGCGTGTTTCCTCATGTGAGGAATGATCTTGTCATGGGTGTCGGAATATCTGTACACCAGTTCGTCGATATGTTCCGCCAGTTCGGGTTCTGTATCCCGGAGCATTTCTGCGACCTTGCTCCAGGGCTCGACCACAGAAGATGAGGTGAGGTCTATATATTTTGCAACCGATGGATCCAGGCTGCTTGCGAGTTCCTTGAGGATGAGTTCGGTACGGGCCTTGGCGAGGGATGCATTCTGCTTGTATGATCCCTCCGGCGATGCATAACCCACGACTTCGATCGATTTGAGAGTCGCGAATTCATTCTTCAGGATCGCCTGTATCTTTTCCTTTATCGCGTTGATGTTCTGTACGGATTCAGGGTCGTTCTCGTCCACTTTGGCCTTGCCTAACACGAAGTTGATCTTGGAAACTCCGGCGTCCATGAGGAGCTTCATTTCAGGTTTAGGAATGAGTGAGGTGTCGGCAAGCACCTGCGGATCGATGTCATATTCGAGGAAGCGGAGAGGATTGACGGTTCCTTTCGCTATCACGAGTGTGTCGGTATAGTCCGATTTCTTTTTAGAGCGGGTGTTCTTCTCAAAGATGCTGTTGATGCCCAGATAGCAGTCTGACCTGTAGTCGTGGTCGAGGTCGGTCGGGGCCACATAAAGTGAGTCCTTGTAGAAGTAGAGGTTATCCGTCTGACTGAGTTCGTTTGTGACGATGTAGTCGGCAAGCCTGTCTTTCGAACTGTCGAAAGAGAAGTAGCGTTGCTGGTTGATGTGGTAGTTTTCACCGTCGATCACGACCGGACGGAAGTAACTTGTGTCTTTCGTTGTCGCGTCGTAGAGCGTCGGCTGGAAGATGAAGCGGTCGTTGAGTGAAAATCTTCTCTTGGGGATGCGCACGCTGGTCTTGAGGACGAAATGGTCTCCGACGATCTGGAGGTCGGATGGCTCGACATATACCGTGGTCTTTCCGAATTCCGCAGTGACGACTGCTTCGCTCAGTTCGAGAGTCAGCACCTTCAGCTGTACGTTGATCACCTGACGGTTGTCGACCTTGACGGTGATTTCTTCATACTGGCCTGAATAGAATATAAGTTCTGCGTCACGAGCGACCGTACATGCATAGTTTCCGTCTATGTCCGAATACGCAACGACATAACCGTCTTCGATGATGTTTACGGCAGCAATGGGTTCACCTGTGGAAATGTCGGTGATCTTACCCTGTACGCGGATCCTGTCCTGGGCATCAGCACAGAAGTTGGCTGATGTCAGGATAAGGAGGACTACAGAGAACAGTATTCCTGATGTTTTGCTCACCTTCGGGGTCATCGGTTATTTCAATACGTATTGTATGGTGACTGCAAGTCTTGTCACAACGGGCATGAACCTTACTGTGGAGGTGGCATGTATCCCTTCATTGGGGCCGGCCATGTGGTCGGTGCCGTCGTAACGGGAGCCATAAGCGAGGCCTATGCCCAGATTGGGCACGATGTTCAGCCTTTTGCTGATGATGAACGAGTATCCGTATCCGACTCCGAGGGCGATGTATTCGTCCCGGGCACCAAGGCTTCCGATCCGTACGTCGGACGAGGATACGACTCCGTCTATACTTAGATAATGTGCATAGAGGGCCTGGCTGAACCAATATTTGTATCCGGCACGAAGGGCCATGTGCTTGTTGTGGAACTTTTCCGAAAGTTTGTAGGGAGCGAAACTTACATCGAAGGCGATGGACTGCCTGTCGGCCACGACTATGTCAAGTCCCAGATTCGGCGTGAGGACAGCATCTTCAAGCAGATTTGATGTCAATGCCATACGCTGCGCCTTCAACGGTGCCTGCGACACCATCATCAGTATTACAGCGAAGACAATGTCTGTCAATATCGACTTCTTCATGATCATTACACTTTACTACTAACCTTCAAGAGAGGTTTTAATGGGCCGGCCATAAGGCCGACCCATATTATCAATTAACCATGGGTATTGCCTTAGAGAAGTTCGCTGGCCAATACCTTCCTGCTGCTTGTGACTTCTACGTTGTAGGTACCCTCTTCGTACTGAACAAGAGCCTCTGTTTCAGCAGCGAGCATCTGAAGAGCGTCGTAGATCATAGTGACCTCGAGTTTCTCGAATACTTCCTTGCAGGTCTCGCTGTCAATGATTGCTCTGTAGAGACCCCATGGAGTCTTGTGCATCTTAGCGACATTTGTCTCGTTGGTTGCAGACCACTCCTGCTCTGCCGCTCTCTTGGCAGCCACCTTAGCCAGTCTTTCAGCCTCAGCCTTTGCGGTTGCTTCTGCGGCCTGGCGCATTGTCTCGTTGTCGGTTTCAAATCTGTCCTTGGCTTCTTGCTCGAGCTGGCTTACAAGATTCTCGACAGCACTGAGGATGTTGTTACGGAATGTCTCGTTCTCGAACGCCCAGTCAAGTGCCTTTGAAATGAGAGGATTGCCGGTTGCAGATTCAAACATACCGGTGAGTGTAAGGCTCTCGAACCAATCCTTGACAGCCTTGTAAAGCATGTTGTTCTTCATGCTGCTAGGAATGTATGAGTCGAGTTTGCCGATTGCATCGTCAACCCGTCCGCTCATGTCAGAAACTTCGTAAGAGTCTTCAACCTCCTGGAGGTATGTCTGGAGGTCCTCAATGCTGTTGATCTCCTTGATCTTTTCTACCATACCGCCTACGAATTCTGTTGCAGTGTAGTCGATCTTGACAAGAGCCTTGCCTTCGCCCTCGAATGTCTTGACTGCCTTCACGAAACCAGGCACACCGCCAAGGAGTTCGTATGCAGTGTAGAAGTCCTTCTGCTGGATAGCTTCAACGGCAGACTGGATGGTCTCACATGTGTTTTCCTTCTCTTTGAGGCTTTTTGCCCAAGTGAAGATGTCTGAAAGTTCGAACTCAATGCGCTCACCGTCCATTGCAGCGGCAGCCTCTGCCTCCCAGTATGCAGGAGCAGGGACATTCTTGTACTCATATGTAGTGGTGTTGATTGTTCCTGCGGCAAAAGTGATGTCCTGCTCGAGAACAATGGTCTTCGGAATGTCGTTTACCCATACGGTAAGGACATCGCCTGCAGCAGCAGTGAACGGCTTCACTACGAGGTATACCTCAACTTCTTCCGTGCCGTTGATTGCGACAGGGGTTCCGTTCTCGACATTCACCTTTACAGACACTTCTGTTTCAGGAGCGGCGTAGTGTGTACCTTCGAGGATGTCGTTCATATAGAACTTTCCTGTGATCGCATGGTTGCCGGCAGAGAATGCTACAGTCTTGATCACTGCAGTCTCCTCATCGTCCACATTGGTGATCTTTACTCTGATCACTGAAGACATGTGAGTGAACAGGAATTTCGGAGTCTCACCTGCAGGGACATCTGCAACACTTGCGTACATAGGGCAGTTAGGACCTGCAAGGTGCGCTGTGCTGTTATATCCGTCCTGAGTCATGACCTTCGAATACTCGAGGTATGACCATGTGTCGTTGTGAGCCTCAGAATACGGATAGACTGCAATCCAGTCGTAGTTTGTACCTTCTGTGAGTTCTTTTGCAAGATTTCCGGTGAATTTGGTGCCACCGGCCCATGTGAATGCTTCATTCAATACATATTTGGTCGTTCCTGCAGGAGCATGAGCGATCTTGATCCGGTCTCCTTCAGCCCAATTGGTTGACCAGCCGTCGTTGACTGTCTTGGTCTCAATCGCCGAAGCTGTGACCTCGAAAGGAACTCCTGCGTTCTCCTCGACCTGAACCGGAGCCTCAAATTCTTTTGTACAGTTTGTAAGGGTGAATGCGGCTACCGCAATTGCCCCGATAATTACAAAACTTCTTTTCATGATTTTCATAGATTAAAAGTCCACACCATCATCCCAATCCATGGTGCCTGCGTCACCGCTTGCGCAGAGAATGCCTTCAGAAACGATTTCGACGATTTCCGTGGCAGGAGACTCGTAGGTCTCAAGTAAATTAGAGTGTTTTTCCATGTTTGTATAGTTTAAAAATGATTGTCATATTTATTCCAGTACATGACAAATTGCGTGGCTGTCCCCGCAATTCCCCACTTCCCGTAATACATAATGAATTGCAAATTTATGTATTTTTTTTTGTATTCGCAATTTTTGACCAAAAAAACGACATCCTTTAATCGTGTTTGCATGTATTTTACATACAAATTGAAAATCGCCCTTCAATCACTCGTCTCCTTATCTTATAATATATATAATACATCGTGGCCCGTTTTAAGGCCCTGTATCAAACGACGTACTTTCGTCCAGTTGAACAATATATGCAAATTGCATGTAAATCACTCTAAAATCATGTACAAATTCAGAAGAGACGGCATCTCTGTCTTGGTAGTCATGGACAGACGACGCAAAAAGAACAATGGTCTGTATCCTGTAAAAGTCGAGGTCGTATACAGACGGATTCAAAAGTATTTTCCTACGGGCAAGGACGTATCAGTCCAGGAATGGGAGATGTTGTGGAAATCAAAAAGACTTACGGAAAAAGCGGCCAGCATCGAGAGAACCTTCAATCTTATCAGAAACACCGTTGATAAACTGGCAGACAAAGGCGAATTCAGTTTCACATTACTCGAAATGCATATAGGAAGGCGCGTTCTTACAGTAAACGAAGCCATTGAAAATAAGATGAAGGCATTCGAAAAGCAAGGACAGATCAATTCCTTTTACAGATACCGCAATACGCTTCGTGCAGTAGAACGGTTTGCAGGAAAGAACGTTTCCATTGATGAGATCACGGTAGACTGGCTGAACAAGTGCCAGCGGTTCTGGGAACATGATGGCAAGAATCCGACGACGATAAGCATATATATGAAGTCGCTGAAGTGTATAATAAAGGAGGCGGTCGAGGTGGGTCTGATCCGTCATAGGCAATTCCCTTTCAGCAAGGGAGGTTACCGTATACCATCTTCACAATCCCGCACCATGGCTTTGACAAAGGATACCATTTTAAAGATCATGTCGTGGAAAGGAGACCCTAAGGATGAATATTGGAGAGATCTATGGGTCTTCTCGTACTTATGCAACGGCATCAATTTCCGAGACCTCCTGTTTCTGAAAAGAATGAACATCGTAGATGGGGAGGTGAATTTCATCCGAAGCAAAACATCCCTGACTAAAAGCACCGGCAGATCGATCAAGGCCACCTTAATGCCCGAGATGGTGAGAATCATCGAGGTTCATGGGAATGGCTTGGAGGGAGATAAAAATGTATATCTGTTCAAACACATCAAAGGGAATGAAACACCGGTCATGGTGACTAATGTTGTCAGAAATGTAATAAACAGGTGCAATATGGCTCTGAAAAGAATCTCCGACGAACTGGGTATTCCTCATTTTACGACTTACTCGGCCCGACATTCTTTTGCTACGGTCCTGATGAAAAACGGGACCGACATATCGTACATATCAGAAAGTCTCGGCCACTCCAATCTGCTGACGACGAAGGCATATCTTGACGGTTACGACAAAGAGGACAGGATACGGAATTCCATGAAACTTCTCATGTGATATTTGTTCTGTACTGGAATAACTAATGTTCAACTAGTGTGTGTTAATTAAGTTCAAGATGAAACGGTGCTTCTTAGCAGCAACTATATTTCTGTGTCTTCTGTCGGTTGCAGGCGCTCAGAGTGTGCCTGCGCTGACTCCGGAACAAAGGAAGGCGGAACTCGAGAAGGCTGAGCGCAGAAGGAGTCTGATGCGCGTTCAGAAACGATACAGCATCTTCTTCCGGATCAACCGTCCTGAGATAGACAGCACGTTCCATGACAACGGCAAGACCCTCGAGCAGATCCGTCAGGACATCGAGACCACTCTGGAGGTGGATGGAGCCATTCCTGACTCCCTCCTCATCCTGTCCACGGCATCTCCCGACGGCAGCTATGCATTCAACAAGTGGCTCGCCGGGGCCCGTGCCGAAAGTACCGAGAAGCTCCTCCTCGACATGTTCCCGCAGTTCAAGGACGCCTACATCAAGGTCGACTTCCTTGAGGAGGACTGGGACGGCCTCCGTCAGGTTCTGCGTCAGCATCCTGAATTCCCTCAGCGCGACGAGATGCTCGCCATTATCGACGACCGCAGCGAGATCGACGACAAGGAAAAGGCCCTCAGGGCATGCAAGGAGGGATGGCGCTATCTCGTGAGGAACTACATCTACGCCCTCCGAAACTCTTCCATCACCATCAGCGTGCTTGGAAAGAATGACGAATACGTCCGTTTCGAGCCTGTCGTTCCGGTAGATCCGATCGAATACACCCCTGTCTTCGAAGTCGAGGACAACCCTATCGTTCCGTTCCACATCCCGTTCTATCCTGAATGGAAGAAGATGATCATGGCCTTCCGCTCCAACCTTCTGGTGCCGGGCCTGAACGTCGGAATGGAATTCCCGATCAAGGACAACTGGTCTGTCGGCATCGACTACTGGTATCCGTGGGCCGTATCGAAACACAACAAGTGGTGCGGCGAGATGCTCGGCCTCTTCGTCGACGCGAAATACTGGTTCCCGGGCGAGAAATATGCGTGGACACGCACGGAAAGGCTCCAAGGCCATGCGGTCGGCATCTACGCGGGAGCAGGCTACTATGACTACCAGCGCATCGACCGCGGCGCCCAGGGCGAATACATCGACACCGGCGTGGACTACACATTCGCTCTCCCAATCGCCGACGGAAGACTCCGTCTCGAGTTCAATCTGGGCCTGGGCTTCATCCGCACATGGTACCGTACCTACAGCCCGTCATCGGACTATAAGGACCTGATCAAGGATCCGGGCATCAGACAGCACTCGACCAACTTCTTCGGCCCGACCCGCGCCGGTGTATCCCTCGCAGTGCCGATCATAGTCAAAACCGGTATTCCGGGTGTAAAGAAAGGAGGTAAGCGATGAAGAGAGTCCTATACGCATTGATGCTCCTGTGCATCATCACGACGGGCTGCAAGCGCCGCCCGCTGACCACAGCCGACTACACCGTCATCGTCAACATAGAGATCGAACGCGACATCGTGAACTACGAGATGCCTCACGACCCTTCGCTCATGCGATGCGTGTTCTACGACAGCGAGAGCGGAGCGTTCGTGACCCAGGCCTTCCTCCCTCCGACCGGAGGGCAGGTCAGCCTCATCCCGGCGAGGACCTACGACGTTCTCGTTTACAACTTCGACACGGAGACCACATGGCTCGAAGATGAGAACTGGTGGCACAAGATCTACGCCTCGACCTCCCTCATCCCCGACTCCTTCAAGACAAAGCTCCGTAGCCGCACGTCCAAGGCGGATGAGGAGAACATCGTCTACGACCCGGACCACCTTTTCGTCGGCAGGGCGGAAGACGTCTTCATCCCTTCGAGATCCGTCGAAGCCCCTACCGTCTACATCGACCTCTACTGCGAAACCGTCGTCGAGACGTGGCTGCTTGAAGTCAGGACCGTCACAGGCGTCGAGAACATCGGCTCCATCGCGGCAGTCGTGACCGGACTCGCCGGAAGCAACAGGATCGCCTTTGACGAGCGCTCTCAGGAATACGTCTCAGTCTACTTCGACAACCAGGTCATTGACGACAACGGCGTCCTCACGGCAAGGTTCAACACCTTCGGCCACAACCCGGACATCGCAGTGCCTCAGGTGCTCTCGCTCGTGTTCACGGACATCGCAGGTAAAGGCCGCACCTTCGACTTCGACGTCTCGGATCAGTTCCCGGACAACAAGGAACAGATCATCAGGATAGTCACCGAAATCGACATCCCTAAGCCGATCACCTCCGGAGACGGCGGCTTCGTGCCGAAAGTCGACGAATGGGACGACATCAACACCGATATCATAATTTAATAAATAAACCATGAAAAAGATTATCTTCTCACTCCTCGCAGCCGCTGCCCTTGCAGCCTGCACCAAGACCGATGTCACCTACGACGCCCCCGCTGAGATCGGCTTCGCACCGGCAACAAAAAACATCACAAAGGCTGCGATGG
>CAZYCJ010000014.1:0-41832 GCA_964645495.1 uncultured Muribaculaceae bacterium
ACCAACGACGCCCTTGGCGGAGACGGCCCTATCAGCCCTGAGCGCGCAGGTTCCGTACCTGCTTTCCCTCTTGTGGAGAAGTGTTTCAGCGGAAAATGGACAGAGGCTCAGATCAAGAAGAGACTCGTGGGGCGAGGCGGTGCGGTAGCATTCTTCGGTACCAACGACCTTCGCGAGGTTGCAGCCAGGGCAAATGCAGGAGACATGGCGTGCGACACATTCCTCCGCGGTTTCTGCGTGTCCTTCGCCAAGTATATCGCAGCGCTTTCGGCTGTGGTGTGCGGTGAGGTCGATGCCATCATCCTGACCGGAGGTATCGCGCACAACAAGGATATTGTCGAGGAGATCAGCCGCAGAGTCCGCTTCATAGCGCCTGTGGAAGTGTATGCCGGTGAGAACGAACTGGAGTCACTTGCCGAGAACGGTTATGGCATTCTCGCAGGCGAGTTTGACATCAGGTACTATCATCCTGACCGTTTCTGATGCTCTTTGAACAATTATTCTACTTTTGCGATAAAAAGTGACAACATCCAAGCCTGTTATTGGTTATATTTGCAATAATCACTAACAGGTTTTTTTTATGACCACACTAAACACTAAACTGATCCGCTTTGCGGCTATGCTCGTTCTTGGCATAGGTCTGCTTTCATGCACCTCGGACTATGAGTTTGCATACCTGTATGATGATCTTCCGTTTGAAATGAAGAAGGTCACCCGTCCTCAGATTCCTGCCCGGGAGGTGGATATCCGTGACTTCGGCGGAGTCGGCGATGGTACGACTCTCAACAGCGATGCTTTCGCCAAGGCCATCGAGACCCTTACGGAACTCGGAGGAGGCCGTCTCACAGTCCCTACAGGCGTATGGCTCACCGGCCCGATCACTCTCAAGGACAATATCGATCTTCACATCAGCCCTGATGCAGTTCTTCTGTTTTCTACAGACAGGGCTCTGTATCCGATCGTCGAGACCGTTTTCGAAGGACTTGATACCAGGCGATGCATTTCTCCGATCAATGCATTCGGTGCGAAGAACATCGCAATCACCGGAGGCGGCACGATCGACGGAAACGGTGATTCATGGCGTCAGGTGAAGAAGGGCAAGATCGCTCCTTCGCAGTGGAAGGAACTTCTCGCAAGCGGCGGATTCACCAATGCAAAGGGCGATGTGTGGTATCCGGATTCAAGTTCATACCGCGGTTCTATCGTCAGCGATGCCTTCAATGTCCCTCAGAACCTCACAAGCGATGAACAGTGGAATAGTGTCAAGACCTATCTTCGTCCTGTGATGATCGGTCTCAAGGATTGTGAGAACGTGCTTCTTGAGGACTGTCTTTTCCAGAATTCTCCGTGCTGGAATATTCATCCTCTTATGTGTAAGAATGTGATCATCAATAATATAACCGTAAGAAACCCTTGGTATTCACAGAACGGTGACGGACTTGACGTAGACTCGTGCGAGGATGTACTTGTCATCAATTCGAGTTTCGATGTCGGTGACGACGCCATCTGCATCAAGTCAGGAAAGGATGAGGACGGACGCAGAAGGGGAAGGCCTTGCAAGAACCTGATAGTGGACAACTGCATTGTATTCCATGGACATGGCGGTTTTGTCGTGGGCAGCGAGATGTCCGGCGGAGTCAAGAACATCAAGGTGTCGAACTGCCGTTTCCTTGGAACCGATGTCGGACTGAGGTTCAAGAGTTGCCGTGGTCGTGGTGGTGTGGTGGAGAATATCCATATTGACAACATCGTGATGATGAACATCCCGACAGAACCGCTTCTCTTCGACCTTCATTATGGCGGAAAGTCTGCAGTGGAGGCTGCCGCAGAGGGTGCTGCCGAATTTGATGTGGCTTTTGTCCCTGCTGACGAGACCACTCCTCAGTTCAAGGACATCTATATCAGCAATGTGGTCTGCAGCGGTGCGGCAAGAGCCATGTATTTCAACGGAATTCCTGAAAAGAACATAGAGAATATAGTTGTAGAGGGCTGCGAGATCGTTTCAGACAAGGGTGCGGACCTTCGTTATTCGACAGGAGTGGTTCTGAGGAATGTGGAAATCACCCAGTCGGAAGGACTCGGATATAGCGTGGCAAACTGCAAGAATGTGGTGATCAAGGGCTGTAAGGATGCATCGGGCGACGAATCTCTGAATGTCTTCCGGTATAACTCTCATAATGTAACCATCGACTAAAATGAAAAGACTGCTGACAATCCTCCTTTTGTTCTCCATGATGGCTGTTTCCGCCCAGGAGAAGATCGTCCTCCGCCTCATGGGAGACTCTACCATGGCAGACAAAGACCTTTCGTATGAAAATCCGGAACGCGGATGGGGCCAGAGGCTCAAGTCCCATCTGGATACTAATGTTGTAATAGCCAATTATGCGAAGAACGGGCGCAGTACCAGGAGTTTCCGGACACTCGGACACTGGAATCTGGTAAAGAATGACCTCAAGGCAGGGGAGTATCTTTTCATCCAGTTCGGACACAATGACTCCAAAGAGTCTGATACGACCCGATATGCCGCTCCTTTCGGAGCATATCAGGACAATCTCCGTCTTTTTGTCGATCATGCCCTTTCCGTAGGAGCAAAGCCTGTTATATTCTCTCCTGTGGCAAGACGCTGGTTCACCGATGAAGGAAAACTGAGAAGGGACTGTCATGGCGACTATCCCGAGGCGGCAAGACAGGTCGCCGAGGAATACGGCCTTCCGTTCATAGATGCGGAGACAATCACTCTTGACTGGCTGGAAGGACTTGGTGACGAACCGTCCAGAAAATTTTACATGTGGGTGGAGAAGGGAACCAATCCCAGGCATCCTGACGGAAAGATCGACAACACTCATACGAATGTCGCAGGAGCGCGCAAACTTGTGAACCTCCTTCTCCCGGAGATCCTCAAGGTGATTCCGGAACTTGCTCCGCATGTTATGAACTATGACTGGGTGGTGGCCAAGGACGGTAGCGGTGACTTCTTCACCGTCCAGGAGGCAGTCAATGCCGCACCTGACTTCTGTTCTAAGTATGAGACCTCCATCTATATCAAGGACGGAGTTTATGATGAAAAGATTACGGTTCCTGCAAACAAGCAGACGCTCCATATAGTCGGACAGTCTGCTGAAAACACTATCATAAGATGGGGCGACTATGCCAGGATGCCGGGCCCGAAGGGTATAGAGATCGGCACCTTCGCCACTCCGACCATGTTCGTCCACGGCAGCGACTTCCTTGCCGAGAACCTTACCATCGAGAATTCGGCCGGAGAAGGTCATGATATAGGTCAGGCGGTCGCCATCACCATAAATGCAGACAGGGTGGCCTTCATAAACTGCCGTTTCATCGGTCATCAGGACACTATCTATACGATGGGCAAGGAGCAGAGGCAATATTTCAAGGACTGCTGGATCGAGGGTACGACGGACTTCATCTTCGGTGCCTCGACATGCTGGTTCGAGAACTGCACTATCCTCAGCAAGAGAGACAGTTACATCACTGCCGCATCCACTCCTGAAGGAGCGGAATTCGGCTATGTCTTCAATAACTGCCGTCTGATCCATAACGAAAATGCGACAAAAGTCTATCTCGGGCGTCCTTGGAGGGATCATGCAAAGACCGTCTTCATCAATTGCGAGATGGGAGACCATATCCGTCCTGAGGGCTGGCACAACTGGAACAAGCCTTTTGCCGAGAAGACGGCTTTCTATGCTGAATATGGAAGCAAGGGACCGGGAGCGGCCACTGCCAGGGAAAGGGTGAAGTGGAGCCATATCCTCAAGGAGAAGGAGGCTGCAAAGTACACTCCGCAGAATGTCCTGAAGCCTGATACAATACTCGACAAGCACGGAAGAATCGTCGAAGTGGTCTGGTATTTCAAGGTCTTTTAGTAACGTTACAGATTGTTCCAATATCTGAAGTTCATGAAACCGGGAAAGTCAGTCATATATCTTGTGCTTATGCTCATGCTTGCAGGCGCTGCGGGTCGTGATGACCTTCACGCAGAGCCTCTCAAGTTCATGTTCGAGCACTACTCCACTGATGAAGGGTTGCCGCACAATTCCATCTGTGACATCCATCAGGACAGCAGGGGGTATCTGTGGCTGTGCACATGGTACGGACTCAGCAGGTATGACGGAAACGGCTTCGTTAACTATACCATGCTTCCCGGAGACTACTCCAATCTGTCTCACAACAGGATACTCTCTGTCGCAGAAGACGCTTCGGGCTATCTCTGGCTGACCACATATGACTACCACCTGTACCGTTTCGATGTGGATAAGGAGGAATTCATCGCGGTTCCGTCCGATCTCAAGGATTTCCCAGTGTCGAGTCTGAAGGTGGACAACCTTCATTGTGACAGAAACGGCAATACGTGGGTGTCCATTTCAGGAGCAGGAGTAATGAAGGTGATGCCGAACCTGACATACAGACATTATTTCAATGTCGGAAAGGATATCGATGCTGTATATGAAGACTCTGACGGCAATGTGTATGTGACATCCGAGGTTGGAATATTTGTGATCGAAGGCGACGAAGTGTCCATGCTTTCACGCAACACCGGAGTCGTCGCGTTTGCCGAGAGCACATCTTCTCTTTACTTCCTTTGTGTTGACCAACTGCTTGCTGTCGACAAGAATACGCATGAGCAGAGAAAGAAGGATCTGGATGCCTTGGACTTGGGGGGGGCTTCTACTATGACCCTGACCGGAGACCGTCTCTTCATCGGCTTCAAGGACAATGCGGTGGCATCCGTAGATCCTGTGTCCCTGTCACTTGATCTGCATCGGACGGACATGGGGCGTGTCAGGTATCTCTTCCCTGATCCTGAAGGCCTGTTGTGGATAGCGACTGAAAGGACAGGAATATGGTCTTATGATTCTGTGACTGACAGGTTCAGGCATTACGAGCATTCCAGCAATGTGATGTCCTACTATGTCGATACCCTTGCTCAGGTGGTGGATCACACCGGAAGGCTGTGGATCAAGATGAACAACTACGGCTTCGGCTATTATGACAGGGAAAAGGACGAGATCATTCCTTTGAGCAATGTCAGGGAGCAGTCCGACCATAGGTTCATGAACGGGGTGCCATGCTTTGCTGTCGATGATACGGGAGTATTGTGGATGTCCACGGTAGGACGTGGCCTCGAAAGAGTTACCGCAGTGACCCCGAAGGTGGATGTGATCGTTCCTCCTGCAGCATCTTCAGACCTCAGGTCATCGGCAGAGGTGAGGGCCATCCTCAAGGACAGCAAGGGCTATGTATGGGTGGCGACCAAGAGCCGTGAACTCTACAGGTATACATCCGATATGAGTGTTTGCCGCCGTTTCCCTGACCGGAAGACCGGGGATATCGGAGTCATATATTCGATATTCGAAGACAATTGCGGAAACATCTGGCTCGGAACCAAGGGTGACGGACTCCTTCGTATGAGCCCCGTGGGCGATGACTATGACGTTACCCGTTTCAGAAATGATCCTTCAGACAGGAACTCATTGAGTTCCAATAATGTCTATTCCATAAGCCAGGATAATGACGGGCGGATATGGATCGGAACCTTCGGAGGAGCCTTGTCCATGCTTCCTGATCCGGATGCGACTGAGTTTGTTACGGTGACCAATAATTTCCCGGATTATCCTCAGGAAATCGGTGACCGTGTACGATATATTCATCGCATGCCTGACGGCAGGATGATGGTGGCAACGGTGGGGGGACTCATCATCTTCGAGCCTTCCGACGTGCCTGAACTCACCGTCTTCAATCTTGTTAGGAAAGTCCCCGGTGACATCCGTTCGTTGGGCAACAACGATGTCCTTTATATATTCACCGACAGTAAGGACAATGTGTGGCTCTGCACTTTCGGCGGAGGTCTGAACCGTCTTTATTATGAGAACGGCCAGCCGAGATTCGACATCATCAGCACAGATGCCGGACTTTCAAGCAACATCATAAATTCGGCCGCAGAGGCTCATGACGGAACTATATGGATTGCCACCGAATCCGGTCTTTCGTCCTACGACCCTGACTTGGGAGATGTACGCAACTATACGATGTATGACGGGGTCACCCCGACCACATACAGTGAATCCACATGCGCATGTCTGGATGACGGCAGTATTCTGTTCGGTACCTATGACAATGTATACCGTATTGTCCCTGAGCTCTTTGAGGAAGTTCCGCATGACGATCGTCTGGTTGTATCCGGTCTCACTGTTGACGGAAAGAGAACTCCTTTTGTCGACAGAATCGTCATCCCTCATGACTATTCGTTCTTCAGGATTTCTTTCGCATCCCTGAATTTCGGGCTTAAGAACCGTGCAGGGTTTTCGTATATGCTGGAGGGCTATGACAAGAAGTGGATTACGGGAGAAAATAATGTGGCTACCTATTCCCACATACCTCCGGGGCGCTACCG
Source organism: uncultured Muribaculaceae bacterium (assembly GCA_964645495.1). Classification (GTDB taxonomy): domain Bacteria; phylum Bacteroidota; class Bacteroidia; order Bacteroidales; family UBA932; genus Cryptobacteroides. The sequence goes on from CAZYCJ010000014.1 coordinate 6,413, forward strand.
CTTCAAAGTTGCATATGCAGGTGCTGATCATGAGGCTCAAGGTGATGTGCTGGAGACCGAAGTTGTCGTCAGACCTTCTTTCTGGACCTCGACCTTTGCTGTCATCCTGTATGTGACATTGGGACTTGGCCTGATTCTGCTGGTGATAAGAATTGTCTTCACATCTGTCCGACTGCGCAATGACGTGCGTGTCGAGCAGGGCTTGAACGATGTGAAGGCGAGATTCTTCACGAATGTGTCCCATGAACTTCGTACTCCTCTGACTCTGATACTCGGAGGCATCGATGAGATAAAGAAGAAGACATCCGAAGGAGATCCGAACGAATACAGCGTGAACATTGTGCAGAAGAACGCCAAGAGAATGCTCACCCTTGTAAACCAGCTTCTGGACACAAGGTCGATCGTGGACGGTCAGATGCGTCTGAATGTAAGTCAGTTCGATGTGGTAAGTCTGGTTCAGGGAGTATATGATGATTTTCGTGACATGTCTGCAGACCGTCAGATGGATATGCGTATCATCAAGTCTGTGGATAGTCTTCTTGTATGGGGCGACTCGATTAGGCTTGAGGCGCTTGTCTACAATCTGCTTTCAAATGCCTTCAAATATACTTCCGATGGAGGAAAGATCGAAGTCGGTGTACTTTATAGGGAAGGCGATCCGGAATTTCGTATTATGGTGAAGGATAATGGAATAGGCGTTGCAAGGGATAGGCAGAGGGCCATATTTGAACCTTTCACGAAGGGGACGGATGCTGCATTCAGAGGCATGGCCAGCAGCGGAATAGGACTGTCTTTCTGCAAGGAAATCACTGATATCCACGGCGGCGAGATCTGGGTGGAAAGCGAGAAGAATGCGGGATCGAAATTCTTTGTGCGCCTCCCTCTCGGCAAGGATACTCAGCAGAGCGAGGCTTCCGGTCCGGCAAGGTACAAGGTGGCTGCCTCATATCCGGACAATGCCTTGAAGGTGCTTGTGGTGGAAGACAATGCCGAACTGAGGGTATATATCTATAACAGTCTCATATCTAAGTATGAGGTACGTGATGCTTCCAACGGAAGGGAGGCACTGCAGGTCATTGAGGAAGGATGGATGCCGGATATGGTGGTGACAGATCTCATGATGCCTGTGATGGATGGTATGGAACTGATCGACCATCTTCGCAATGACTTCTCCACCAGTCATATACCTATCGTGATGATCACCGCCAAGCATGAGGACGATACGCATGTCAGGGCGATGAAGTACGGAGCCGACGGTTATATAGCCAAGCCGTTCACCATGGAACTTCTGCTTGCCCGTATAGACAATATGCTTGAGCGCAGGAAGGAACTTGTGGGGACAAAGCGTGGAGGGAAGATAGATATTTCGCCGGAAAAGATAGTCATAACAGATAAGGATGAACAACTTATCAAGAAGGTGATGCAGTGGCTTGAAGAAAATGTGTCTGATGCGGAGGTCACTGTGGACCAGTTGGCTGTCTATGTCGGAATGGGTAGGACATCCATGTACAACAAGGTCAAGGGACTGACAGGAAAGTCGCCTGTGGAACTCATTCAGGAGTTCAGGATGGAAAAGGCGACATATTACCTTAAGAGCGGACAATATTCTGTGTCAGAGACGTCCTATAAGGTGGGCTTCTCGGATCCCGGATATTTCAGCCGCAGTTTCAAGAAGCATTTCGGCATGTCGCCGGCAGATTATATGAAACAGAACAGATCCTGAATATAATCATTTATACATATGAAGAGAACAGCACTGATACTGATGACCGTCCTGCTGGCATGGACATCCCTTGCTCAGGAGCCATATTCCGTAAGGATGGTGAAGTCCGAGTTGAGAAGATGTCCGGATGCTACATATCTGGACGGATTGAACGGACAGAGGAAATGGAACTACACCCCGGGACTTGTCCAGAAGTCATTTATGGATGTGGCCAAGCGTTATGACCTGCCGTGGGTGGTGGACTATGTCCGTGCCTGGGCGGACACCATTGCAGCTGAAGACGGTACTGTGTATAAATACAGGAAGTCCAATTTCAATGTCGACCATATCTGCCCAGCGAGAATGTTCTTCGACCTTCACGATATGTTCGGTCATGAGGACAAGAGATATCGTCGTGTGACGAGGATGATCCGTGAACAGATTGATGATCAGCCTCGTACGAAGTCGGGGGAGTTCTGGCATAAGCAGATTTATCCGCATCAGGTGTGGCTGGACGGCTTCTATATGGCTCTTCCTTTCTATGCGGAGTATACAAAGAGGTATGCTCCTAAGGAGCAGCAGGATTCTCTGTATTCCGATATCGTACATCAGTTCGTTGCCGGTGCTGAGAATACCCTTGACCCGAAGACAGGACTCTTCCGTCATGCATGGGACGAGTCCAGATCCATGTTCTGGTGCAATCCCGAGACAGGCCAGTCCGACCATGCCTGGGGACGTGCCAACGGATGGTATGCCGTCGCTCTCGTGGAGGTGCTTGACTATCTTCCTCAAAAGCATCCGGGACATGAAGTGCTTGTGGGTCAGCTGAATTATTTTCTGGAAGTCCTTCCTAAGTGGGCCGACCCCGAGACAGGAATGTGGTATCAGGTGCTGGATTGCCCGGGCCGTGAGGGCAACTACCTTGAGGCCACATGTTCAATCATGTTCACGTATGCCTTCCTCAAAGGTCTGAGGATGGGCTATATCGATGACAGTCATAGGGATTACATCCTGGGACTCTATCCTAAGTTCATCGAACGTTTCGTCAAGGAAAATGAGGACGGAACCATTTCCATTACAGACTGCTGTGCTGTGGCCGGTCTTGGCGGAAAGCAGATGCGCAGGGGAGACTATGCCTACTATCTGAGTGAGCCGGTCATTGAGAACGACTGCAAGGGCGTTGGTCCTTTCGTGTGGGCTTCTCTCGAGTGGGAGGCGATGCATAACATCGAGTACAAGGATGAAGGATGGATCGTGAAAGATGGCAAGGAGATCCAGGTGCAGAAGAAGAAGGCTGTCGCGTTTGAAGGTGCCGAGGGATGCGGAATGTTTGCAACCGGAGGTCGTGGCGGAAAGGAGTATGTGGTGACTTCTCTTGCGGATGACGGTTCCGAGGGTACTCTCCGTCATGCTGTTGAGGCCAAGGGACCGCGTGTGATCACTTTCGCTGTGTCGGGCGACATCCATCTCACCAGTACCCTCGATATCAGGAATCCATATGTGTCTGTTCTGGGGGAGACTGCCCCTGGTAACGGGATCACCATCCGTGATTGTGGTGTGAATGTCAGGGCAGACCATACTATCCTGCGTTACCTCCGTTTCCGTCTGGGAGATGATTCGAAGAGGGAGGAGGATGCCTTGGGGGCAAGACATTGCAGCAATGTCATCATCGACCATTGTTCTATCAGTTGGGCGACAGATGAGAATGCGTCTTTCTACAACTGGACGGATGCGACCGTGCAGTGGTGCATCATATCAGAGGCTCTCAATGCTTCCGTCCATCATAAGGGTGAACATGGTTACGGCGGTATCTGGGGCGGCAGGAACATTACCTTCCATCACAATCTTTTTGCACATAACAGCAGCCGTAACCCTCGTTTCGACCATCCTCGTCTGTATTGGGAAAGTGACCGTCTCTACAATCGTGGTACTGTCGAATTTGTGAACAATGTGGTCTACAATTGGAGCATGAAGGCCATCTACGGTGGTGAGGAGGGCTGGTTCAATGTGACTGACAACTGGTTCCGCCCGGGTCCTGCGACTCGTCATCTTGACGGTGAGTATCTTGAGATCAGCACTTCGAAGACCACTTCGATGATTCCGGGTTCCTTCTATTTAGATGATAATGTGTATGATGTTTCTGCTGTGAAGAAAGGCGGTCATGAAGACAGAAAGCCTGATCATAAGAAGATTGCGAAATGGGAGGAAGAATATGAAGGCAAGTCGGCAGATGATCCTTTCTATATAAAGGTGAAACTCTATCCGCAGGATGCTGATGATGCTTATAAGGCTGTTCTCAAGGGGGCCGGGGCGTCAAAGGTGAGGGATGATGTTGACAGACGCATTGTCAAGGAGGTGATGATGGGCACCGCCACTTACCGTGGCTCGCTTACCGGTCTTCCCGGCATCATTGATTCCGTTTCAGATCTGAAATGATAATTATCGGTGACAAAGTATTCCATTGGCCCCCTCCCACTCCGTGGGCCCCTCCCCCTACGCGGGGGTGCGAAAATGCCAATTCCATACAATAGTCACACGATAATTTGTCTTTATTCCGACTGAGCGAAGCGAATGGAGTGAATCTATCAAGTATTGAGAAAGTATATGAGAAGATGGTGTTATATGCCGGTTGTGCTGCTTATGTCGGTGCTGTCCGGATGTACTCCGGACCAAGGTGCCGGGGTGGGAGATGTGGCCGCTCCTACAGGGGTCAGATTAGTTGAGGCAGATACGGATGCCCTGACTTTTACATGGGATGAGGTGGCGGACGCTTCGTATTATGTCGGTCGTCTGGAGACTCAGGGCGGCGAACCTGTTCATGGCGGTCAGAATTCTACTAAATCGAATACAATGACATTTACAGGTTTGTCTGCAAATACGGTATATTCGTTCAAGGTGAGTGTCCGCGTTGGGTCTGTGGATTCAAAGTTCTCGACACCGCTTTCTGCCAAGACACTGGCTTCAGGATGGCAGGATTCCGGTTCGACTCCGCCGGAATCTTCTGAGCCGGATCATTATGCTGAATTCAAGATTCCTGCCCATGAAGATGCGCATGCTGCTGTGCTTGCCTTCCCTGGCGCTGAGGGAGGCGGAATGTATACTACTGGTGGGCGTGGAGGAAAAGTAATCCATGTCACAACGTTGGCTGACAGCGGAGCAGGCTCCCTTCGTGCGGCGCTTGCTGAGTCTGGGCCGAGGACAATCGTTTTTGATGTGGCCGGTCTGATAGAACTGAAATCTGCTCTGAGGATAAGCAAAGGCGATGTCACGATTGCAGGCCAGACAGCGCCTGGGAGCGGTATTTGCGTCAAGAACTTCACCACGCAGGTTTCGGCTGATAATGTGATAATCCGTTTCATTCGTTTCCGTCTTGGGCTTCAGGATATTGATGGCGACGGAGCAGACGCAATCTGGGGCAGGTATAATAAGAATGTCATTTTGGACCATTGCTCGATGTCATGGTCGATTGATGAGTGTGCTTCATTCTATGCGAATGTCAACTTTACGATGCAGTGGTGCATTATTACCGAAAGTCTGAAAAGCGCCGGTCATTCTAAAGGTGATCATGGATATGGTGGCATATGGGGAGGAAAGGATGCATCATTCCATCATAACCTGCTTGCCAATCATGACAGTCGCAATCCTCGAATTGACCATCCTCAGATATACGGAGGCTATGTTTCCACCCATAGAGGAAATGTTGACTACAGGAACAACGCCGTATACAACTGGGGCTCGAATTCCACATATGGCGGTGAGGACGGATGGTTCAATGTCGTAAATAATTTTTACAAGCCTGGACCGGCATCTGCAAACAAAAAATACTTTGTTGACGCTTACGGTTCTTATGTCAAGGATGGTACGACCTATGCTGACAGATATCCGGAATTGTATCTTTCCGGCAATGTCCATACTCTTCATGACGACATCTCCGCTGCAAATGATGCATCGGCCATATATTGGCATAATGGCGCTTCTTATGCCAATTACGAGACCCTCCTTTCTTTTCCGCTTGATATTGTCGGTCCTGCTTCAGAAGATATCTTCACCACTACGCATTCCGCTTCTGACGCCTTTACGGCCATCTGTGATCATGCAGGTGCTTCGTTGGCAAGAGATGCCGTTGACGAACGTGCGTGTTCTGATGCCAGGAGCGGAAAGGCGACATTCACCGATGGAGGAAACGGTTCGAAGAACGGTATCATTGATAAGCCCGAGGCCGTCGGAGGTTGGCCGGAGTACAGTGCTTCCGATTCGGAGCTGGAAAAGGTGAAGGATGCGGACGGAGACGGAATGCCTGACTGGTTCGAGGAACAATTCGGTCTTGACAAGACAGATCCGGCTGATGGAAATTCCAAGTCTCTTGACAAGTTCGGCAGATATGCCAATCTGGAGATGTACTTGCACTATCTGGTGCGCGACATCGTGGAAGCACAGACGGACGGAGGCACATATCAGAAATTGTCGTGAACGGGCACGGCTTTTCATCCGACTGTTAAAAAGTACAAGTAAAGCGATAAAATTTCCCTATTTCCTCGCACCGAAATAGGTAAATTCGCATAATTGAAATTATTAACACTAACTAAATACTAACCAAAAAAGTTCTTTTATGAAAAATCTGACGTACAGGATTTCTCTGCTGATCTTAGGGCTGTTTGCGACAGTGCTCGCAAATGCCCAGGAGGTCAGAGGTGTCGTGTCAGACGCAAACGGTGATCCGCTGATCGGAGTCTCCGTTTTTGTTGACGGCACCACTTTAGGTGTATCTACGGGTGTTGATGGTGATTATGTCATCAATGTCCCTGATGCAAAGGGAAAGACGCTTGTCTTCTCTATGATCGGTATGGCGACCAAGGACGTCGTGATCGGAAATAACCTTACGGTCAATGTCACCCTTGAGGACGATACCAATTTCCTTGATGAAACTGTGGTCATCGGTTATGCGACAGTAAAGCGTCGTGACCTTATGGGATCCGTGTCATCTGTAGGAAATGATGCTTTGACACAGGTTCCTGTCGCTTCTGTCACTGAGGCCCTGACTGGTAAGATGGCCGGTGTGCAGGTAACGACTACAGAAGGTGACCCTGATGCCGAAATCAAGATCCGTGTCCGTGGTACAGGTTCCATCACTCAGGACTCATCTCCTCTTTATATCGTTGACGGTTTCCCTGTCGAAAGCATCTCGGATATACCGTCTTCTGATATCCAGTCCATCGACGTTCTCAAGGACGCCTTCTCGACAGCAATCTACGGTTCACGTGGTGCGAACGGTGTTGTGCTGGTGACTACAAGAAGCGGTCAGGATGGTAAGATTTCTGTTTCTTACAACGGTTATGCTGGTATGAAGACCATGGCCAACCGTGATGCTATTCAGGTGATGGATGCATATGACTTTGTAAGAACACAATATGAGATTGAGAGCCTTCGTGACAAAGTTGTCGAGACATATGAACCTATGTTCGGTGCGTTCTCTGATATTGATATGTACAAGGGAATGAAGACAAACGACTGGGTGGACGCTTTGTTCGGAAATACGGGATGGAACACCAACCATAACATCAGTGTGAACGGAGGATCAGACAAGGTGAAGTGGTCTGCATCGTACAACTTCTTGAAGGACAATGCCATCATGACAGGTTCGGATTATGGACGTCATAACATATCCCTCAAGACCCAGTTCAGGCCTGTCAAGGCTCTTACCTTGGACTTTAACCTCCGTTATTCCAATACTACCGTCCGTGGTTCGGGATCCAACTCTATCAATGATGCGGGTTCTACATCAGGTACATCTGCACGTCTGAAGCATGCGGTTCAGTATACTCCGATTCCTGTTACCGGTGCTACATCTGACTCTGACCTTGCTGAAGATTACGGTGACAATGCTCCTCCTTTGCAGTCAATCAAGGACAATGACAAGAAACGTAATCGTCAGAACTGGACATTCAATGCCGGGGTTACATGGAATATTGTCGATAATCTCAATCTGCGCGTTGAGGGAGGTCTGGATTCATACAATCAGAAAGACAATAACTTCTATGGCCTTACCACATACTATGTGAGCAACAATACCTATAAAGGCAAGCCTGCTACTTTCTATACTGACATAAATCGTCAGAAAATCCGTAATACCAATACTCTCAGTTATAATTTTGAGAGCGTGTTCGGAAAGGGCAGCAAGCATGCTCTTGACCTTATGGTCGGTCAGGAGACAATCTTCACAAAGAGCAACACATTCAAAACCACTATAGAGAACTTCCCTGAGTTCTTTGATGCTGAGATGGCTTGGAACTTCATGGCATCAGGTACTGCTATTTCTTCAAATAACTATTATAATCCGAACGACCTTCTCGTATCTTTCTTCGGTCGTGCGAACTATAGTTATGACGAACGTTATTCTATCAGTGCTACAGTGCGTTCAGATGCATCCTCTAAGTTTACTTATGGTAACCAGTGGGGCTTCTTTCCATCTGCAGCAGCATCCTGGACAATCAGCAACGAGGAATTCATGGAGAATGCGAAGAATTGGGTAGACAACCTCAAACTCCGTTATACATACGGAACTGCGGGTAACAATAATATACCATCAGGAGTTTCCACAATGCTTTTTGCTGCCAATACCTCGACATGGATTTCACAGGGAGGTACATATTGGGCTACAACAAAAGTAGATGGAAAGACAATCATGCCTAATCCTGATCTTACCTGGGAGACGACAGTCAGTCATAATGTCGGATTGGATTTCAGTTTCTTCCGTACACGTTTGAATGGTAGCATTGAGGCTTACTCTAACGATACGCGTGATCTCCTGATCCGTTTCCCTGTCCAGGGTACAGGTTATGATTATCAGTACCGTAACATGGGTAATATCAATAATAAAGGTTTCGAGGTCACTCTCAATGGCGTTCTTGTCGAGGCTAAGAATGTAGGTCTTACAGTCGGTGGTAATATTTCATATAATATCAATAACGTGAAGTCACTTGGTGGTCTTGATATGATAGAGGATCAATCAATGTGGGCTTCTACCGAGATCGGTACCGATTATCTTGTACAGCCTGGTCAGCCTCTTGGCAACATGTATGGCTACCAAAGTGCGGGAATGTACCGGACTGATGACTTTACATATGATTCGGAGACAGGAAAATGGGTTCTTGTAGATGGTGTGGCAGATGCTAAGGCTCTCGTTGGTGAGACATATATGCGTCCTGGTGCTCCTAAGTTTGTAGACCAGCTTACTGAACCTGTTTATGCTACTGATGAGAATGGTGAATTCATTCTTGATTCAGACGGCAACAAGATCGTGGATCATTATGTTGGCGATGGCGTAATCAATGAGAAGGATAAGGTCATTATCGGTAATGCTATACCGAAATTCACAGGTGGTTTCTACATCAATGCCAATTTCTATGGATTCGACCTTTCGGCGAACTTCAATTTTGTTCTTGGGAATCAGATATATAATGCCAACAAGATTGAATTCTCTCATTCACGTAAATATAGTCGTCGAAACCTTCTTACATCAATGTCTCCGGAAAAACGCTGGACAAATATTGACTGGAATACAGGCGAACTTGTTAATGATCCCGCTGTACTCGACAGCATGAACCAGGGGGTGACAATGTGGAATCCTGCAGTCGGCAACGCTATATTCAGTGACTGGGCTGTTGAAGATGGAAGTTTCCTCCGTCTTAGTACCCTTACTCTCGGTTACACGCTCCCGGCAAAAGTAACTAATAAATTCCATTGCTCTAAACTTCGTGTATATGTGACAGGCTCAAATCTTTTCTGCCTCACCAAGTATTCCGGTTACGATCCGGAAGTGGATACACGTCGTAGTACGCCTCTTACTCCTGGTGTAGATTATTCTGCATATCCGAAGAGCCGTGGCTTTGTAGCTGGTATTAATATCACATTCTAATTCTGTTCGAATTTTATGAAAGCAATAAACAAAATACTTTGTTCGGCAGGATTGGCCGCTATAGCGTTAGGAGTTGGTTCTTGTGATTTGACTCAATCTACTCCTTCTGCATTTGATGAGACTGTCGTGTTCTCCAATCCATCCCTTGCCGAGTATAATATATTCGGTATTTATCAGTGTTTGGGTGAGACAAACTGTCATCGTGGCCGTTACTTGCCTTGGTATGGTTTCAATACCGATATCGAGTGTTATCAGTCTACCAGTTATGATGGTAAGAATCTTGACTGGGCTGCGTATGACTGTAGTCCTACAAACTCAAATATGAATCTTTCGAATGGTCCTTATTCCAAGATGATGGAGGGACTTGAAAGAGCGAACATATGCGTCAAGTATCTTCGTCAGTATGGTACATCAGAAGAAATGAAACCTCTTCTTGGAGAGGCTCTTGTCGCGCGTGCATTTCTTTATACCGAACTTATAAAGGGTTATGGCGAGGTGCCTTTCAAGTTTGATCCGGTGACTTCTGAAACTGCTTATGTAAACAAAGCGGATCGTGATGACCTGTATGTGCAACTCCTGTCCGACCTTCGTGAGGCTATTGTCCTTCTTGATGGTATAAATCCTGCGAGGACAGATCGTGTGGGTCAGGTGTTTGCGCAGGGACTTTTCGCACGTCTTGCATTTATGGCCTCAGGCTCATCTCTTCGTCCTGAGAAGGGTACAACCGGTACCGGTAATGCAGGAATAATCGGATACTCTGATCGTCCGGAACTGCAGAAAGAGGTTCTCTATCCTGAAATCCTCGAGTATCTTGAAGATGCGATCAGCAGCAATCACTATAAGCTCTATAGTGATTACGAGCAGCTTTGGAAGGACTTCAATAATTTTGATCTCGACGGTGGAAAAGAGGTGATCTTCTCAATTCCGTTCAGTGATTCTCGAGGACGTTGGAATTATACTTTTGCGGTTCGCGCCGATGCTCCTACAGTTACATGGGCTGACTTCAAGGGCAGCAATCGTGGTGGTGCTGCCGGTCCTACACCTCAGATGTATTATAAATATGGTGAGAATGACCAGCGCCGTGACGTAAGTTGTGTAAACTGGAAATGGGCTAACAACCCTGGTCAGAAGATTCCTGCCGGACAGATGAACTGGTATTTCGGAAAATTCCGCTTCGAGTGGATGACGACCGTTCCTTATGCCGGTGGAAATGATGATGGCATCAAGCCTGTTTATATGCGTTATTCTGACATTCTCTTGATGGCTGCCGAGGCTGCTAACGAACTTGGTCGACTTGATGAGGCGAAGAAATACTTCATGCAGGTACGTAATCGAGCATATCTTGGCCATGAAAGTGAGGCTGTTGCAGGTCTTGATCTGGACTCTAAAGATGGAATGTTCCAGGCTATCAAGGACGAACGTGCTCTTGAGTTTGTAGGTGAAATGCTCCGCAAGCAGGATCTTATCCGTTGGGGTGAACTTTCAAAGAATATAATATCAGCGAAAGAAGAGATCGCAGAATTTTCGCGTATTGAGGGAGATTTCGCAGGCCACGGTCCTGCACTTTGGTATGGCTATGATGAAAAGGGCGAAATCTATATGTTTGGTCTGGAGAAAGGTGAACTTTGTGATGAGACTACTGACCCTGCTTATATCATCTCTAAGATTAAAGAGAAATATGGCGTCACCGTGAATGAGGTTATTCTTGAGTCAAAAGAATACTTCAAGGAAAATGATGCATGCACGAAGAGAATCGCTTCGATGTATAAAGATGGCTTTGATCCTGATCATCATATGTGGTGGCCTATTCCTGCCACGGTGATCACAGCGTCACAAGGGTCGTTGATGAATGACTATGGCTATTAATAAAAAGTAGTACTGATATGAAAAGAATACTTTCATCGTTAATTATATCTGCGGCGACACTTATGTCTCTGACTTCTTGTGTGGAAGAACCGTTTGCTCCGGTTGAGGACATAGAATATGGCCGCGTACTTACTCCGACAGATCTGGAGGCTTCTGTAACGAGTGCAGGAGATGTTGTCACCTTTGACTGGAGCAAGGCAAAGGGTGCTACAGCGTTTGAGTTGGAAATAGCGACTGACTCGACTTTTACAATGCCGGGTGAGATAGTGGACGTTCTTTTGGATGAACTTCCTTATTCACATAAACTCGTTGCTGACGAGACCTACTTCTATAGAGTCCGTGGTGTTGACTCAGAGAATGGACTTGAGGCTTCGAACTGGGCTGTTGCAAAGGATCCTGATACAGGTTATATGCTTCAGATAAAAACTTATGCCATCAAGCCATCTGTTAATCCAGTGGTTACATCCCGTACGCAAAACTCCATCGCTTTGGCATGGACTCCTGTTTCCACTTCTGATAATGAAGTCACCCACATCCTGGTGGAAACTCCTGGAGCAAAAGCAGTGGAATTCGAGGTTCCTGCCGAAAATGCTGCCAAGGGTATCGAAGTGACCGGACTTGCCACTTCGACAATGTACACTCTTACCGTTCATTTCAAGAGTGCCAACCGTGGTAGCGTTGTCGCATGGACTCGTCCTTCGACAGAAGGATTTACAGCAGTTGCGGATACTGCGGCATTCAAGCAGGCTCTTAAGGATGGAGCAACAAAGATCAGAGTCGCTTATTCCGAGACTCCTTATGTAATGGGGTCAATAAGCCTTACAGGTGACGCCTTCATAGTCGGAGAGTCTTCCGAGGCCGGTGAGAAGCCTGTCATAGCCGGTTCATTTGCTACTGCTGAAGGCATCTCTTCTATCCGTTTGGAAGATCTGTCGCTTTCTGGTGCCGAGGTGAAGGCAAACGCAGATGGAAATGGTGGAATGGCGCTTCAAGGCCACGTTGTCACTATCAATAAAGCATGCAACCTTGCCGATGTTGAACTCGTTAACGTAAACATCGATACTTATCAGAAAGGTATCTACTATGATAATGTGGGTGCTGCATTGACAGGCCATTTCCTTATGGATGGTGCCCGTGTTGACAATATTCTTGGTAGCGGTGGTGACTGCATCGATGCGCGTAATGCAAACAGTGCCATACCGGAGTTTGTTGTCAGGAATTCAACATTCAATGGCGGCTGCCGTTCTGTGATCCGTCTTGATGCAAATGTCCAACTTGGCACAGTTCTCATCGAGAATAATACATTCAACAATATGTGTTATGATGGCAGTGCCCTTGTGATCGGAGGCAGTAACGTTCAGGGTATCCTTGCAGTCAAGGCGACTTCCGTGACCCGGTTTGAAGTAAAGAACAACCTCTTCCTTAACAATCAGTGCTGGCTCATCGGTTCAAATTCAGCATGTAAGATCCCGACTTTCAGCAACAACTGCTATTATAACAGTGCAGAGCAGTTCTTTACATCTGCTAAACTTGACGGTTCCGGCGCTCGTGCAGATATGAGTCAGGATATTGCGGTTGCAGAAGGTGGTATGGTTCTCACTGATGATCCTTGCGAGGATTCTATGGGATCTGTATTCAATGTCACAGAGCCGTCTGTCATCGCTTCTAATGTTGGTGACCCTCGCTGGTTCCTGCCATATGTTGAGATTCCTGAGGATCTTACTCAGGTTGTGACGGAGACTATCCATACTTGGGATTTTGCCGACTCAAAGACATTCTATAAGGTTGCTGACAAGGATATGGTCCGCGACGGTATACGTTTCTATGTCAAGAATACTCCAATAATGTTCAATAATGGCCTTGAGTTTACCGGGGAATCTACGGTTGAAGAAGGTGTCCCTGTTGATGGCGGTATGGGTATCATGGTCAACCAGAACGGCTCACTTGTGATATCGACTGCGGCTTCAGAAGCTGCAGGCGGTCACTCTCATCTGACCGTAAGTCTTGATGGTAAGATTTCTGCCTCTGTTCCTGTCGGTGCAGAGTATCAGAAAGTGACTTTCACAGGTGTTGAGGGTGTGGAGCATATGATTTATGTTACCTCATGTGGACCGATAGTGATAAACTTCCTCCAATGGACAGATGATGTCGAGGTCCTGAATACTGTACTTGATACTCCTGAGGTGACACTTAGCAAGGATAAAGTTAACGAGAGAGCGGAAGAGACTATTCTTGTTACCTGGGGTGCTGTTGATTTCGCCGGTTCGTATGATGTGACAGTTGACGGCAAGACCAAGAATGTTACTGAACTTTCTTATGAAATCCAGACTAAAGGTTATAAAGTGGAGGATCCGGGCGCAGACATCGCTGTTGAAGTCGTCGCTGTTCCTGCATCTACAGATTATATTCGTTCCAAGTCTCAGGCTGCAAAGACGTCATTCTATGTTAAGGATGTGTCTGAGGAGGTAGGTGCTGCAGGTGTTGCCGGTGTCATCAAGTTTGATGACTATGTAGGTAAAGCCTCGGAAGGTACTCTTGCTACAGAGTTCGAGGACGGCAGCATCAAACTTACGGTAGTTGCCGATGCAGACAAGAAGATGGCTGTTGATGCAAATAGTGCTTCATTCGGTACAGCGGAGGCTCAGACCGAGTATACGACCCGCTTTAAGACAGGTGCTACTTCAGGTGAGAAGAGCGCTCTCAAACTTACAGTTGCAGCCAAAGGTACGCTCAAGATTGCTGCCAGAACAGGCTCTAATTCGTCTGTCCGTAACCTCAAGGTTGTCAATGCCGGTGTGGAGGTGCTTGTGTGTACTCTTGACGAGTCAACCCAGAAACACACTGTCGGTGAGGTCACTTACTATGACTACTTTACTGCTGATGTGGATGCAGGTGAATATGATCTTACCTATGATGCCGGTTCTGCAAACATATATGCAATTGAGTATATCCCGGTTTCGGCAGGCCCGGTAGGTGTTGATGGTGTCATCAAGTTTGATGACTATGTAGGTAAAGCCTCGGAAGGTACTCTTGCTACAGAGTTCGAGGACGGCAGCATCAAACTTACGGTAGTTGCCGATGCAGACAAGAAGATGGCTGTTGATGCAAATAGTGCTTCATTCGGTACAGCGGAGGCTCAGACCGAGTATACGACCCGCTTTAAGACAGGTGCTACTTCAGGTGAGAAGAGCGCTCTCAAACTTACAGTTGCAGCCAAAGGTACGCTCAAGATTGCTGCCAGAACAGGCTCTAATTCGTCTGTCCGTAACCTCAAGGTTGTCAATGCCGGTGTGGAGGTGCTTGTGTGTACTCTTGACGAGTCAACCCAGAAACACACTGTCGGTGAGGTCACTTACTATGACTACTTTACTGCTGATGTGGATGCAGGTGAATATGATCTTACCTATGATGCCGGTTCTGCAAACATCTATGCTATAGAGTATGTTGCTGCGAAATAATCCGGTAAGTCAACTCACAATATGATAAGAATTCGGGGCAGTCAAACGGCTGCCCCGTTTTTTAGTACGCCTAGTACGATGCTGGCGTCAATGTCCGTAGGCTTACCAAAAATCAAACTAATTCGGTTCGAAAAGATTGCGTTTCGGGAGTTTGCTGCTGTAGAGTTCGCGGCATTGCTTGAAGAGTGCTTCTGTGTATCTGGCCTGTCCCGGACCGCGGTAGGTGCTGGTGTTGGTGATCATGACCCAGCATTCTCCGTCAGGGAACTGTCGCACCAGGGCACAGGTCCCGGAAAGCGTTCCTGTCCTGCTCCACCCTTTCTCAGGAGTGGTGTCATTCCATCCCAGAGAGAAGGTGTCCTTGTCGAAGTATTCGATCATCTGCTCGAAGGCTTCCTGAGAAATGATGTCCTTGACTTCAGGTCGGCCGTCTATTGCCGCTACAAGTCGTGCGATTTCGGCAGGGGAGCCGCACCATGCGCCTGCTCCGCTCAGAAGAGGAATGTTGTTGCCTCCGTAGCATCTTTCCACCATTTTTCCGCTGTCGTTGTATTCCTCGATGTATTTGCCGTCACCTTCGTGAGTATAGTAGCGTACTTCATTTCCCCTCTTGTCTTCATAATAACTGCCTGCGATGTGCATGTCGAAGCATCCTGCAGGTGCCAGAACCTCCTTGCGGATAAACTCTTCATACGGCATACCCGAGACCTTCTCAATGACCTCAGATAGAAGCAGGTAGCCGAAGTTGGAGTACTTCTGCCATGATCCGGGCATGAATCTGACCGGTCTTCTCAGAACGACTGTGTAGAAGTCCTCTTTTGTCGGAGGATTGTCAAGTTGGAGCTGGTGCTTTACATCGCGTGACGAGAACAGCGGATCCCTGTTGAAGCCTCCTTGATGTCTGAGAAGATGCTCGACGGTGATTTTGTGGTAGTTTCTGTCCTTTATGAGTGATGTGAACAATGAGTCGTCGAGAATACCTGACGGCCCGAATACTGTGTCCTTGATGCTGAGCGAGTCCCTGTCCTGCAGGACCATGATTCCTGCTGCGGTGATGAGTTTCGAGACAGAGGCCATGCGCAGGATGTGGTACGGCTCCATCTCTATTCCAAGTTCCTCGTCGGCCCAACCATAGCCTTTGGCGTAGAGGAGGGAATCGTTCCTTGTGATGGCCAGAGATGCGCCTTTCATTGCCCATTTCCGCATATAGGCCTCGACTTTTCTGTCAAGTCCTGCCAGTGCCTCAAATCTTGACGAGTCGTTGCAGAGCGTCTGGTTGAGGTATACGCGTGGCTTGGCCAGTTCCTGAGGTTTCGGAACAGGCGGCTTGTATGTAAAGACAGAAGCCGTTGCAGCAACGGCTATGATCAGGATGATAAGTATGTATATGGTTTTTTTCTTCATCTCTTATATCAGTCCCGTCTTGCGGGCAAAATCGATGATGAAGTCTGCGGTACCCTCGATGTCAAGCAGGCTCGAGTCAAGGCACAGATCGTAGTTGGATGCCTTGCCCCAGTCTCCGAATGTGTAATAATTATAGTATTCCTCCCTGCCTTTATCCCTCTTTTCGAGCATTTCCATGGCCTTTTCAAGAGAAATACCTGCTCTTTCAGCCACTCGTCTTGCGCGAACCTCTGCAGGGGCAGTGAGGAAGATGTCCAAGGTTCCCGGCATGTCTCTGAGGATATAGTCGGAGCACCTTCCCACGATGATGGCCGAGCCGCTTTCAGCAATCTTCATGATTGTGTCACACTGCATCTTGAACAGCCCGCTGTCGCTCATATAGTTGTTCTGCTCCGAATTATAGCCATTTGCAAATATCGACGAGAAGGAAAAGAAACTTCTCTTTTCATCTCTCTCGACGAAAAGTTCAGCGCTGAAGCCGCTGTCCTGAGCGGCCTTCGAGATAAGTTCGCTGTCGAATACAGGAAGCCCCAGTTTACGCCCAAGAGCATCAGCGACAAGTTTACCGCCTGCTCCGAATTGTCTTCCGATGGTGATTATGATCTTCTTTTCCATGTTCATCCTCCTATAACTGGCTTCCGAGCATAGACGGATCGTCACCGTCGCTCAGTCTGTTGAACTTTTTGAATAGGTTTCCGAGCAGGATGGCGGTAAGGACAGTCGCCATGAGGTCGGATATCGGGAAACTCATCCATACTCCGTTCGAACCGAACCATTGAGGTAGGGCGTAAAGAAGCGGCAGGAGGAAGAGTATCTGCCTTGACAGGGACAGGATCACTGATTTCCGGACCATGCCCAGACTCTGGAAGAAATTTGTTCCGATCATCTGGAATCCTACGATCGGGAAGACCATGGCCATGATCCTGAGTGCATGTGATGAGAGGTCAAGGAGTTGCTCGTCATGAGTGAAGATGCCGCAGGCAGCCCTTGGGAAGAACATTCCGACGATGAAGCATAATGTGGTCACGCACATCGCGAGTTGCGCGGTCTTCCAGAAGACTTCCTTCACTCTTGAGTATTGTCTTGCTCCGAAATTATATCCTGCGATAGGCTGCATTCCCTGATTCAGGCCCATGCATATCATCATGAACATGAATATCAGACGGTTGCAGATGCCGTATGCTCCGATGCCGAGGTCGCCGCTGTAATTTCTCAGCTGCTGGTTGATGAAAAGCGTCACAAGACATGCGGCTGCATGCATCAGGAATGGGCCCATGCCGATGGAAAGAGAATCTTTTGCCACTCTCATGTCAAGACGGACTATGCCTTTCTCGAAATGGAACGCCCTGCTTCTGTCGCTGAAATGCATCATTACCACTACCATTGCGATAGTCTGTGCTATCACTGTGGCCCATGCCGCTCCTGCTATGCCCATATCCAAAGCGAAGATGAATATCGGGTCAAGGACGGCATTGAAGATGACCGTGAATATGGTTAGTCCCATAGCTTTCTTCGGATGTCCCGAAGACCTCATTGCAGAGTTAAGTCCGAAATACAGGTGTGTGATGATGTTTCCGTAGAGGATGATCCTCATGTATTCCTTCGCATAGGGGAGAGTATTCTCGCTGGCTCCGAAGAAATAGAGGATAGGGTCAATGAATGTCAGGGCCAATGCCATGAATATCGCACCTATGATTATGTTCAAGGTTACGACATTTCCAAGAACCTTGTTAGCCGCCTTATAGTTTTTCTGTCCCAGAAGGACGGAAAGCATCGTAGCCGCTCCTGCACCGACGAGTGTGCCGAATGCTGTGGAGAGATTCATCAGTGGAAAGGTGACAGCGAGGCCGGAAATGGCAAGTGGACCCACACCTTGACCGATGAAGATGCTGTCCACCATGTTATACAGCGATGACGCCGTCTGTGCTATGATAGCCGGCAGAGCATACTGCTTGAGCAGTCTGCCGATCTTTTCCGTGCCGAGTTCTACAGGTACTGCTGACTTTTCCGCCATCTTAGTCCTCCGGCTCTTCTACAATTTCGATTTCGAAGACAAGTGGAGCAAATCCAGGGATGCCGGATCCGCTTCCCGAACTTGTATAGCCGTAATCGGAAACGAAAACTCCTATTCCCTTTTCCATGCTGCGCATCTGCCAGAGAGTCAGCGCAAATCCGCTGATGATGGACGAACTTCCCGATCCCATGGTGATGTCACTGTAGGTGTCGCCCCAGTTTATCTGTACAGGCTCATAAGACTTGCTTGAAGAATACAGGCCGTTGTCCTTTGCTATACGCTCGTTTGTGGTGTCGAATACCAGGCCGTTCAGTAGCCTTCCTGTATAATTGATGTATATGGTAGTGTCCGAAGGGAATGATGTGGTGTCGACCGGGGCGGTGATCTGCTTGTAATAGAACCCTCTGTAATCTGACAGGCTGTCTCTGGCTGTCATTGACCCGAAGATGTCTGTATTCGCTGCGAAGTATTCTCCTATCTTGTTTTCCTGCCATGCTGCCATGTCTTCCGTATAGTCGGCTATGGTGATTTCGTAGATGGCACTTGAATAACTTGATGCAGAATAGTCATCTTCGTCAGGATTCAGATATTCAGCCTCCGTATCATATACGGAAGAATTCATCAACCAGCTTGGGATGATGAATTTCCTGTATCCTCCGACCTTCATCCCGTCAAATGCAGAAATTACCCCGGCAGGGTTTGTGCCGGGAACTGTAGAGATGAACTTAGGGCCGTAATACGATGTGGTGTCATATTCACCGAGTTGCTTTGCGGTCTGCTTGTCGGTGTATGAACTTATATTGTTTTCGAGATCCGTTATCTTGTAGTCGATGTACGCATATCCTGCATCACCCACCTCTTTGCCGGAACCCTCGGTCTCCTCGAGAATGTAGATGCCGAGACCTGCCGGTCTGGCGTCAGGATGATTCACCTGCATCCACGCATCAAAATATCTCTTGTTAGCATCATTCGGTCCTACACTGGCCTGCTTGGCACAACCTGCCACAGACAGGATCATGGAAACATATAAAATAACCTTCTTCATTCGTTTGAACTGAAATTTAAACCGACAAAGATAATAAAAAATCCGTCAGGTGCTAATCATTTGTAACTCCTACCACCCAAATCTTATAAAGGAGCGCTGAGTTAGCAGGAATTATGCCAAAGTTCTCATTGCCGAATCCATATTTTCCTGAAAATATGATTTCGCATTCTTCTCCGGCACGGACACCCATCAGGCCGTCTTTAAGACCCTCCAGAAGTTTTGCGTCAGACAAGTTGGTCTCATACAGATTGTATTCCGCGTCAGTAAGATTCCATCCGGCCTGCCCGGCAGAAGCCTGATGATTGGTGACGAACATGTTCGAGGAATTGTAATTTCCTGAGAATGTGTATCCTGCATAGTAGAAAGATACGAAGCCGCTTCTGGAAAGGGTGTCTCCTTGTCCTTCTACAGTAACGAGTCTGTTCGCTCCTCCGTTGCGGACTATGCGCATGTCTGTCTTTGATGAAAGGTATTTGTCTATCTGGCTTTCCTGATTGTTGTATGTCACTTCAAGTTTCGATTTCATGCACGAACTCATCATGATTGCCAATGCGGCTGAAACAAGTATTCTTAATGTCGTTTTCATTGTTCTTCAGTAAGATAAATATGTGTGTGTCTTTCTATGTATGCGCCTGCATCTTCAATTCCCCTGATGTCTTGCGGTATGTTCAGCCTCCCTCCTGCAGCGTTTTCATGACCGCCCCCGTTGAAGTGGAGTCTTGCGCACATGTTGGCGGATGTGCCCTTCTTCGAACGGATGGATACCCTTATCCGGCTTCCGTCCTCCTTAAGCAGGAGGCTCATCCGTACCTTTCCAATCGAGAGAGGCATATTCACGAATCCTTCTGTGTCTCCTTCCACCACTCCGTACAGATCCTGCGTCTTCTTGTCAAGCACTATGTATGCCACTCCGTCATCGGTTATCGTGAGAAGGTCCTTCATCATATGTCCCATTACTCTGAGACGGTTTTCGCTGTACTGGTTGTAGAGAAAATCAAGGATCCTGTCCCTGTTGACTCCCGCGCCTAGAAGGGTGGATGCCATCTCGAGCGTTGAAGGAAAGACTGAGTTGCCGAAATTGTTAGTGTCTGTAGTCATTCCTGTCATCAGGGCTTCTGCCGTCCTTGCAGGAAGTTTTCGTGCGTCATGCGCGACGGATGGCATCGCCATGAGGATGTGGTAAAGAAGTTCCGATGCAGATGACACTTCTGTCTCAGAAAACGACAGGGTGAATCTGTCACGGTCGGGGTCAAGATGATGGTCTACCAGAACCTTCCGTGAGGCGGATTCGTCCAGTATGCTCTCGAGCCGGTCTGTCCTATGGAACGCATTGAAATCGAGGCAGAAGATGAGATCGCTGTTGCGTATTGCCTCGGCAGCCTCTGCCGGCTTTTCCGCGTAGACGACGACTGCTTCTGCCGTTTCTCCTGCAGTCAGAAAACCGAGATATGAAGGGTATCTGTCATTGATGACTATCTTTGCCTTGCGGCCTGTCGCTTCGAGGAAATGGTACAATGCTACAGAACTTCCCATGGCGTCTCCATCAGGTTTCATATGGGTCACGATCACCGGATGTGACGACTCCTCTATGAGACCGGAAAGTGTCAGAATGTTGCGCGAATTGATGTCCTCCATTGTTTCTGTCCGTTAATTGATGACGCAAAATTACAAATTATATTGCATTTCATAAATCAATTTCCTAACTTTGTCCGGAATTTAAAAGAAAAATAAAACACTAAAAATAATGAGTTCAATTGTAAAAAAGGTTTTCACCTATCTGATCCTCCCTGCATGCATCGTAGGATTGACTTATGCTCTTGTCCAGAGCATCATGGAACCGGTAAAGTTCAACAAGCACAAGGATTATCGTTCTGAGATTGCCATCCAGCGCCTTAAGGACATCCGTGATCTTCAGGTGGCCTACAAGAATGTGAATGCCCGTTACGCTTCCACTCTTGACTCCCTCATTCTTTTCTATAACGAGGGTAAGATGAAGATCACTCTTCAGGTAGGTTCAAAGGACGACTCTCTTGCCATGGCTCATACAGATGCGCTCAAGAAGAAGTATCGTAACCTCAAGGGTGACAAGCTCAATGAGAAACTCCACGAACTGTATCTTGCCGGTGAGCAGAACCTCGTGTTCCAGGTAAGCAGCGACATCGCCGTGAAGGATACGCTCTTCAACGACCGTCCTGGTTTCGTGGTTGATTCGATCGCTTACATTCCTTTCAGTGGCGGAGACAAGGTACTCATGGAATCCACCATCAAGAAGGTTTCCGGTGTGAACGTTCCTCTCTTCGAGGCCAAGATGCCTTACAAGAGCCTTCTCAGAGGTCTTGACAACCAGCTTCGTGTCAACCTTGACGCTGAGCAGGAGGATAAGGGCCGCTACAAGGGTCTCATGGTCGGCAGCATCGATGCTCCTAACAACAACGCAGGTAACTGGGAGTAGTCTTTTCTGATGCATTGCCGCATCAAAATGCTATAACTATGTTGAATAATACAGATAGGATATCCATTCAAGTCGGCTTGAGTGGATATTCTTTTAAATTGGAAGATGCCGACAAGAAAAAGTCGTCCGGCTGGATGTCTGCCGAGCGTATCTTTACGACTCCGGAGTTTCAGAAAAGATATGCGGATGTGGCGATATCTGTCTTTACCCCGAAGTGTGCGCTTATGCCTGTCCAGTTCTTCAGTCAGAGTACAATGCGCTCTGTATTGGAAGATGTGACAGAGGTAAAGGACGGAGATCCTGTTGATGCTGTCGAGGTGCCGGAATATGCGGCTATGCTAGTCTATTCAAACGCTATCGGCGAGACTCTTTCCAAGGTGATATCCGAGACTGTGGTCAGGACTGACGGTGCGAAGGTCCGCCCGCTTCCGGAGATGTACTACATTCTGAGGACGCTTCACACTCTGAACGATTACAACAGGATACTGGCTTCGTATGTTGACGGGTATCTGTATCTGGCCATCGCCCAGGGAAAGAGTCTTCTCCTGTGCAATTCATATCAGGCCCCGGACTTCACCACTGCCGAATATTTCATCTTCCTTGCGATGAAGAAACTCCAGTTGAATCCAGAGGTGTCAACAATATGCTTCAGGACTCCTTTGTCCGAGGATGAGGAAATGTCTCTATATCGATACTTCAAGAATGTCGAGCAGTTATAATATAATCAAGGTATGAGGATCATCGGAGGTAGACTGAAAGGAAAGACCATCCTGCCGCCGCAGGGCTACAAGGCGCGTCCTACAACGGACTTTGCCAAGGAAGGACTCTTCAATATACTCAACAACGAGTATGAGATGGATGGGCTTCAGGTGCTGGACCTTTTCGGAGGTACCGGCGCCATATCGTATGAATTTGCTTCCAGAGGTGCCTCGATGGTATATTGTGTGGAAATGCTTCCTATGCATGCAAACTTCATCAAGTCTCAGGCAGCGAAATTCGGAATGAAGAATCTTACTGTCGTACGTCATAATGTCTTTGAATTTCTGGACATATGTCGTGAGAAGTTCGACATCATCTTTGCCGACCCTCCATATGCCCTGGAAGATCTTGCGACAATTCCTGACAAGGTGTTTGCAAAGGATATCCTTCATACGGGAGCATATTTCATCCTGGAGCATCCGGAAGAATACAACTTCGAGAAACATCCTTATTTTGTAAAGGAAAAGAAATACGGTAATGTGCATTTCTCATTCTTTGAGATGCCCGAAAATCAAGACTGAACTTATGAAAAAGATTCTTGCCATAACCATCGCCTCAGTTCTTATTCACTCGACGGCGTTTGCCCAGACGGCTTCCAGCCTTTTCTGGAGAAGTGATTCCCTTCAGGTAAAAGAGATTGTTTCCGAAGTCGGCAATCAATACAACAAGGTGGGTCATCACGGTCCAGCTGTCGAGAACAGCCATATGGCCCTGCGTATCTATTTCAACGACAGCGGTGCCATCGATCTCTATTCCAAGACAGGACGAGGTATGGAACTCATGGAGTACAAATGGTATCCTGATTCCCTTCAGATTGCCGATGGTGCAGGAAATGACGAGTATCTCGTGGGAAAGACCGTCGGTCTGGGAGGTTTCGCTCTCTGGGATGGAGAAAAGGAAGTCAAGCTCGTTGCCACAAAAGGGCGTACCGCCCGTGTAGGTGACACAAAGAAAGGTTCTTTTGCCGAGATGATTGCCTATGGCGTGGAATATTGTGGGGAACTGGTGGATATTGCCGTCAGGATTGATGTCTATGCGAAGACCCGCGAAGCGGTCGTTTCTGCCAGAGAACTCTCGGGACGGAAAGTGATGTTTCTGACCGGAGTGAACTATCATGAGGGCCAGACAGTGCACCATGATCAGGAACATATCACCGTTTGGGGCATCCATACCGGAGGAAAGACAAAGTATGTCACACCTATCGGAGCCGGAATGACCTTTTCCGACAAGATGTTCCCGACAGTCGAAAAGATAGAGAACATGGTCAGAATCATTTCAAAGCCGACTTCCGAGGTACAGACCAAGGTGGTCGCAGCCTCTACAAAAGAGGCAGAGCTCAATTCTCTCAAACGCTTTGAAGCGTATATATTCAAATAACAGTTAAAGTAGTAGTGTATCATGGAACTTAACCTCAAAGACGTATTCCAGCCCAAACTGTTCGTACTGTTCAAGAAAGGTCAATATGACAGCAAGACCTTTACATCGGATCTTATTGCCGGCATAATCGTAGGAATCATTGCCCTCCCTCTGGCAATCGCTTTCGGTATTGCCAGCGGCGTGACTCCCCAGCAGGGACTCATCACGGCCATTGTGGCGGGGTTCCTGATTTCGTTCTTCGGTGGTTCCAACTTCCTTATCGGAGGTCCTACCGGTGCATTCATCGTCATAGTTGCGGGAATCGTAGGTCAGTACGGAATGCAGGGACTCACCATTGCCACCATCATGGCGGGTGTCTTCCTTGTGGTGATGGGACTCTGCAAGATGGGAGCGATCTTCAAATTCATCCCGTATCCTATTGTCGTGGGATTCACAAGCGGTATCGCGCTTACGATCTTCTCGACCCAGATGAAGGATTTCTTCGGACTTCCTCTTGATCTCCAGGTGCCTGCGGGATTCATTCCTCAGTGGGCATGCTATTTTCAGAATATCGGCAGCATCAACTGGATCGAATTCGCGATGAGCATGATCTGTCTTGTCATCTGCTTCGGCTGGGGCCGGGTGACAAAAAAGGTTCCGGGCTCCCTCATAGCGCTCATTATCGGAACGGTCGCATCCGTACTTCTGAACAGGTTTGCCGGTATCGAATTCGCTACCATCGGATCGAAGTTTCCGGAACTTGCCGAAGGTCTTCCGATGCCTAAGCCGGTGGCGCCGGAACTTGATTTCGAAACCATAAAGAGCCTTGTTTCGCCTGCATTCACCATCGCCATCCTCTGTGCAATAGAATCCCTTCTTGCTGCGATGGTCGCTGACGGAGCCACAGGAAAGCAGCACAATTCCAATACCGAACTTATCGGCCAGGGTATTGCCAACATCGTCACTCCGCTCTTCGGAGGAATACCGGCCACAGGTGCCCTTGCCAGGACGATGGCAAGCATCAATAATGGCGGAAAGACCCCTGTGACCGGCATCATCCACGCCGTAATCCTTCTGCTGATATATCTCTTCCTCATGCCGTATGCGGTTTATATCCCGCTCTCATGTCTTGCTGCCATACTTGTGCAGGTGGCATACAACATGAGTGAGTGGAAGACCTTCAAGTATCTCCTCAGAGGAGACAAGTCTGATGTGGCGGTGCTTCTGATCACCTTCTTCCTGACTGTGATTGTGGATCTCACAGTGGCCATTGAGGTGGGCGTCGTCCTTGCTATCGTACTCTTTGTGCATCGTGTCATGGAGACTTCGCATGTCAACAAACTTCAGGCAGACTATGTGGCTGCCACGGAGGATCCCGAAAAGGCTGCCATGGAGAACACTGACCGTCTTGACATTCCGGCAGGAGTCGAGGTCTATGAGATCGACGGTCCTTTCTTCTTCGGACTGGCAAGCAGATTCGAGGAACTCGAACAGGTCAAGAAGAAGGGAACGAAGGTCCGTATCATCAGGATGAGGAAGGTGCCGTTCATCGACTCGACAGGTATAAACAACCTCCGCAACCTTTGCGAGCGTACCCATAAGAGGGGAGTGACCGTGATCCTTTCCGGAGTTACCGACAAGGTTCATGCTTCGCTTGTCAAGTTCGGTGTCGACCTTGAGATCGGCTCTGAGTACATCTTCCCTCATATCGTTCCGGCCCTTGAAAAGGCCCGCGAACTCGTAGGAACGAAGTGACGTGAGAATCTAATACCATTGATATATATGTATACTAAAGAACACGGCCTTTACGTGGCCCATGGTCCGAACGGCCCGATTTCGATTTGTGGAAGAATGGCGAACCGCCATGGCCTGATAGCGGGAGCCACCGGTACAGGAAAGACAGTTACCCTTCAGGTCTTGGCTGAGACATTCAGCCAGGCTGGTGTGCCTTGTTTCATGGCAGATATGAAGGGCGACCTTTCCGGTATAAGCCAGACAGGTGCGATGAGCGGATTCATCGAGAAGAGATGCGCGGAATTCGGCATCACATCCCCTGAGTTCGGAAGTTGTCCTGTGCGTTTCTTTGACGTTTTCGGAGAACAGGGCCATCCGATGAGGACCACCGTGTCGGAGATGGGGCCGCAACTCCTCTCCCGTCTTCTGGAACTGAACGAGACTCAGGAAGGAATACTGAACATCGTCTTCAGGATTGCTGACGACAGAGGACTTCTTCTTATCGACATGAAGGATCTCAGATCCATGCTCAACTATGTCGCAGAGAATGCAAAGCAGTACACCGCGACATACGGAAACATCACGGCACAGAGCGTCGGAGCCATCCAGAGGGCCTTGCTTACTCTTGAGAACCAGGGTGCTGACAAGTTCTTTGCCGAGCCATCCTTCGATATTTATGACCTCCTTCAGTGCGAGCAGGGAAAGGGTGTGATGAATGTTCTTGCTGCGGACAGGCTGATGCTTCAGCCGAAACTTTATTCGACCTTCCTCCTGTGGCTGCTTTCTGAACTGTATTCTCAACTTCCTGAGGTTGGAGATATGGATCTTCCGAAACTTGTATTCTTCTTCGATGAAGCCCATATGCTTTTTGACGAGACTTCAAAAGCATTGGTCGATAAGATAGAGCAGGTGGTGCGCCTTATCCGAAGCAAGGGTGTGGGTGTATATTTCGTGACCCAGAGCCCGACCGATATTCCTGAGGAGATTCTCGGCCAGCTCGGAAACCGCGTCCAGCATGCACTCCGTGCCTTCACCCCTAAGGATCAGAAGGCTGTTAAGACTGCTGCCGAGACCTTCAGGGCAAATCCTGCTTTCAAGACAGCCGATGCCATCATGGAACTCGGAACAGGTGAGGCTTTGGTCTCGTTCCTGGATGAAAAGGGCGCCCCTTCGATGGTGGAACGTGCGAAGATCCTCTTTCCGTTGAGCCAGATAGGTGCCGTGACAGAGAGGCAGCGCGGACAGATCATCAACCAGTCGCGTCTGTATGGCAAATATGACAAGATGGTCGATCGAGAGAGTGCGTTTGAAGTCCTGATGGAGGAGGCGGAAGCCGCTTTAAAGGCAGAGCAGGAGGCCGCTGAAGCGGCTGCAGCACAGGAGGCTGCAGAGGCTTCAGCGAAGGAGAAGAAGTCCGGCAAGGGCAATTCGCTTCTCAAAGGAATCTTCGGCGCCGTGGTGGGTGCGATGGTGACAAGCGTCACAAGTTCCATCGGCTCGGAAGTGTCGAAGAAGGTGACAGGAAAGAAGTCGAAGACGACTGCGAAGGATATAGCCGGAAAGGCTGTGGGATCGGCGGCAAGGACAGCGACGCGCCAACTCACTCGCAGCGTTCTCGGAACTCTTCTGAAATAGGGAGAATGACTACATAAGCCATGCGGACGGATCCTGTCCTGCTGCAATGGCGTTACGGATAGCGGTAGACGACATGTCTACCGTTTCTGCTTTGAGGATGGTGATGCGGTATGACGGGTCTTCTTTAAGAAGGTCTTCCTTGATGGCCTGCAGGTCGTTTCCGGTGCGCGGATACACGGCTGCTCCATATTCCTTGAGGATGCGGCGGTATTCGCGCCATCTGCGGATGTCGGCGAGGTTGTCGGCCCCCATCACAAGGGTGAAGGTGTTTCCGGGTTCGCGGTCGCGTAGGGCGTCGAGGGTGCGGATCGTATAGTGCGGCTCCGGCATCCTCAGTTCGATGTCATCCAACTTTACTTTTGTGTCGAAGTGGCGGTCTACGGCAGCGATGGCAGCCTCATAACGTGCTTGTCCGCTGTCGCTCGAAATTCCGTCCTTCAACGGATTCTTCGGCGATACGATCAGATATACGCAATCGAATCCTGCCTCGCCGATGAGGTACTTCATTATGGCAAGATGGCCGATATGCAAAGGGTTGAAAGAACCGCTGTAGGCCGCTACATTCATGTGTCCGTTATTTTGCGAGGAAATCCCCGACGACCTTCTCTGCCTCTGCGAACGCCTTTTCAAGGTCGTCGTTGATCAGGACATGATCGAACTTGCCTGCCGCGAACTCCATCTCCGACGCTGCCTTGGAGACACGCTTCCCGATGGCCTCAGGAGTGTCGGTGCCGCGACCGACGAGCCTCTCGCGCAACACTTCTACAGACGGAGCCTGGATGAACACCGAGAAGGCCTGGTCTCCGAAGATCCTTTTAAGGTTCACACCTCCCTGGACGTCGATGTCGAATATGATGACGTTGCCTTTAGCCCAGATGCGTTCCACCTCTGACCTCAATGTGCCGTAGAATGAGCCTGCATAGACCTCTTCGTACTCGACGAACTTGTCTTCCGCGATCAACTGACGGAACTCGTCAGCCGAGAAGAAATAATACTCCACTCCATGACGCTCCTGGCCGCGAGGGGCGCGTGAGGTCGCTGAGATCGAGAATTCAAGTTCCGGGTGAAGCCCGAGAAGATGGTTTACTATGGTGCTTTTGCCTGCTCCGGAAGGGGCTGAGAAGATGATTACCTTATTGTTCATATTATTATTTTCAATATTTCGCAAAAATAACTATTTTTGCAGAGATATTGAGGTATCGAAACGATTTTTAAACAAATTATACGATTATGATTTCTTATAAGGAACTCGGCCTTGTAAACACCAAGGAGATGTTTGCAAAGGCAATCGACGGTGGCTATGCCATCCCAGCATTCAACTTCAACAACATGGAGCAGCTTCAGGCTATCATCTCTGCTGCAGCAGAGACCAAGTCTCCAGTTATCCTTCAGGTTTCAAAGGGCGCTCGTCAGTACGCTAACCAGACTCTTCTCCGCTACATGGCAGAGGGTGCGGTAGAGTACGCTAAGGAACTCGGTTGGGAGAACCCTCAGATCGTTCTTCACCTTGACCATGGTGACTCTTTCGAGACTTGCAAGAGCTGTATCGACATGGGCTTCTCTTCAGTTATGATCGACGGTTCACACCTCGAGTATGATGAGAATGTTGCTCTTACAAAGAAGGTTGTTGACTATGCACATCAGTTCGATGTGACAGTTGAGGGTGAGCTCGGAGTCCTCGCAGGTGTTGAGGATGAGGTAAGTTCAGACCACCACACATACACCAAGCCTGAGGAGGTTGTTGACTTCGTTACAAAGACCGGTTGCGACTCTCTCGCTATTTCTATCGGAACTTCACACGGTGCTTACAAGTTCACTCCTGAGCAGTGCACTGTAAATCCTGAGACAGGTCTCCTCGTTCCTCCTATGCTCGCTTTCGACGTTCTCGAGGGTGTTGAGAAGGAACTTCCCGGATTCCCTATCGTTCTCCACGGTTCATCATCAGTTCCACAGGATGAGGTTGCGACTATCAACAAGTACGGCGGTGCTCTCAAGGCTGCTATCGGTATTCCTGAGCCATGGCTCCGCAAGGCTGCCGAGTCTGCGGTATGCAAGATCAACATCGACTCTGACTCACGTCTTGCAATGACTGCGGCTATCCGCGAGGTGTTCGCCAACAAGCCTGCTGAGTTCGACCCACGTAAGTACCTCGGTCCTGCTCGTGACAACATGAAGAAGCTTTACATCCACAAGATCGTTAACGTTCTTGGTTCTGACGGAAAGGCTCTTTAGTCTGAATAAATAATAAAGAGGCTGTTGATTCCGATGACCCCCGCCCTCTTTGAGGGCACCCCCTAGCCGGGGGTGGCATGTCATCTACATCAACAGTCTCTTTATTATATAATGCTAGAAAAGAAGATCGTCCCAGAGACAGATGAAGTCCGAGACGATCTTGTGTATTATTACTCCTCTGATTATTTGGAGGCGATGTAGTCCTGATAATCGTCCATAGAACGGAGGATGACATCTTTTGCGACGTCGGGACCGTAGATGCTGATGAACTGCATTCTGCTGGTGTGTTCGCCCGGGATGTCCTTATATGTGCTGAAGTAGTGGATGAGTCGGCGGATGATGTCGGTAGGCACCTGTTCGATGTCGGTCATCATTCCGTATACGGCGTCATTCTTGAGCACGGCGATGATCTTGTCGTCTGCCTGATTGTGGTCGAGCAGACGCAGACCCCCGATCGGACGTGCGTTGACGATGATGTCTCCGTGGGTGACGTCCTTTTCAGTAAGTATGCAGATGTCGAGAGGATCGCCGTCTCCTTCGACATCCTTGCGGACGAGGGCTTTGTTGGTGAGTTCCGCCATCTTAGTGCCGCAATATGTCCTCGGGAGGAAACCGTAGAGGGATGGAACAATGTTCGAGAATTTCTGCGGACGGTCGAGCGAAAGATATCCCGATTCCTTGTCCACTTCGTATTTTACTGTGTCGGTCGGTACGATTTCGATGAAGGCCCTGACTTCTTCAGGAACGCTTGGTCCGAGGCTTATTCCGTGCCAAGGATGTGCCTTATGTGCATGACTGTAGTCCATCTGAATAGTTTTATCCTACAAATTTATAAAAGATTTCTGTTCTGCAATCTTTTCTCCGATGATTCTTGCCGATATTCCTACGAGTTCCTCGCATGGACGCTTCTTATAGTATTCGGGTGTACGGTCTGAAGGCTCCGGGGATTCCTTGGACGTCTGCTGACTGCCACCTCCCAAAGGGAAAAGTCTGAGCAGTTCCTTGCAGATGATGGAGCCGTTCTGAGCCTTGAATTCTCCTGCAACTTCCTGTACAAGGGCGTAGTTCCTTGTGCGATCGACCTTTATCGACGGGTCTGTGGCCGGCGCGATGAGACCAGCCAGCATCACCATGCCGCTGACGCTTCCGCAGACTTCGCGCATGCGTCCCATTCCTCCTCCGAATCCCGATGCCATTGCCGCCGCGACCGGGTCCTCGATGCCGAAGATGTCATTGTAGGCCAGCACCACTGCCTGACAGCAGTTGTATCCTTCCTCCTTGAACAATCGTTTGGCCTTGGCTACTCTTTCCTCTATATCTATCATATTCTGTTGATTTTAATGACATTCTTCAGGTTCCGTATCTGTGAGGTGACCTTGTCGAGTTCGAGGTTGCTTGGCACAGCGATCTTCATGGTAATGTCGTAGGTGCCCTGACGGTCATTCTCTGATACGTTGAACATCCTGAGGGATGCCCGGAATGAGTTGACGATGTCCATGATCTCGTTAATTACGGACGGCTCGAGTGCAGCGATGACTCTCAAGCCTGTCTGGAAATTGCCGCTGCTCGGAGTCTCGCTCCACTTCACCTTCTGGATCCTGTACGGGTACATGTCCATCAGGCGCCCGGCGTTCGGGCAGGACATCCTGTGGATCTTGATGCCTTCGGTTCTGGTGACGAAGCCGAATACGTCGTCCCCGAATACGGGGTTGCAGCACTTGGCCATGCGATAGTCCAGACCCTTGACATTCTTCGCGTGGATCACGAGTATGTCGTCGGCACCCTTTTCCTGCGATATTGCCTTCGTCTTCTTTTCCGCTTCCTGGGATTGGATCTGATCCGTGTTGCCGGAGGTAATCTCCTGTATCAGGTTCTTTACCTCGGCGACATCCAGAGTTTCGTCACCGATGGCAGCGTAAAAGGCGTTGATAGTCTTGAACTGGCGTTTCTTGAGGATTGCAGCAAGGGTCTCGTCATCGAGTTCCATCTTCCAGTTCTTGAGGCGACGTCCCAGAAGTTCCTTTCCGTCTGCTGCCTTCTTGAACTCGGCCTCGCTCAGTTTCTGTCTGATCTTGTTCTTGGCCTTGCTCGTCGCTACGATATTCAACCAGTCCGACGATGGCTTCTGATTCTTTCCAGACATGATCTCGACCACATCTCCGGTCTTCAGTTTCTCGTTGATCCTTACAGCCTTTCCGCTGATCTTTGCACCTGTACACTTGATTCCGAGATTTGAATGTATGTCGAATGCAAAGTCCAGGACTGTGGCCCCTGCAGGCAGTTTGCGCAGTTCTCCGGACGGGGTGAATACGAAGACATCCTTTGTCGGAATCTCGTGAACCTCATCTTCATAATACGATGCCATCGGGTCTGACTCCGATCCGATAGGACTCTCAAGAGCCTTTCTCACGGCTGTAAGCCATTTGTCGAGGGTCGCTTCATGCTTGATGCCTTTGTATGACCAATGTGACGCCAGACCGCTTTCGGCCATGTCGTCCATCCTCTTTGTCCTGATCTGCACCTCCAGGAAACTGCCTTCCTTGTTCTTTACCGTAATGTGGAGGGATTCGTATCCGTTCGGCTTAGGGTTGGATATCCAGTCGCGGAGACGCTTAGTGTCCGATTCGTATTCTTCGGTCACATATGAGAAGACCTTCCAGCATAGGGCGTGCTCCACGGTGCGGTCCTCCTCGCAGTCGATGATGAACCTGATGGCGAAGACGTCGAAGACGCCCTCGAACGGCACCTTCTGCTTCTGCATCTTCTTGTATATCGAAAGAGCAGTCTTCGTGCGGACCTTCAGTTTGTAACTGATGCCCTCATCTGAAAGACGCTGCTTCAGAGGTTCGATGAACTGTGTCATCAGTTTCTGCCTGTCCTTTTCCGAACTCTTCAGCTTGTTGGTGATAGTACGGTATTGTTCGGGGTCGGCGTATCTGAAGTAGATGTCTTCGAGTTCGCTCTTTATGTTGTAAAGTCCGAGTTGGTGGGCGAGGGGAATGTAGAGCATCATTGTTTCCAGAACCTTGCGTTCGCGGGAAGCCTTTGGAAAAAGGTCCAGCGAGCGCATCACTTCGAGTCTGTCGGCTATCTTGAGAACAGTCACACGCGGGTCCTTCGAATACGATACGATGAGCCGTTTGTAATTTTCGGCTTCGAGTCTTGTATCCTTTGGCTTGATCGTTGAAATCTTGTTGAGGCCGTCCACGATGGTGTAGATGTCCTGGCCGAAACCTGCGGACATGATGTCGGTCTCAGGACGGAAACGAGTAGCCTCGTGGAGGTAGACCGCAGCGATGCACTCTGCCGAGAGTCCGATCTCCTCGTCTGCTATCCTCGCCACAGCGTCGGGATGCTCTATGAAAGGATGGCCATTACCTCTTTTGAGGTCTGCAAGAGCCTCGGCGGCAATGTCGTATGCTCTCTTGATGAGTTCCTTGCCGGCTGCGTCAAATCTGGGGAAGAGTCTGTCGATATGCTCCATGTCTGTCCGTTTTTATATTCAACTACAAAGTTACGAAAAATTACCGGATATTCCGCTGTGGCCCGCAACTTGCCTATCCTAATCTGGAATTATTAAAAATTAGTGATATATGAAACGAACACTTCTGACCTTAATGGTCATTGTCGCAGGGCTGTCAGCGATGGCTCCCGACACTTACGCACAAAGTTCGGCAACAAAACATCAGCAGCGGATGGATGCATGGCACAGAGATATGGCCGAGTTCCGGGCACGCTCGGCTCATGACCGTGAGATGGCAGCCTTGGCGGATTCCATCGCTTCAGTCCAGGCCAGGGCGGCGCTGAAGAATCAGGACTTTGTGTTTGAGGCCAACAGCGTGACCTTCAAGTCCGGCAACACCGTATTTGTAAATACAACGACCAACTTCATCTCGGTAAAGGGCAATAGGGCTGTGGTGCAGATCTCCCCAAGCAACTTCGCCTCAGGTCCTAACGGAGTAGGAGGAGTGACGGTAGACGGAATTATATCCGACCAGAGGGTCACTACCGACAAGAAGGGACGCATCACCTATTCGATGAACGTGATGGGCATCGGCATCAACGCACAGGTCGAGATCTACATGTTCCCGGGCAGCAACAACGCTTCGGCAACAGTATATCCGAACTTCAACTCAAATACCATATGGCTTCAGGGCACCATCGTTCCATACGAGAACTCGGATGTATTTGAAGGAATGTCATTATAAACTCAAATAAATGAACAGATATGAAAAAGATATTATTTTTCTCAGCATTGGCGCTTCTGGCTGTCGCATGCCACAAGGAGCCATCACCACAGGACGGCGATAACGAGTATCTCGTATACACTTCGCCAAGCAAGAATGTCAACTTTGCACAATTCCAGACCTTCGATCTTGCAGACAGCCTGCTCATCATAGGACAAATCGACAAGCCTGTATACTCGCAGTCCAACGAGGCTCTGGCCCTCATTCAGGCAGTCAGGACGAATATGGAGAAACTGGGCTACATCTATACTCCGGCCAATCCTGACGCAGATCTCGGAATCCAGATGACCTATGTCAT
The DNA here is from genome assembly GCA_964645495.1 of uncultured Muribaculaceae bacterium. Taxonomy (GTDB): domain Bacteria; phylum Bacteroidota; class Bacteroidia; order Bacteroidales; family UBA932; genus Cryptobacteroides. Next base: position 40,530 of record CAZYCJ010000014.1, read on the forward strand.
CAAGACAGAAAAGTATGTGCAGTACTACAATGACCCATACTGGTGGCTTGACTATCCGGGATACTGGCCTTCCGGATACTGGGGCAACTGGACAGGTTTCTACTATCCATATCCTGTGACCTATACCTACACCACTAATGCCCTCATCACAGACATGGTCAACCTGACCAATGAAGTGCAGGAAGGTGAAGCGCTTGAGGTGGTATGGACATCATACATCGGAGGCCCTGCAGGATCAAGCGTGCAGTCAGATGTCAACAGGATGAAGACATCCATCGACCAGGCATTCGCCCAGTCGCCATACCTCAAGAAGACGGCAACAAGATAATGCCATGAATAATAACTGATTAAAAAAGAATAATATGAAAAAGTACATATACATCCTGGCTGCTTCCATGGCGCTTGTCTTTATCGCAGCCGATGCCAATGCCCAGATGGGCAAGAAGAATTATATCAACGGAGGATGGCAGTTCAACGGAACAATCGGTAATTCCTTTGTCCAGAGCGCACAAGGCTATGGTGCATACATCGAAGGAGGCTACTATCTCACGCCGATGATTGCAGTCGGAGGATTCGCAAGTTTCAATACCAACAACGAATACCATCCGAAACAGACCTACACCTTCAGCGACAACTCCGCCCTCACCACAGATCTTGACCGTTCTGTATATCAGGTACCGTTCGGAGCCACCTTCAGAGTAAGGTTCATGAGGAGCGAATTCCAGCCATATGCAGAGGCAAAGATCGGAACAGAATTCTCGACACAGAGCACATACATGTCCACCTTCGTAAACAGACACGACAACTGGGGCTTCTATATGTCTCCTGAAGTGGGATTCACTTACTTCCCGTTCGAGAAGACTGACTTCGGATTCCAATTTGCGGTCTACTACAGTTTTGCTACAAACAGGAACAAGAGTTATGATATAAGCGGAATCAACAACCTCGGATTCAAACTGGGTATAGCATTCTAAAAACATAGTCTTTACACCCATTCGGCCTTTACCGTTGCTGCTCCGGAGTATGCAGTCGCTCCCGAGGGCTGGGTGTAAAGGCTTTTTTTTATTGAAAAAAGTGCAGAAAAAGTTTGCAGCATAAGAAAAAAAAACTACCTTTGCAGTCCCAATTCGAAAGGAACTCGTATGAGGCCCACGAATGACCTTGGATTGATTCGCTAGCTCAGCAGGTAGAGCACAACACTTTTAATGTTGGGGTCATGGGTTCGAGCCCCATGCGAATCACAAATAATACTGCTTCCCTAGCTCAGTTGGTAGAGCACGACACTCTTAATGTTGGGGTCCAG
>CAZYCJ010000015.1:0-39758 GCA_964645495.1 uncultured Muribaculaceae bacterium
GCTTGGCAGACTACGCAGCGAGTGCATAAGAGTTGTTGCCAACTAATTGTTCGGAGACTGAGATTAACGGGCTAACCTCCCACGCCCGGCGTGCTTACCGTCCAATGTCTGATGCTGTCAAAACCAAAACATCCCCATTGCGTATTTATAGACTGCAAATATAGTGAAAATCTATCAAAACGTCGATAATATCCGACAATTCATTCACATACTCCTTTACAAGACATGTCATTCCGAGCGAGCGAAGCGAGTCGAGGAATCTAAATTTTTGCAACAAAAATTTGCAGATTCAAAAATTCGTCGTATATTTGCAGTCCTGTTTCGGGAGCATAGCTCAGTTGGTTTAGAGCATCTGCCTTACAAGCAGAGGGTCGGGGGTTCGACTCCCTCTGCTCCCACTAAAGAAAACGCCTTTCTACGATGTAGAGAGGCGTTTTTCATTTTTCCACCTGGTTCCGGTCAGGGGGCCTCCAAGGCGTACTTGCAATTTTTCAGCACGAATTCTCACGGTTTACCAAGGACTCCTACTAGCGGCATAAGATAAATGTTGTAACATTGTTTTTCTTCAATATTTCCATATTCCAATATGTTTTTTATATTTGCAAAAAATATTAGGATGGATATGGATTGCGAAGCATTGTTCAGAAACTCCTGGAAAAGCCCCGCGCGTGTGACCCCCGAAGCCCAAGTGCCGCTGACCCCTGAAAGCAATTTAAGAATGACCCCTGTAAAGTCCTAGCCGGCGGGGTCATTTTTATTTGGTCTTACTTGCTTTCTTTACGGGCATTGATTTTTCTGAGACTCTCGCCCGCGTTATGAGTAGCTTTCCATAACTCAGGTTATGTAAAGTCTTATATTATGTAAAGCCCGCCTGGGCAACTGGCTCGGAAGCGTCGCGACATACTGGATAGGATGGATCGGCAAATGGGAATGGATCGAGAAATGGTTCAAGGTAAAACCGGAAACCCTCCAGAAGCAGAAAGAGAGGATTGACAAGTGGGGCGTATGGCTCGCCCTTACAGCATGGATCCCGTTCATCGGCGACGTCATAGCCATAGCATTAGGATTCTACAAGACCCGTCCGGGATGGACAATGGTCCTGCTGCTGATAGGCAAATTCGCCCGTTTCCTGGTCTGGAACCTGATATATGGATTGTTTTAATTATCAAAGAAAAATGCCGGAAAACTTTTCCGACATTTTTCTTTATTGATTTAATATACAGGGAATGTAGTCAGACGGAGCGTTGTGCTTCCGTATGGGACGAGGTCTATGTACGTAACCTCTTCTGATTCCGGAACGACTGCCTGCGGGAGAGCCGGAGTATAGCGGTCTTCGACCAGAGCCCATCCTTCCACCCCGACAACAGGGACAGTAATCTTGACCGGCACATTCTCAGGATCAAACGGGAAGCCCGAAGTTCCTGTAAAGCTGACCTTTATCTCGTCAAGTCTATCTTCAACAAGAGCATAGTTCCACTTTCCTGACGGAGTCATGTTCCAGCACTTGAAATCAGGATTTGCAGACACCTTGCCGGCAAGGTAGTCATATACATCAGTATCCTCCACGCAGTCAGCAGGGATGGCGTATGAATACACGACCGGACCGCGCTGGATGCATATGCCTTCAACCGGGTTAGGCACCACCTCGACATCCATAGGAAGGGCAACGGTAAACACATCGCCGCTGGTCCACTCCTTTGACACAGTATGGAAACCGCTGATGTCTAATGACTTGCACCATCCCGGAATCCTGTAAGTGAAGTCCATCTGATGGGCATCCTTCGACTTGCGGCCGGCCTTGTAGAACTCGAATTCGAAATCTATCTTCTCCTCGAACGGATAAGCAGTCTTCTCCCTAATCTTCACCACGAGGCCGTCGCCAAGGTCGTAAGTAACAGACGAAGGCCCATAAAGCGCAGCTACAGGATGGCCGTTTTCATCCTTGAGCCACATGCGTGCTACATAGTTAGGGAAATATCTGTGGAGGTTTCCGATGCAGCACTCTGTCTCATGGACAGGACGATACGCCATCCATGTCAGGCCCTTCTTGAAGTCATTGTGGTTTGAGTTGCCTGTCGCGATGAACTGGTTAGGACAAGAAAAATACTGCATTGTGTGGAAATCCTTGGTGATCGCTCCGAATCCGGCGTTGAAGATAGCCTTCTCTATGCGGTCAGCCCACTGTCCGTCTCCTGTTCCCATCAGGTAATAGCCGATTGTCCAGGTATAGTCAGTTATGTCGCATGTCTCGTGGCTGGCGAGAGGATCGTTGCCTGCAAGAGCCTCTGTGCTAGAGTTCACGCCGTCAATCAGCATGTTCGGAGTCTCCATCTTGTAATCTGCCTTGAGAGCGGCCTGGAGGTATCTTTCATCTCCTGTATGCATATACAGGATCATAGGAATCTTCATGAGTTCGTTCATGGTCACACCATGCATATGGAACTCCGAGTCATCCAGACAGCTTTCCTGAGTGAGTGCTGACATGCCTGCCGCCCATGCCTCCTCAGCCTTGGTGAGAAGTTCCTTGTTACCTGTGAGAGAATATGTCCAGAGAAGTCCTTCTACGTTCACCACGAAACGGTCAAGAGAAAGAGCTCTTGCCGAATATGACAGGTAATGCTTCTCGAGAGCCTCCGGGATACGAGGATCTCCAGTTGCCTCATAATACGCCTGCACTGCACGGAAGAACACCGCCCATGGCCATGCACCGAACTCAGTATTGCTTCCGAGACGTCCCGCAGAGCGTTCCTCCGAAGCGGCTGCTGCCCTGTTCTCGATATGAGCCATAAGATTAGCGATTGCGGCACGCGCCTTCGGATCGTCAGAAACCTGCGCGCTGAAGTCCACCCATTTGCTGTAATCCTTCATGATTCCTTCAACCTCGGCCTGAAAATCACCCTGTGGTTTATATGGCTGAGGATGAGCGAGGACATACTCTATATTCTCCATCCAGAGGTCGATGAGCTTCTGGTCCTCAATCAGATAGCCGAGTCTTGTCAGGCCGTCAAGATAATATGCGGTCTGCTCATAGCGCCACCAGTCTGAGCCACGCGACTCCGAGTCGCGGCTCAGCTCGCCGGCCCAAAGGCATGAATTATATGGATAAGCCATGGCTTCAGGGTGTCCTGTAAGTCCTTCTTTCTGGCGGGCAAGAATCTCTTCGAGCCAGCCCTCTGGAGTAATGTTGGCAATCATGCCCTCATGAAACACACCGTACGGTGCAGCAGGTACATATTCCGGCTCCGGCTGCGGAGCCCTTGAGCAAGACACCGCAAAAACCAATGCTAATGCTATAAGTAAGTTTCTCATATACTAAATTACTAATGGACTGAAAGTCCATAGGTTTATAACTACGAAAATGAAATTTTCGTTTATTCCAATATCCACGAGGAATCATCCTCATTCGGAGTATCCCGATGATGCTCCAAGTACTCTTGGACCGTCTTGTCGGTTATCACACCGGTACTCCATACACCGTATCCCACTGCCCAGAAGTGCTGACCCCAATAACGCTTCTTCAGAACGGGATACTCCTCCTGAAGATGATGGGAGGTACGGCCTTTCAGTTTCTTCACCAGAAGGCTTATGCTCTGAGAGGGGGCATACTCTATATGCATGTGAACATGGTCTTTGCTCACTACTCCTTTCAGAATCTGGACATTCTCACTGTTGCAGATCTGGATCAGAAGATCACGGCAACGACGTTGAATGTCGCCTGTCAATACCGGGTAACGGTACTTCGTTGCCCAAACCAAATGGCAGCTCAATGAGCTTACCGTATGTGAGTTCCTTCGATAATTCGCCATAGGGCAAAGGTACGAAAGATTTATACAAACTAAAGTAGCTGCAATAAATTGCAGGGATTTAACCCCAGTTTAGATATTAAAGACTGTTGATTACAATAGTGTTGATATGACGGAGGCGGTCGATGTCAAGCTTGACAACCTTTCTGTCATATGTCATAAGACCGTTCACCTCACCCTCTACATCAGTAATCTGAGTGTAGATCGCTGAAGAGAATCCATAATCGGCAAGAGACTCGAGCTGAAGACCATATGTCTCATAAGTCTGAAGGACCTCTTCTGCGCTCTTATACTGGATGTAGCCCCAGTTCTGGTCATTCTGCCAGAGGTGGCCCTCAACAGGCCAGCCGATGCCTCCATACTCTCCGAGGACGTTGACACGTGTCGGATCATATAGGTAGAGGACAGGGTTAGGATAGTTGTGGAGGTCGTGGATCTCGCCTACGCAGTCAGAGTAGAAGTTTCCGCCAGACGCTGCATTGATGAGACGGGTGTCGTCAAGCGAGCGGGTGAATGCCGCTACCTCCTTGGTGTCGAACTGGCCCCAGGCCTCGTTGAAAGGCACCCATGTCACGATGCAAGGGAATCCCATGTTTGCACGCATGATCTCTCCCCACTCGTTATAGAAGTTGTCCTTTCCTTCCTGGTCCATCACCTCAACCTCTGCAACAACGTCTATTCCATGGTAGTTCCATGGACGTCCCTCGTTATCTAATGTGTTAGGCATGTCCTGCCATACGAGCATTCCGAGGCGGTCGCAATGCCAGTACCAGCGTGCAGGCTCTACCTTCACATGCTTTCTGATCATGTTGAATCCCATTTTCTTGGTCATTTCTATGTCAAAAAGAAGCGCCTCATCGGTAGGAGCTGTATAAAGTCCGTCAGGCCACCAACCCTGATCGAGGGTACCGAACTGAAATATAGGCTTGTTGTTAAGGTGAATGCGATAGAATCCCTTGTCATCCTTTCCGTATGAAACCTTCCTCATTGCAGTATAGCCTTTCACCTGGTCTACAGTCTGGCCGTCACGCACGATGGAAATCTCGATGTCATAAAGATGTGGATCAGCCGGAGACCATAATTTCATTTCAGGGGCAGCCATAACCACCTCTGAGCCTTCTCCATGCCCAACCACATTACCCTCATCAAGGAGGACAACGTTGCAGACGTCACCTTCTTCAAGAACTGCATCTACGTTTACTTTGAGTTCACCCTTGTCAATGTCGGCTTTTGCAAGATATGACTTCACATGTGAAGCCGGAACAGGCTCCATCCATACTGTCTGCCAGATGCCTGTGACCGCGGTATACCATATGCAGTTAGGATTGAGGATCTGCTTTCCTCTTGGCTGCCACGACTTATTGGTAGAATCAAGGACCTTGAGCTTGAGAGTATGATTGCGGCCCTTCTTTAGAATATCGGTAATGTCAAAACTGAATGGAGCATAACCTCCCTTGTGCTCGCCGGCAAAAGAGCCGTCCACATAAACCTGTGCGTGCCAGTCCACTGCACCGAAATGAAGAATGATCCTGTTTCCCTTCCAGTCAGAAGGGACTGCGAAAGTCCTCTCATACCAAAGTGCATCTTCCTCTGTCACAGCGCGTCCTACTCCGGAAAGAGCGGACTCCACTGCAAACGGAACAAGAATCTGTCCATCAGCACATTCCGAGTCTTCAGCATCAGCTGCTGTGATGGCATAGTTCCACATACCGTTGAGATTAGCCCAATCCTTACGTACCATCTGAGGACGAGGATATTCCTGAAGCACATTTTCTGGATCGAGATTCTCTCCCCATTCTGTCATGATGTGGTCACCCACAGGCTTCCACTCGGTCTGGTTGCAGGAAACGGCAACCGCTGCGATTGTCAAAGCAGCAAAAGTCTTGATGATATTCATATGTGTCAATATTTGATTATTCCACTTTTATCTCATCCACGAACAGATAAGCCGGTTTGCCCGGGCGTTCGCTCCACTGAGGCAGTGCCGGAACCGTCTTCACCACTACCTTCAGATATTTATACGAAGCCTGAGGGAATTCCACATCAAACAGTTTGATTCCATCAGGAACGGTCTCTTCCTCAATCGGATATTCTTCAGCACACAGTTCGGTGAAAGTCTTATTATCATCGGAAGCATATACTGCCAGTCCCAGAGGCGGATACATATCCTCCCACTTGGAGACGAATGTACGTACTGAAACCTTTCCGCATGTCTCGTCCTTCATGTCGATAACCACATCGACAGGCTCCCCATACCACGCCATCCACTCACCTGCAGCAGCATCCTGGCTTTCATTGAGCACGCCATTGACCAGGCTTTCAGGAAGCCCCACCGCATATAACGGATGAGGTCTGGTGTTCATGACTATCGGCTTACCCATAGCCTTGTGTGAGGAGAAAGTCTGGGTAAACACCTTGGTCTCCATCTCTTCACGGTCTACTATCGCCTTGAATACCTCTCCATCAGCCACGCACACAGGGCCTGTATACAGTGCAGACGATGTCGTAGGTATAGTTCCATCCAACGTATAGTACATTGGAGCATTCCCCTGAGTTGTCAGTTCCACTCTCGGACATCCCTTTTCAGTATCAACTCCGATCACAGGCATGACCTCGAAGATGTGCTTTGCATAGTTGAAGCCCATCGCATGATATATCTCAAGCATATGGCTCATCTTGTCGAGGAAATGCAGGTAATTCCTGTTTTCCTCTGCACACCACTGCACCTCACTGACTGCGCTCATTCGAGGAAGGAGCATATACTCCAAATGTTCAGGAGTCTTGATGTACTCGGTCCAGAGATTCGCCTGGACACCGAGGATGTGCTCGCGTTGTTCGGGAGTCATATCAGGCGTATATGGCTCGAAGGAATACACCTTCTCCACGCTCACGAAGCCTCCTATGGCAAACGGTTCGTCCTGTATCTTTCTCGACTGATAATAATCAAAGTAACAGTAGCTGTTAGGAGTCATTATGGCGTCATGGCCTGCCTTTGCCGCGGCGATTCCACCATCGCTTCCCCTCCACGACATTATCGTAGCGCTCTGAGAAATCTTTCCTGCAAGTATTTCGTCCCAGCCGATGATGCTTCTTCCATGCTCTGCAAGGAACGCCTCAACTCTGTTTGTGACATAACCCTGCAGGTATTCCAATCCCTTCTCATCATTCTCATAGCCAAGTTCCCTGATCCTGGCCTGGCAGGCCGGACACTCGGCCCATCTCGTCTTCGGACATTCGTCACCACCGATATGTATGTACTTTCCCGGGAACAGGTCAATGATTTCAAGGAACACATCTTCCAGGAACTTGAAAGCCTCCTCCTTGCCGGCGCACATGATGTTCGGAGAGACTCCCCATCTGCCCCAGACCTCATATTGCTCACCGGTACAACTCAGTTCAGGATATGCAGCTACAGCTGCTAGCATGTGGGCCGGGACGTCAATCTCAGGTATGATGGTGATACCCAATGAGCCGGCATATCTCACGATTTCCCTGATTTCTTCCTGAGTATAATATCCGCCATGAGGGATGCCGTCGTACTTCACGTCATACCATCCCTTGCCTATAGCGGTCTCTTTTCTTATCGAACCTATCTCGACAAGCTTCGGATATTTCTTTATCTCTACTCTCCATCCCTGATCATCGGTCAGATGCCAGTGGAAAGTATTCATCTTATGGACAGCCATTATGTCAAGGTACTTCTTCACCTGATCCACACCATAGAAATGCCTTGCCACGTCAAGGTGCATTCCCCTATATGCGAATCTCGGCGAGTCCTCGAGCCTTACGCACGGAAGTTTCCAGTCCGCAGTCCCACCGGTATAAATCTCAACGGGAAGGAGCTGCTTCAATGTCTCTATCGCATAGAGGAAACCATTGAATGATGAGGCTTCAACGGTTGCACGACGACGGTTGACATCAATCACATATGCTTCCGGCTCCAGTTCCGGATTCAGCACAAACGACAGGACAGCATTTTTCCTTAAGTCTGTATAGGCACACATGTCAGAGGTCGCCTCCAAGAAAGAATCTATGGCGTCGCGTGACATCATATCCACATCATCGCTTACAAAGCAGGCTGCACCATTGATGTCAAGGTATCCTCCTGACACTTCCACCTTGGAAGGCTCGGGAATGATGCTTACCTGCGGCTTTTCCTGCCTTGAAGCGCAGGATACCGCAAGAAGAGCCGCGAACAATATTGTTATCTTCCTCATATTCATTTCTTTTTATTCTTGAACACGACCTTGTAGTCATTCCTGAGATTCAGATGAAGGTCAGTCATCTGTCTTTCACATGGGATTACGGTCAGCCTATCTCCCCTTTGCTTCACATCGCAATTGTAGCCAATTATCTTTCCGTCAGCACGTTCCACGACATATGCCTTGGTCAGCACAGCCTCCTCAATGAACTTGAACACCTCATGGACATCATTGTCCTGAGTGTTTATCGGCTGCCATGAACTTATCATGTCGACATACTGCTCGCCTATCACGAAACTCCTTGATCCATAGAAATCCGGATGTGGGTTTCCTGTCGTCACATCGTCGAACGAGACTACCCCGACCGGCGCAGCGATCTGTCTTACAGGCAGATATGGGTCAAGTACAAAGGCCCATCTCAGGTTGCCGGTCTTATGGTCTATGAGATTTGCAAAGGCTCCTGCCGCATTAAACGTCTCTATAAGATATTTCTCGTCAAGTGTGAGAAGATATGCATAATAAGTCGCATATGCTCTCCACGCGCTCCAGCCATGAGGTGAATTGAACATGTCAGGAAGCATCAGGACATCGTACTGAGCTTCCCAGAATCTCATTGTGCCTCCTCTGCGACGGCCGTCGTTGACGCGCAGCTGGGTCAGGCACGAATGTGTTTCCAGGATTTTCAGCATCTCATTCTTGTAATGTTCACGCTGTTGAGGATCTTCCTGAAGCAATGCGAAACATCCCACCTGCAAAGCAGAACATGAGATCATTCCGTCCTCGAAAGTCATCTCTCCCTCAGTCTGGAAATCCCCCTGCGATGCCACCAGCTCGTCTATAGCCATCTTTATGGAATCATAATGTCTGTCAGCAGCCTTCGCCCATGCCGCATCATGCATTCCAAGTTCCTTCTCCACCACATAAAGCTCCATCATGCTCTTTGCCACATATATGACGCTCGTATACTTGACATTACCGTTCATATATGCACCGCTTGCGTCCTGATTGCATTCCACGAGCCAGTCTGCGAGAGCTGAAGCCTGCCTCAGGTCCTCAATCCTGCCATAGGCCTGATACCTGTCCACCAGCATTCCTATGGTCGATGAAGTATTCTGTATCCTGCTCTCACAGAGCTTCGGAAGAGCCTTTTCAGCGTCGAATATCTTGTTGTAAATAAGATCGAAACGTTCATCGAGCCTGCGGTCGAGATCTTTATCCGGGAAATGCCTTGCACATAGGAATGCTGTGTGGAATCCATACCAGCTCTCCACATGAGAAGACGGCTTCTGATGATTGTCCCACGCGGCCTGACGGGCGTTTCTCATAACATTCTCCCAAGAATCATTCGCGAGTATCACTGCGGTAGAGACATATCCTCCGGAAACCACTTCAACATCATACTGTCCGCAGAACGGAAGCTCCACAGACACATGCCAGCATGTTCCGTTTTCCAGAGGTTCCAGACCCATAGTCGCAGGCAGGGGGATGTCACTGCCCTCATGGGTAACCGTTATTTCAGGGGCTGGAGAGCCTTTCTGCAACACCTTGAATTCAGCAGTTTCTCCAGGGCGATATGACGTCCTGGACATGGTTATTATAGGCAGGCCAGTCTTCTGCATCAGTTCTTTCTCAAGAAGTTCTAGAGAAGTGACAGGAACAAGTGAAATAGTCCAGTTTCGTTCTTCACCTGGTTCTAACTTCCATAATGTCTGCGGGTTATGTTCTGGCAGAGGGAGAGCATTGATCAGGTCAAGGTTGACTGATTCGATTCTATGTCCATAGAACCAGAATTCCGGTATATCATAGTAGCTCTTGGCATAGTCCACGCTCCACGAAGCTATCGGGTCAGGACTCACGACACCCAGAACACATCCCTCCGGAGACTGCATATATCCGTAGAAGTGTGTCTTTTCATTCCTGAGCAGCGTAGGAAAGAATTTTGAGAGCCATGAAGGATGTTCCTCCATATATGTATCAATGCCAAGGCGGATGCCTGCCTTCTGAGGCTCGAAGACCTCGTCCGATATATTGGTCAGCGTAACCGTATATGACAGAAAATCACCGGACAGATCATATTTCAAACAGGCAGAAATTCCATCCAGAAGGCAATTAAACGTATATTCCGACTCCTTTATCCATTTGCCGTCATGCACTGAAGAACCGTCATTGATGTAAAATATCGGTCCGGGCTTACGGTCAGATGTAAAGAAACTGACATCCGCACTGCCGTAAGTCAGTCCGGAAATCGTTCCATCTTCGTTTATGACACATTCGTATGCAGGTTGCTGAGCACCGGCATAAAGCGTTGCAAACGCGAATATGAAAGTCAGCAGCTTCCTCATACTGTATCTTTCGGATTTACAGAGTTCAGGGAATCCAGCCTCTGCTGCATCAGTTCCTTAGGAGTCATTCCATATTTCTTGCGGAAGCATGTACTGAAGTACTTGGCATCATTGAAACCGACAGAATAAGCCACATCGGATATTCTCAGTTTGTTCTGAGCCGACATTATAGTGCTGTACGCTGTCTTGAGCCTGATTTCAAGAATCAATGCATTCGGTGTAAAGCCTGTCAGCTTCTTTATCTTGTCGGTCAGCAGTGTCCTGGACATTCCCACCTCGCCGATAAAGTCGGACTGGCTGAAATCCGCGTCGTTCAGATGTCTGGAAATCACGCCCATTGCCTTTTCCAAGAACTCCTGATCCGTAGGAACGACATTGGTGGAATTGATTTCAAAGGCTATGACATCATGCTCCTCCCTGCTTTCTTCCACCTTCTGAACAGGCTTTCGGACATATAGCCTGTAGCTCAGATACAGCAGCCCAAGCACAACAATCAGCAAAAATATAACAACATACTGCCAGTATGCCCGGGCCTTGATGACTATTGTCTTGGTCTGACCGGAGGCAGGATGACTGATCTCGACGACATTCTTCACCTTGGACACCTTGAAGGTCAGAGTCTCTTCCGCAGTAGTCCAGCTCAAGCCGTCACAAGTGCAGCGATAGACAGGAGAAAAACAATAATTGTAATCGGTCAGAGCATACCTAACTTCCACATGGTCTCCATTCTTAACCTTTATCTCGCCGACATAGTTTATATCTTCATCAAGAGTTTCCGAATACCAATAAGACTGACCATTGACGATAAAATCCGTTATCACAAGTTTGCTCTTCGGCTGCGCGAGAGTCTGCCCGCCATTCAAGGACATCCTGAATATTCCGTCCGTAGCTCCGAATGCAACGTTTTCTCCCGGATGCAACGTTGAAGCGTCGGTAAAGGTAATGTCCAGGTCTGACACATACCGGGTGACCTCAATGCCGGCATCTGCATCTGTCTCCCTGAAGGATACGACATCATTGTCAGTAGTCAGCCATATTTCGCCGTCCGGAAGAGAAACAAGATTGTGTATGCTCTGCGACGAGAGTTCTCTTATTGGATTTCTTCTGACAAAAGCATCACGGCCTTTGCCGAGCCAGTAAAGTCCGTGATTTGCAGTCCCTGCCCACAAATCGCTGGATGCTCCAAGAAGGACACTCTGAAAGACTACCCCTGAATCGTTTTCGTCAGTAAAATATCTTACGGAACCTGACTGAAGGTCTATCTCTGCCACTCCTTTCTCGGAAGCCGCGAAGAATATCCTTCCATCCTGAGTACATGAAATGTCTGTAACATTATCTGATGCGCTTTCCTCCGGACATTGCTCCAGGAATTCAGTCATAGGGCGGAGGCTATTTCGCGGATCAAGCACATACATGCCTTGACCGGTCCCGACCCAAAGATTGCCATCCTTGTCATTCTCCAAGGCAAGAACGCTGTCAGAGCGGAGACATGAAGTCTTCGCCGAGTACACTTTTACTGTCTCGGTATCAGGATCATACACCAGAAGGCCCTCGCTGAAAGTTCCGACGCAGATTTCGCCGGTAAGCCTTCTTATTTCTATATCTACGGCCGTACTTATGACATTGACATTTCTGAATGCAGGCAGATCGCGATACTCCAGGACAGAACTGATTTCAGGGTCACATATGACAAACGCCTGGTCTGGAACACCCAGCCATAGTCTTCCTTCTCTATCGGAACATATGCTGTTGACCGTAGCTGTACCGAATCTTTCCTTGACAGCATGAAGTTCATCCATCGCATACGAAAGCTCTGCCATATTCACAGAGCACATTCCACCTCCATATAGACCTAGATAGACATTCTGATTACCGGTCACAAGCACTGAATTGACCTGATTGTATGGCAGTCCGTTGTCGACTGAAAACGAACGGAACTCTCCTGTGCTGCGAGAAAGGATGCTCAATCCCTTCTGGCCTCCGACCAGGATGTCGTCGCCACAATCATTTATTGCGTATATTACATCATCGAGAAGAGCGTTCCTATGGAACGGACGTGCCGGAAAGGCTTCATAGGCACCTGTGGAGAGGAAATCAGGCTTAAGCCGTATGAGCCCTTTGCCCCATGTTCCCACCCATATGGTTCCAAGGGAATCCCTATGAAGTACATAAGAATAAGCAAGTTCACCTTCTCTGAACACGCGAGTTGAGCCATCTGCCGGATCATACAGATACAGTCCCTTATGCCAGGTCGTCATCCATATGCATCCGTCTTCACCCTCGATCAGGTCTATAAAACCGACGACAGACTCTTGGTCGATCATGATGTCGACCCTGTCGAAAGCCTTTTCCCCGGCACGTCTGCAAAGAAGTCCGTCACCGCCTCCTGCCCATATATTGCCATGACTGTCCCGGATTATTGCACTCACAGAGAAGTCATTGACCAGAACTGACAGCTGCATAGACACCTTGTCCAGACTGACCAGACCTTTATCGGTGGCAAGAAGAAGTGTTCCGGGGGCATCTTCTATAATCTCATAAATGAATGAATAGCCCTCCAAGCGGCTGCCGTATGATACCGTATGCCGGCCGTCATATCGTGCAAGTCCGTTATTGGTGGCTATCCACACAAAGCCTTCGCTGTCCTGATAAAGATATTTGACGAAATTTGAAGGAAGAGCCCTGCTGCTGATAGGCTCAAAACTGATGTCATGGCAATAAGCATGTGCCGCCCACATGATAAATGCGAGCACCGGACACATCAGTTTTGACAAAATCCTCCTCATTCAGCAATTTTATATTACTCGAAAGTAATGTCAGTAATGTTTGCTGAACATACAAAGTCCTTTCCTTTCGACAGGACCTTTTCACCGCAGATGTAAAAATCCTTCACTTCCATGCCCACGATATGGTTATCATTAGTTATGGCCTGGAAGACCGGATTCTTCACCCTGTTCCCGTCGTTGACCTGAATGTTCTCGAATTTCAGTCTACTAATATAGCATTTTTCTATCTGATTCGCCATCTGCCAGACAAAAATATATGTTCCGTCAGACTTGATGTCATCAAAATAGAGGTCTCGGCAGGCTATGTCAGAAATCTCTGTCGAATATCCTTCCTTGCCTACCGGATGACGCCACTGGCATATTGAGAGGGCAGCACGGACATTGTCTCCCTCGGAAGTTCCTCTATGCTCGAGAAACACGCAGCCGTGAATGTCCACGCTATGTATTCTTCCCTGACTGAGATATGCATTTCCGGCCTCAGGGCCCACCACGATACCTCTTGCTATATCCTCCCAGATAAGGCAGCCGTCGATCTCGATATTGCTGCAGTCCGGTCTGTTGCCGTGATTTACCTTAAGACTGATGCAGTCGTCATAGCAACGCAGCAGGCAGTCCTTGATAAGGGCGTACTGACAGCACACAAGGTCTATTCCGTCTCCATTGAGGATCCAGTTGATGATGTTGATATTGTCTATCCTGACACCGCATACCATATTCATGCACAAGGTCCAGCTCGGACTGTCTATGATGGTGACATCCTCGATAGTGAAGTTATTCAGAAAAGGTTTGCCGTCAGGAGCGATTTCAAAAAGCACGTCTCCGCAGGCATACTCATTATTGCCCCAGTGCTCCATCCTGCGGCCTGTGATGACACCGTTGCCGGCAAAGCGGACATTGTCTCCGTTAACGATGAAGTTTCCATACAGGATGCCACCAAAGTCGACATATACGGTCTGGTTGTCCCCTATGACAATCTCTCCCACCTCATGTTCTCCGGGACCGAAGTACATCACACCCGGCGCTGCAGGATCCGGTTTATCCTCATCAGGACGGTTTCCGATGATGAAGAGGTTTTCCTGCCTGTTTCCGTCAAACTCGACAGAAACCTTGCGCATTTCAAATGACGGAAGTGTGAACTCCACCGTATTGCGGTCTATCTTTTCAGCTTCAATTGCATAATTCGAAGGTCTGACCACACACTTCGAGAACCTCTCAGAAGTGCGCACCCTGACTTTCACAGGAGCATCGAACGCATCTTCGAAAAGTGCGATGGACATAGTGTCCCTGAGAGCCTTTGAATTGTCCCAGTCATTCCAAATGTCTTCGTGATGGCTGTAATCGCTTACCAGAGCCTTCAGCACCCAGGCCTCCTGCCACTGTCCGTCCTGAAGGACTGAGACAGTGTACTCAGGAGCCTGTCGGTTTGAAAGGCTGCAGCCTGTCAGCGTCGTGCATAACAACGCAAATATCAAGGTCAATCTTCTCATATCGTCTTTTACCACCCCTGATTCTGTACCAGGCCTTGATTCTTGAAGACTTCGGTACGTGGAATCGGATAATAATACATCTTGTCATCCCAGTAGTTTCTGCGGATGAGCTTCTTCTCTACTGACTTGAGATTGTATGAAACAATCTGATTCTCCTCGTCACCCTCGACCACCTTGTCGGCATTGATGGTGAGTCCGTAGATGTCAAGGCACTTGTCCGCCTGCTTCCAGCGTCTGATATCCCAATATCTGTGGTCCTCGAACGCAAGTTCCACCCTTCTCTCCTTATGAACTCTCTCCAGGAAAGATGCAGCAGACTCTGTTGCAGGAATCTCACCCACGCCAGCCCTCTGACGTACGGCATTCACTGCCTCGAGAGGCGACATTGTGAAGTTCTCGCCACCGAGAGCTCCCTTGAAGTCACGGTTTCCTGTAGCATTGTAAAGGGCTTCCGCATAATTCAGATACACTTCCGCATACCTGAAGATAGGCCAGCAGTGAGGGAAGACAGAGCCGTTTGAAAGGAAACTCGTCTCTATCTGGATGAACTTTCTCAGGTAGTATGAAGTCTTGGTCGCGCCCTCGAGAGGTAATCCGTTTGGACCTCCTATGTGAGAATAGATCTTAGTCTCCTTGAAGTCAGCGCCATAGCAAAGCACGGTCTTTGCGAAACGAGGGTCTCTCATGCTTGCATCGAAGAGGTAATCCTTATGCTTGTCATAGTCGAACGGAGTTCCGTCGATAAGGTCGAATGCCTCAGCAAGATTCTCAGAAGGGTTGACTCCCGATCCTCCGCCGTAATAGCCCATAGGGAAATTGGCGAGTTCGAAACTTGCATCATCAGCATAACGGATACCCATGATAAGGTCTATCGCATCAGGATTGTTGAATATCTCCTCCTGAATCAGGCTGTAGACATTCAAATCCATGACATCCTTTGCAGCGACGGCAGCCTCCTCCCACTTCGACTTGTCGGCTGTCGGATTGTTCAGCGGACTGGCCGCATAGAGAAGCACTCTTGCCTTAAGCGCGAGAGCTGCGCCCTTGGTCGCACGGCCAAGCTCTTTGTTGTATGTATCCGCATATGTGACAGGCAGCTTTTCAGCTGCAGCGTCACACTCTGACACGATCCATGCTGCAACCTCCTCGAATGACGACTGCTTCACGGCATTCGCCTCATCCATGCCTAGACTCTTCTCAACGATGACTATGTTTCCATAGCGCTTGAGAAGTTCGAAATGGAAATATGCCCTGAGGAACCTCACCTCGTATGGGAAGAGGTCAAGCTGCTTCTTGTTGTCATTGTACTCAGTGGTATAGATCGATTCAGGGAAATCTTCCGGACAGTTCTCCAGAAAATAGTTGGCTGCCGCTATACCTGCATAGTAGTGCGCCCACACGTCGTCGATCGGATAGATCGAGTTCCAAGTACCGTCATAATAACGCTTGATGCCTCCTTTCTCCCATGCATAGTCAGCATCGTCCGTGGCGCACTCTCTCATCGTTCCTTCCACACCGGTAAAACCACTCTGCAGGTAGCTGTACACATTTGTACACACCTGCTTTGTGGTCTCAAAATAAGCGAACTGGTATTCTTTGGTCGTGTAGACAGACTCATCCAATGTCAGGAAATCACAAGCAGTTGCAGAAACTCCCAGTATGGCAATTACAAATAATCTTATATACTTTTTCATTTCTCCTGTCATTAGAAAGTTAACTTAACACCAAGCTGAAGGCTGCGGGTCGTAGGATATGCCAGGCTGACATGTTCCGGATCAAGGATCCTCACAGAATCCACAGAGAAGAGGTTATGTCCCCTAAAGAACACCTTGAATGACTCAACCTTGTCGATCATATGACCGAAGTCATACCATACATAAAGGTTGCGGAGCTTCAGGTAGTCTCCCCTCTCCCACCACACAGGGCTGTCTGCATAGTTGTGGGCATTACTCTCAGTTGTAAGACGAGGGTAACGTCCTTCCGGAGAAGCTGCCGTCCAATAACTCTCGAGATAATGCTTAGAGATGTTCTTGTCGTTGTTGTACAACGGCTGATACACACTCGGAAGCATTGTGTTTACCATAAAGTCACCCGCTCCCTGGAACATCATCTGGAATCCGAGTCCCTTGTATTCCGCTCCGAGGTTGATGCCATAATACATAGAAGGCAGTGACGACACCCCATGATATTTCGCGTCATTCTCGTCGATCAGACCGTCAGAATTGAGATCCTCATACTTGATGTCACCAGGACGGAGAGTCGAGACAAGTCCGCTTGCCACAACTCCATCCTTCAGGCTTCCGTCTGCATTGAAGTCCTCAGCCTGGTAGAATCCGTTCGGAACATAGCCGTACATCTCGCTGATCCTTGTACCTGAAATCTCCTGCCATTCATATGGAACAGGCTCCTGAGATGCCTCTACTATCCTGTTTCTTGCGTAGCTGAAATTGGCTCCGATATTGTATGAGAAGGCTCCGATGGTCTGTCGCCATGAAGCTGAGATCTCTGCACCGTAATTGATTGTCTCTCCGGTAAAGATCACCGGAACTCCGATACCGATCACATCAGAAACTGTTCCTGCACCCTCACACGCAATGTTCTTGCGGTTGTTGTAGAATCCGTCAACCTGGAACATGAGCCTGTTCTCAAGGAGTCCGACCTCTATGCCGAGATCTGCCTTATAGTCTGTCTCAGGCTCGATTCCAGTCGATGGAAGCGCGCCTTGCGCAAGGCCTGTCAAGTAGTCTTTGTTCTGGAATATGTAGTTTCCTCCTGCCTGGTTGAACTGCTTGTCCATGTCGTAGGTGAGCCTTCCGTCATATCCTACGACACCATACGACGCCCTGAGCTTCAGGTGAGAAAGAACGTCATTTCCCTTGAGCGCATCCTCTTCAGAAATGAGCCAGCCGAGGGACACTGCAGGATATATCCTGAACTTTCTGCCAGGCTCAAGCTTGGCGCTTCCGGAATAGTTTGCGACCAATGTCGCGAAATACTTTCCTGCATAGCTGTACTCGCCCCTGAGGATGTTATCCATGAACAGGTATGTGTTGTTGGCGCCCTTGTTCTTGGTTCTGGAAAGGTTATATATGAATGCGGCATTTACGCTGTGCTTGCCGAAAGTGCGGCCGTAATATACGCCTGCATTGATATTGAACCTCATGAACTGCGCTCCGAGCCATCCTCCGTTGAACGAAAGGCTGGTGTCCTCACCCCATGGAGTCGAAGTCGTTCCTATGATAGCGTTTGTCTCCGGATCCCTGTCATACTCCACCCTGTTGACCATGTAGTTCTTATTACGGGTGTCGGTCACTTCTGCTCCGTTGTCATATGCAGCTGTCAGGCGGACATCAAGACCCTCTGTTATGAATGAGAGGTCCTGGGTAAGGCCTACGTTTGCATAAAGATATCTGTTGAAGTTCACATTGTTACCCTGAGCCACAGCCTCTGCGAGAGGATTTGCGAACATGCTGTTTGCACACCATATGTCCTGAGGCGTCTTTACCGGGAAGGCAAGAGCCGGAGTCGAATACATGCTGGTAAGATCATATCCGTAGTATGGAGTCTGAGTCTGGGTAAGCTTACCCATCACGTTTACTCTCAGGAGGGTTGTAGGCGTGATGTCAGCCTCGATGTTTGAACGGATCTTGAGGTTGTGCATTTCCATCTGAGACGAATACTGGCTGTTCAAGTCAGTATTGTCGAACAGACCGAAATATCCTGTGTAGTTCGCATTTACGAAGTATCTGACGAACTTCTCACCGCCTCTTGCCGAGAAGTTGAATTCGTGGTTATGAGCCAGGCTTCTGAGGACCTGGTCCTGCCAGTTCACATTAGGGAAGATGTCAGGTTTCTGTCCATTCTTCATCGACGTGATGTCCGCAGATGAATATCTCGGATCATAACCGTCATTGACGAGAGCCTCGTTCAATGCTCCGGCATACTCATAGTTGTTCGCCATCTCAGGGATCCTGAAAGGCATCTTGAGCGAGTAGTTATAATCTGCCGAAATCTTGAGACCTTCCTTGAGTCCCTTCTTTGTAGTGACTACGATTGCGCCGTCTGCTCCTCTGTTTCCATAAAGGGCAAGGGATGCAGCATCCTTGAGGACTGTAATGCTTTCAATCTCGTCCACATTCAGCAGAGACAGGTCCCTGCCGGGAATGCCGTCGATGACAACAAGGATATTATTGCCGTTGAACGAGCCATAGCCTCTTACCGTAAGACCAGGGCCGTCTTCCCAAGGGGCGCTGCCCTTCTGGAGCACGCTCAGTCCTGGAAGAAGTCCGTACAGTGAATTGCCGGGATTGTATGTATGCGCAGCTTCCAGATCCTCGGAAGAGATTGAGTCCGCAGACAGAGAAGACTGCTCCTTTGACATCTCGATGTCATATCCCAACCGGATTTCCTGCGCATTGACCACATTCAATGCGACAAGAGACATCATTATCGTAAATAATCTTTTCATACCTTCTTCTGTCATTTACCAGCCTGGATTCTGAACAAGTCCATACGCCTTATTGATCTCCTTTGGAGGAAGGGCGCTGAAATACCACTTCGGAGAGAAATTCTCAGCCCATACGCGCGGCTGCATCTCCTCAGGGTCAGAATAGTTGAACTTCATGTTATCATATGAGATCCACTCACCGTTAGGTGTAGACTGGCCACCCGAAATATAGTCGAAGTGAACCTTGTAGAGCTTCTTCATGAAGATATCCTCTCTCTTCCAGCGGATGATGTCGAACCATCTCACCTCCTCGAAGCAGAACTCACGGGCTCTCTCGTCAAGAATCTCCTCGCGAAGCTGTGCGTTGCCTACAAGAGGTTCTGTGTATGAAGGAAGGGTCTTATAGCCCTGGTTTGCCTCAAGAAGCGCAGCCGTCATATCAGGAAGCCCCACTCTGCGACGGGTCATGTTGAGCTGCTGGAGAGCCTCCTCAAATCTGCCGGTCTCATTGAGAGCTTCGGCATAAATAAGGTAAACCTCAGCCAGACGCATGTATGACCAGTTGCAAGGCCTGTAGTTGAATGTAGCATCGTCATGATCCCAGAGGTACTTTCTCATGCAGAAGCCTGTCTTGTATCTGAACTCATAACTTGCCTCACGGCCGTAGCTTGCACCAGCCTTGAACATCTCTACGCACCTTTCACGGAATCTGTCACCATTGATCATGACGCTCTCATAGAGTCTTGGATCCCTGTTGACGAAAGGATTGAAGTCCCATGTCACCTCATGACCGTTCTTCTCGACCCACTCCTTGTAAAGGACAGGTTTTCCGTCCATGTCCTGGAACATGTCCACATAGTTCAAAGTGATGCAGCCTACGCCCTCGCCGGAGTTGTTGTTGACCTGATTTCCCATCGCGCTGTTTCCATATATATTATTATGGTAAGTCAGGCCGAAACGCTCAAGGTTGCGGGCTGACGAGATCAGAATCTCTCCGTTGTATCTGTCCGCATAGCAATGAGAGAATGATGATCTTGGATCTCCGTCATTGTAAAGCTTGTATGGATTGCCGTTCTTTGCATTCTCCTCGAAAAAGTCTTCACATGCATCTGCAACTTCCTGCCATCTTGCTGCCTGATAGTCTCCAAGCCATGTCATGTGCTGCGGATTTGAAGTCATCTTCGCCTGATTTGCAGCGGTAGGAGTTTCCGGAGTGAGAAACGGAGAGTCTGAGTTGACGAGCGGACTGGCAAGGTAAAGAAGCACTCTGGTCTTCAATGCCATTGCCGATGCTGCTGTGAAACGGCCGTCATCTGCTGCAGAGACAGTCCAAGGCAACTCCTGAGCCGCCTGATCGCAGAGCTCGATGATATATCTTGCAGTCTCCTCATAGGTCTTTCGCGAGTAGTCGATGTCTCCGTCATTCTCGGTTGACACAGAAGACTTCAAGACCGGAACTCCTCCGAAATGCCTGAGAAGCTCATGATACTGACACGCGATCACCATGCGCGCCTCGCCCTTTCTCTGCTTCTTCTCGGCAGCTGTCATGTCAGGAACCCTGTCTACGTTCTCGATATAGATCCAGCCGCGTCTGATGCCCTTCCACGCTGCGCCTCCGTCCGGGTCGAAGCTCATCTTGGTGCTTGTGCTGTTGTCCTCATTGGATGCGCTGTAGTTGGCATTGTAGTATGTATCGATGGCACCAGCCCACGTACAGTGAGTCTGGATGATGTCTGTAATGGCATCAAGGCAGTCCCACCCGATCATGTCCGACGAGGACTGATACTCATAAGGAGAGCCGTCATTAATCTTGTGGACAATGCTGCTTCGGAGGGTCGCGTAGGCCGCGACAAGAGCCCTGTCCGAATACTGCTTGGATGAGAACACGGTGTCGATGGTTATATCCACACCGGGAGCCTTCTCAAGGAAGGCATCGCCGAACTTCAAGTCACTGCATGAGAGCACCGACAAGAGGCCCAGTCCCCATATTATCATATGTGATGTTATCTTCCTCATCATTTAGAAAGTAATGTTGATACCAAAGTTGTAGATCTTGTTGTTCGGATAAGCATAGGCTGATGAGCCTTCTCCACCGGTATACTGCTCCGGATCGATGTCGATCTCGGCGAGATCTGAGAAGAGTGTAAGGAGGTTGTATCCGCTCACGAACAGCTTGAACGATGACATGCCGGCCTTCTTGAGGACTGGATTATCGGAGAATGTATAACCGAGTTCAGCGACCTTGAGCCTCAGATATGATCCGTCCATCATCCAGAGGTCCGAGTCAAGTCTGTAGTTGTGAGACTTGCTGCTGAATGTCAGACGAGGGAAACGTGCGTTTTCTGCATTTTCCGGAGTCCATCTTCCGTCAGCAAGATACTGGAGCATGGCGCGAGAGTTCGTTGTACCGAAAGGCTCCCTGTACTCACCCGAAAGCAGACGGCTGGCATGAGTTGCACCTGTCCACTGCATCGAGAAGCTGAGTCCCTTCCAGTTAAATCCGGCTGTGATACCGAAGACATACTCAGGGCGTGTTCCCCATCCGAAGTATGTACAGTCGTCACCGTCGACTTTGCCATCATCGTTCAAGTCTTTGTATAGGACGTCACCAGGCTTCGGATTTCCGATCGCCATCGTAGGAAGTTCAGGATTGATCTTTCCTGAAGCATCAAAGTCAGACTCCTGGAGGAAACGGTCGAACAAATAGCCGTAGAAACGGCCTGTGCTGTTTCCGGTCTCAGCCATATATGGCTCATTCGGAATGACCTCGTCCTTATAAATGATCTTGTTCCTTGCGAATGACATGTTGGCGTTGATATTATATCCGAATTCACCAACCTTGTCATTCCACCCGAGCTGAAGCTCATAACCCTTGTTGTTCACGATACCGAGATTCATCAGAGGAAGCTTCACCGATGTGATGCTTGGCAATGTGTTTCTGGTTGTGAGGATGTCCCAGCGATGCTCGAAGAACACATCCAGCACCATGCTGAATCTGTAGTCGAACATCTTGAGTTCGAGACCGTAGTTCTGCTTAGAACACTTCTCCCAGGTCACGACAGGGTTACCGTTCGAAAGTTCATGGGCGTCTGTAAGCATGCCTGAGGTATCTCCGATACCGAACTGATATGTTCCCCAGTTGATCGCCCCGCTGTTTCCTGCCCATGAGTTAGGCATATATAGGAAACGGTCACCGGCATACTTGTCGTTACCTACGATACCATATGAAGCCCTGACTTTCAGGAAGTTGATGAAACGTACCGGCTTCATGAACTTCTCAGAAGATATGATCCAGCCGATTGAGCCTGCAGGGAAGAAGCCATAACGGTGACCGGGAGCGAAGTTCTCGGAGCCGTTGTATCCGACGTTGAAATCGAACAGGTACTTCTTGTCGTAGTTGTATGTAAGACGACCGACATAGCCGACATAGCCCGTAGGAATATCTGAGTAAGCTCCCGGATAATATGTCCTTGACTGGTTGTAGAGAAGCAGAGCAGCCCAGTCGCTCTTGCCGAACGAACGCGACCAGTTGAGAGCGCCTTCGAGGTACCAGTTACGGCCCTGCCAGTAGCCTTCCCCATATGTCATAGGCTGATGAAGACCAGTGACACCGGTAGTTCTGTATACGATCTCATTCTTGAACAACGGATTGGAAATGTCCATACCCGGTTGAGTAAGAGTACCTACATACACAGGAGTATACGCACTGTCACCTCCGACAACCTCCCTGTTTACGGAAGCGTTGTAGTTGGTGTTGTACGCACCCTTCAATGTAAGGGTGAGGCCTTTGGTGAGCATTCCGAGATCCTGGTTCAAGATAAAGTCCAGGTTCATCACGTTTTCTGTATTCTTGTTATATCCCCAGTCATAGTAGAGGTCAAGACCCGAGGTCTGGGCAGGAAGGATGATGAACGGATTGTTCGGATTGTAAATACGCTTTCCGTCAACAAATCCGGCACTAGCAAACGGAGTACACCACATGATATTTCTCCAGATGTCATAGTTGTTCGGAGCCGACTGCACACCTATCCTTGTGCCGATATTGGCTGAAAGGACGGTTGTCGGAGTGATGTTCACGTCGACATTCGCACGAAGATTATAACGGTTGTATGTGAAGTTGGAGTTATAGTTCTCATTGTACTGCTTCATCATACCGTCCTGATGCATGAATCCCGCAGAAATGAAGTATTTCGCACGCTTTCCACCGCCTGACATCGTCACATTGTGCTGTGTCTGCCAAGCCAGATTCTTGAAGAGGTAGTCGTTCCACTCGACATTCGGGAACATCACCGGATCAGCGCCTGTCCTGAAAAGTTCCGTTACATACGGGCTGAAGGCAAGCTCGGAGTTCTTGATCTTCGGATTGTCGTTCTTCTGAGCTTCTGTATATAATGTGGCGTAGTCATATGAACTTACGCCATAGAGATTTCTAAGGGCTTGGGTAAGACCGAACGAGCTGTTGACTGCAATCTGGTTCCTACCTTCTTTCCCTCGTCTTGTAGTCACGAGGATCACACCGTTGGCGCCACGCACACCGAACACCGCAGTTGAAGCGGCATCCTTGAGCACTGTGATGCTCTCGATTTCGTTAGGGTCCATCTGGAAGAATGAGCGCTCTACGCCATCCACGAGGATGAGCGGCTGCGAAGCGGCGTCAGTCAACGATCCGGAGCCACGTACATAGATTATCGGATCTTCCGCACCCGGCTGTCCCGAAGCCTGGACTGTAGACACTCCAGGCACGGCACCGGCAAGTGCTCCGGCCGCGCTTCCGCTTGGAGACTTCAAGAGTTCCTTGGTATCGATGGAAGATATCGAACCGGTGATGGACATCTTGCTCTGCTTTCCATACGCAATAACCTGCGCATCTTCAAGCATCTGTGCCTCCAGATGAAGACGGATTGTTATTTTTTTCGATCCTTCAAATCTGATTGTCTGAGTCGTGTATCCCATGAGTGAGAACTCCACGTCTGCAGGAAGCTGACTTGAAGGGAATTCAATGACAAAGAGACCGTCAAGGTCAGTCATTGCATAATATTGGGTGCCTGGCAAAGATGCCACGGCTCCGATAAGCGGTTCTCCCGTCGCCTCATCCAACATTACTCCCTCTATTCTGACAGGGCCGTCCGCCGAACCGGTTGCGGAGAGTGATGTATTTGCTAAAAGGCTTATCACTCCTCCAAAGAGGAATGATAAGCTTAAAAGCAAACTGATTGACTGTTTTCGCATTATGATAAAATTATCTTACGTCGTAACCGATGCAATACTTGGCAGCCTGAGCAGAATCTCCGATAAGAGTCTGACCATCGAGGAGGATGGTTGGCTTGTATCCGTCCTCAGTGTACATTGCTGTAGCGATCTGAATAACATCCTTGAAACCGAGCTTCTCGAGAACATATGAAGCCTGAACTGTTCCGATACCGTTGTAGTCTTCCCATCCGAGAGACTCGATCATACCGAATGCGCCCTGGAATGCTGCGTATGCTACGCGACCATCGTGAGTTCTACCTGCGAACATTCTTGCGCGACGACCGTTCCAAGCGTCACCGAATGCAGTCTCGCCAGCCCATCCGTCAGATGTTCTGATCTCCTGGACCTTCATCTTATGACCGCCTCTTACGTGTGAAGGAACGGTAACAGCTACTGAAACGACATCCCACTCTGTGAAGTCAGCATAGTCTGGAGCAGCACAATTCTCATCATAGAGTTTGTTCCACTTGTACCATACACCTGAAGCGTTGCCTGCTACCTGCATAGACATCTTACCAGCTGCATTGAATCCGATTGCTGTTCTGATGTATGGATCCTTAAGACTGGCATACGTTGCATCAAGATAGTCGTCGTACCATACGTTCTCTGCCCAAAGGCCAGCCTCACCCTGATTTGATGAAGCGCCTGAGATAGTGAGGAACGAGCCGACTGTACCAGAAGTTACTGAGTTGCTTGCGTCAGTATACATCTTACCTGCGAGTTCTGACTCGTCGATCATAACGACTACAACCTCGATTGGGTCGATAGATATCTTCTGACGTGCCTCTACCCACTCGTCACCAAGGCCTTCCCAAACTGTGTAAGCACAGTCAGCGTTGCAATATGACCACCAGTCACCATAGTAGCCCTCAGCACCTGAGAGCGGAGTCTCTGCTATATAACCATTGTTGATGTCGTCATACTTTGCACGGTAATCAGGAATATCTGTGAGAGATGTTGCCTTGAGGACCGTAACACCCTCTACCTCAGTATAGTCAGCTGTTACGTCTGAGAAACCGAGAGTCGCTGGATTAGGCATGAGGGAAGACTTGTCAAGCTTGAGAGTGTAAGTAACTTCGCCAGTAGTAGTCTTGATCACGAAATCATTGCTGAGAGTCTCAGTGAAATCGAATGCAGCTCCCTCATAAGTCGCACCTGGGATAAGAGCACCTTCCTCGAATACGAGTTCGATGGCAGCCTCATTCATAGTGTCGATGTTGTAGTAGATCTTGAGGGTTTTCTTTGCGTTGTTAACTTCTACCACAGCAGCCGGGTCACCTGCAACCTTGATCTTCGATGCGTCAGCGATCGGAAGAGAGTTTGAAGTGAAGCTGATGTAGTACTTTACGATAGCGTTCTTAGGTGAAGTGAACTGAAGAACAA
This sequence comes from uncultured Muribaculaceae bacterium, assembly GCA_964645495.1. Classification (GTDB taxonomy): domain Bacteria; phylum Bacteroidota; class Bacteroidia; order Bacteroidales; family UBA932; genus Cryptobacteroides. Next base: position 25,701 of record CAZYCJ010000015.1, read on the forward strand.
GATTCTCGTCTACAGTAAGGTCAACGTTTGTAGGGTCTGTCGGCCAAGTGCAGATCCAGCCCTCGTTTACCTCAAAGTTGATAGAGCAAGCTGTGAAATCCTCAACAGCTGCAAAGCTGAATGTGACATTAGTTCCGCTGATGACGCCGTCAACTATCTCATCACCTGCAGTGATAGAGATAGTCTCGAACGGAACCTCCGAATAAACAACCTCAGGTGTCTTTTCCTGGCAAGACATCAAAGTTGCAAAAACTGCGAAAATCGCAGCAATCGAAAGAATACGATGTTTCATGATTTTAAAAAGTTGGTTATTAAGGTTAAAAAAAATAGAATGCAGTTAATTTAACAAATGTAATATGTCCGATATGATCCGATGTTTAATTTTTACCAAAATAGGAAGAAAATTATCAATCCTTTTGCAAGAGAATGTCTATTACTTCCTCATCAGGTTTGCCTGCCCAGTCTCCCGGCCCGAAGTCTCCGCCCCAATTTTCCCAGGTAGTATATACGATTCCGTTTGCATTAAACGCATTCACGACATCTCTGAACCACTGCACCCTCTCATCACGGTTATTAGTCTTGGAATATCCGAATTCCCCGCAATGCAGACGGAGACCGTTTTTTGCTGCAGTTTCTGCTGCGGCCTTCATCTTATTGCATGCATAATCATAATCGTACACATTCCCCTTGTACCACTGTGCTATTTCCCTATTGGCTTCGGACATGTCATTCCACTCAGCCTCCGAAAACAGAAGTCCAGGATAATGGGACGGTCCGGTATAACTCCATAACTTCCTATGGCTAGCCAGCATAGGCTCATAATAATGGAAAGTTATGATCATGTTCGGGTCACCTTTATGGAGATGGAAATTGCTTGCTCCATCTGCGTTATATCCGTCAGGTGAGACGAAAAGTACCCTGGCAGGTTCCGAATGTCGTATAAGATGAGTCATCCTCCTCTGCATCAGCTCCCATCCCGGGCCATGAGGCTCATTCAATATCTCATAAGCAAGCATCTCGTTCGGATATTTGGAGAACTCCCCCATCAGGTTCTTCCAGTTGCTGACCAGTTCCTGCGCAGCAGGCTCCTGATAAAAGAGATTTCCGGCCTCAAGCCAATGCATGTCCAGAATGACACGCAATCCCAGTTCCAGACACCTGTCCACCACCCGGCGCAACTCATTCATGTTGTCTCTGTTGATTACTCCCAGCTGATTGAAGATCACCTTGGAGTCAAACGGAAGTCTGACATGGTCAAAACCATATTGAGCAATCTGTTCCAAAGTTTCATATTCTGGCCATGGAACACTCTCCTGAAACCAATATGAGAGATTGACACCCGCATAGATATTGAACTCGGTAGCCGGCGCCTCCTTGACCGTCGGAGTTACATAGATGTCATAATCCACTATGCATGTGTCCCTGATGAAGCTGATTTTTGTGGCTTTCTTGGTACTGAGGGTCATGGTTACGACACCATCCTTGACATTTTTTGCTTCAAATCCCTCTCTGGTCACCAATGTCAGAGGAATATTCCTCAAGTCTGGAGTGTCTGTACCATACACAACCAAATTGAAGTCAATCCTTTGCTCCAGAGTATCGATCTGACCTTCTATATCATAATAACTGAAGGTCATCACAGCTGACGAAACGACATATGTAGAGAGAGATTCCTCCTCCGGCACTTCAGGCACGACCCCCTCAGCCGATACTTCCTCATCTCCAGAAGGAGTCAGCGGTATGCCACTGTCCTTGCCGCACGCCAATGAAAGCATACCAGCAAAAAGCAGAAGAACAAAGCGGACACTATCTCTATGAATCGTCATGATCATTTATTTCTCAAAGATTCCCACGGTTGTGACAACCGCCCTGTTGTTATTGGAGAATGACTGGCCTCCCACATATAATTTGGTAGAGCCACCACCATCAAAATTCAAAGCTTCCACACAGCCTAAGTCCTTTAATATCCTGGCCACTTCGTCAAGGTTGGCCCCGCAACTCAAGGATGGAGTTCGTCCTTCGCAAGCGAATATGATGATTTTTCCGTCATTAGTGATACCTACTGCACTCCTGTCGCACCTCCAGTCGTCTCCTGTCGTATCAGTGAACACGTCATAAGTGATCATCTCGTAATTCGAAAGAAAATAAGAATCACCCTTTGAGGTACGGGTGAAATCAAACGGTATCTTTCCATCCTTGAGAAGGACAGGACCTGCTGTTACCAGTTCTACAGGCTCCCAGTCAGATGGGACTGTCGGGTTGGTCGCAGACGGAGCCTGAAGCTTTGTCTCCCCCTTGATTGAAAGCAGAGGAAGATCATAATAATAATTCTGATTGTAACTTATACAACCCATCCACTTGACGGCTGGAACTCCCGCAGCATCGGCTCCGAACACGCCTCTGGTGACCTTGTATTGAGTCTTGCATTCCTCTGGTTCACTGTCAGAGAGAGAACCTGCAAACGAGAATATGCTTCCGTTCTGGACCCCATTCACTATGGAAGTCCCGATATTCATGGCCTGACTGCCCTCATAATAGAAATACCCGCAGTTGATAAGCACCTGGCATTTGCTTCCCAGGCTTGCCGCCTGAGAAGTCACGGTCTGAGCATTTTTAGGATGATTCGCTCTGATCTTGAGATTGCCCTTGCTCATGTCTGCAATGGCATACCATGCCTGAAAATTCCTGCCACTGAGTTTAGAGACCGTAGTATATGCAGTGATATCCTTATGCAATCCAGGGATATTCATCTTCTGCCATGACAGATGAATAGGCTCATACTCCTCTTTCAAGGCACATCTGACCTCATTGCTATAATACACGACTCCCTTCTGCTTGATATACAGTCTAAAATAATAGTCTGTATCATAATCCAGCATAAGGTTAGGCACAACGCCCATCATCTCTCCCTTGTTCGCGCTTCTTGGCGGAAGGTTGAATGTCTGATCATCAATTGTCGGCCCCGGCTCCTTGCTGAAACAGATGTGGACACTCTGATTATATTCAGTCACCTTTTCAAAGGAATAGTCCACTCTGATACAAGCCCTTGTCGGAGTCAACGCATTGATTTTCAACACAGGAGCCTTCGGATCAACCACAGGTTGCTCCTCATCTTCCGGCTTCTGAGAATCATCAGGATTCTCGATTTCCGGATTTTCTTCATCCTTAGGCACATACGGTTTCGTGCAGGATGCCACAAAGAAGGCTGTCACCATGGCAGCCATCGCCAATATCTTAGAAATTTTAATCATAATCGTCATTTCAGCATATTAAGAAGTTCTTTCCTTGCTTCACGGAATGTCTTTACATCAAGTTCATATGTATTAGGGCCTTGAATCATTCTATCTACTATTTCATCGGTCTTGGCCTTATTCTTCTTCTCGGCCATCTTCAGAAGAGCATAGTCGTTTATACCATCCCTCATCGCACATGCCCTGTTTGAAATATAAAGTTCATGATAGCCAGGATAGATTACATAAGGGTCTCCGCCAGGGAAATACGAGCCAGGTGTCGAGCAGTCTCCAAGGATGCCGTTTTCACGGGTAAGGATGTCTGCAGGCCACCAATGGAGTCCCCAATGGAGATATCCGTTGGCCTTGAGCTTGTAGTTGAGCCAATGGATATAGCGCGGCATAAGCAGCGGCTGCACGACGAATCTGTTGGCATATCCGCCCTGAGGGAACATGCAGGTGTATATCCAGTCCCTCTTACCGGAATCATATCTTTCTTCAAACATTCCTGCATACTGCTCGTCAAGTCTTACATGAAGGACAGGACACATGATGTCGATATATGGAGAGATCTTGTCAGCGCATCCAGCATCGACTGCATCCATGAGCTTGATCTCAGGAGCCGCCTTCTTGACCGCCTCGGCAAACTTCACCCATGACGGCCAGTTCTTCAAGCCTTTGTCCGGCTGCTCAGTAGGCTCATCACCGATGTGCTGAACGTACATGTCAAGCCATCCTTTCTCCCTGAGATGCTCCTGAAGGGCCTGGAAGAAGTCCGTGATATGCTTCTCTGCCTTAGCCCATATCTCAGGATCTTCAAAGTCACTCCATGTACCCATTCTCTCGAAATATCCCTTTTCCTCATTGTACCAATAGAACATATTCAAGCCATAGTCGCCACCATAGCCTGCGGCCGTACAGAGATGGGAGCCTTCAATGCATCTGAGACCGCCTTCCTTGATCAGGAATTCGACATTTTCGTCAAATGCGCTGAAGTCGAACAGATATGTACCGTTCTCATCTATTCCGCGAGGATACATCGCATTCATCGGCTGATCCATGCGATATGTATTCTGTCCAAGGTCACGACAGGTGTTTGCAAAAAGCTTATGGAGCTTGTAGAATGTCTCGGGATCGTTCGTACGGCTGCATTCCACTCCATTGTTTACATATCTGTACCTGTCCTCGAAAAGCCAGTTGGTCACCAGCAGGTCAGATTCCTCCAGCACGACTGAGGTAACTTCCATCCTTACCACAAGTCTTGTTGAGAAAGTCACGCCATTTTCTGTTCCGGAAACCGTGATTACAGAAGTATACTCCCCCGGAGCTGTACCTTTAGGGATGAACACATCATACCAATACGTACCGAATTCTCTATGACCGATGGCTCGCGTGCCTTTTTGCGGAATAATCACATCCGGATACACATAACCGCCATTGAGGTTTGAACTTACCTTCTCGCCATTGTATTGAGACTCAACGAATTCAACCCATCCGCCCTTTGGTTCCGGAAGTTGCTGGCCAGATGCATTGACAAAAGTCTGCACATCTACAGTCACATCTGTAAGATCATTCGACTTAGGAAGAGCCACAAACTGCACTGATGCTGTTTCTCCCTGGGCATAATATGGCTTTACTGGAGAAGCATAAGCTCCGTCTGAGAACTGCCCCCTCAGGACCTTTATAAGCGGATCGACCTGATAAAGCGATACAGCCTCGCCATAGTTCTTGGTACCACCGCAGATCACCTCTATCGATGAGCTTGCCCCCTCATATCCTTCTTCATCACAGCTTATCACAGTAACCTTTATCGGATTTTCATCATCCGGCTGAACATCAGTCAGCGTAAAGACACGATTGTCCACCTTCTCGCTGCCCTTCATCGGATAGTCACCCTCACGTTCATAATTCACGATGGCAGACACGACTCCCTTAGGATGTCCCCACTTGAATGTAGCCGTAGTCTGTGACACATTGGAAGCAGAGAGGAAAGTCACAGCCGGGATGTCACGTGCAGGCATAACCACATTGGACTTCACCTTTGATGCGCCTCCGGCGATGTCATCAGAGTTGTAGCTGGTCACGGTGAACTCATATGGCGAGTCTTTCACATAGTTCAGCCCCTCTACTGTATAAGTCTCCTTTGTTACCTTTTCCTCAATAGCGGTTTCCTGCTCACCAGTCCTTGAATAGCTTATCAGGACATATTCGGTATTCTCCCCTGCAGTCCATTTTAAAGTGACGGTATTAGCTGTAGAGTCACTGACTTCAAGTCCTGTAACCGCTTGTGCCATAGGCACCTGCTTAATCTCCTCCTGGCAAGCCACAAAGCCAAGAAGAGCAAAAATCCAAATGATTATTCTGTTACGCATATTCATTACTTCTGTGTATTTCCTGACAATCTTATCTTTTCATACTCCTGAATGCCCTGAATAAGTCTTTCAAACCTTATAGAACTTCTTCCCTCGGGATAAACGACGAATGTATCTCCCGATGTGAACGAGCGGAATCTCGAATCTGTGAGAGGATCCGATGGCCAGCTGTTATATGCCCATCTGAGGTAACCGTCAGCCTTGCGTCTTGCCATTTCAAGACCGAGGAAGAGACCGTCCGCAGGATCGGAAACCGTGAAAAGGTTCGGAGACAGCTCCGTGCAGCACGTATAGTATGTGCTAATCTTGCCCTCCATCTTGCGTCTTGCGAGAACTTCTTCAGGAAATTCCTGTCCGTATGCAAGGCAATAGTCATATATATCAGCCTCGACTTCAGGATGATAGTTTCCGGCAAGTGAAATCTTGAAATCAGGGGAAACACTCCTGATCAGCCTTACAACCTCCTTTATCTCTTCAACAGGACGCTCGTCCATAGCAATGGAGCAGATGTCAAACCATCCCTTCTCTTTCAGATGCTTCTCGAACTCTACAAGCATTACCGACCAGAATTCATCATACTCACGAGTACCTACTTCGGCTTTCACATATGCATATTCCCCGGATGCCTCGTCAAAATAACGGAAAGCTGAGTGCCAAGGGGCGATGGAGAAGCAGTTGATCTGTTCTGTCACGCCGCATTCCATCATGAACGAAACCCATTGGTCAAAGATGTCGAATCCATACTCCCATGAGCCGTCCGCCTTCTTCACCCATTCCACCATGCTCTCGAAATGGTCCTGTGTCTGACCGCCCCACGGCTTATGGATAAGTGTTGTTGTGATGACCTTCTGTCCGGCCTGTGCGAGCATGGTCATGACAGGCCTCATGGCCTCCATGTGTTCTTCACTCCAAGGCTCGACCTGATGGTATCTCGCTACAGCATAAGGATTCTGCCATAAATCAAGATGGAAATGCCAGTCCTTCGGCTCAGGAAGCACCTGCTCCTGTGCCTGGACTGTGAGGTTCAGCCTGCCGACAACCTTGCCGTCAGCCTTCACCACCAGCTTTCCGGTGTATGTGCCGGGCTTCACAGATGCAGGTATAGGGCATGTAACCCATATGCCTTGATTGTTTTGAGGCGCCATGGCAACAGACGAGGCAAGATGATCTATGCAGTCAGCCACGACTACAGAATCACGCTTAGGCTCTTTAGCCCATTCGCCGCAACCTGTACCGTTGCTGAAGAATCCATCTCCAAGCACATAAGTCATGAAACCGGTCATTATGGTTTCTGACGGAATCTTATTGAATCCCGGACCCTTGAGGTCGGAAATTTCATATGTCAGTTTCTCCACAGGCTGTTCTGTCCACACCACAGCCTGGGCAAATACTCTTTCACCTCGCCAGCCGCTCAGCTCCAGCAGATCTGTCGTCTGATGCGCTGAAGCAGAAGTCTTCGGATATCTCACATCAATATCTCCCCATGACGCATGCACACCGTCTACACCGGCTTTATCCTGGCATGAAACTGCGCCAAGCAAAGCCAGAGCGGCAATAATCAAGAATTTCTTATTCATATGATGTCTAATTATTCTACAACAAATGAAGCCTTCAGAAGATCCTCGTCAGCCGACGATGCACCAACCATTACGACAAACTCACCCGGCTCTACAATCGGTTTCATCTTCTTGTCCAGGAACATAAGCTTGTCTGGAGTAATGGTAAACTCAACGACCTTGCTTTCGCCCGGCTCGAGATTAACCCTGGCGAAGTCCTTGAGTTCCTTGACAGGACGTGTTACCTGTGAATAGCAGTCGCGCAGATACATCTGAACGATCTCGCAGCCTGCTACGGAGCCTGTGTTTGTCACCTTCACAGAGACCTTAACCGAGCCGTCTGCCGCCATCTTCTCTGAAGAGAGCGCAAGATCAGAATATTCATACTCTGTGTAGCTCAGGCCATATCCGAACGGATAAAGCGGAGTGCTCGGAGTCACGACATACGGATGGAAGTACTGCGACGGCTTGTGATTGTATATCATCTGGATCTGTCCCGCTGTGCGAGGCATGGTGATCGGCAGTTTCGCCGAAGGATTCACTTTTCCGTAAAGGATCTCAGCCACGGCCTGTCCGCCATACATACCAGGTTCCCACGCATTGAGAAGCGCCGGAACATTTTCCGCCACCCACTCTACGCCGAGAGGACGGCCTGTCACGAGAACGACTACTGTAGGCTTGCCTGTGGCATATATTCTTTCAATCAGCTCCTGCTGAAGTCCCACGAGGTCAAGGGATGAACGGTCCGTATCCTCGCCACATGTCCTTCTGCTCCAGTTATCGCGGAACATATGCTCGCCCGCAACGACGATATTGAGGTCGCAGGTCCTTGCCTTGGCTACAGCCTCGTTGACCTTTGCCTGTGACATTGACTGAGGGTCCCAGCCCTGGTCAACGAACACAAAGTCTGTCTGAGGAGCCACCATCTTGAGACCTTCGAGGATGGTCACGCAGTTCTCAGGCTTCTGCTTCGCTGTCCAGTCGCCGAGGATATTGTGGTCGTCAGCATTGATTCCTGTCACAAGTACCTTCCTGTATTTGCGTGCGTCTAGAGGCAGGATTCCATCATTCTTGAGAAGGACAATGCCTTGGCGTGCCGCCTCAAGGGCAGTCTGACGATGCTCAGGACATAGACGCACCAACATGGTCTTATCTGAATCTGCAAACGGTTGTTCGAAGAGTCCGAGACGGAACTTGATGCCGAGAATCCTTCTTACAGACTCATCGATCCTTGATTCCGGAATGCGTCCTTCATGGACGAGTTCGCAGACAAGCTCATTCCAATGCACGCCATGCATATGAAGGTCTATTCCTGCCATTATAGACTGATAGAAAGCCTCCTTGAGATTTTCCGCAGTCGCATGAAGGTCATGAGTATGCTCAATGTCCATCCAGTCGCTCACTACAAAGCCTTCGAATCCCCATTCTCCACGGAGAACATCGGTCATCAGCCATTCGTTAGAGTGACAAGGGATGCCGTTTAGTTCGTTGTGGGCGGTCATCAGAGACAATGCGCCAGCATCGACACCGTCCTGGAACGGAGGGAAGAACACCTCACGTATGGTACGTTCGGAAAGGTCGGTCGGAGCGCCGTTCGTGCCGTTGATCGGCTGGCTTCCTCCCACGAAATGCTTGATGCAGGCAAGGACGTCATCTGAGTTCATGTCACCCTGATAGCCCTTCACGCTCTGCTCGCCCATGCGCGCCACCAGATATGGGTCCTCGCCGAAAGTCTCGCCGCATCGGCCCCAACGGGCGTCACGAGCGACTTCGACATTGGGATTGAATGTCCAGTGCATGTTCATGGCCCTCATCTCAAGAGCAGTCTCACGAGCTATCTTATAAGCCATATCCGGATTGAACGATGACGCAAGGCCTATGCTGGTAGGATATGCCGTATTCTCCGGACAGTTGCAGTTGCCATGGATTGCATCGATGCCGAACATGATCGGAATCTGAAGGCGGCTCTGCAGTGCCAGTTCCTGAAGATAGTTGGCTTCCTCTATGGTCAGGACATGAAGAAAGGAGCCGATGATGCCCTGCTTTGTCCATTTCTCGATGGTATCGGCAGGGAAACCCGGATAATATGCCTGGGCTGTATTGGTCTTGAGGTCTTCCTCGGTGAGATGTGCTTCATTCGCCCTTATATGTTCTATTCCCACAAACTGGTTCATCTGGCCCACCTTCTCCTCCAATGTCATTCTTGAAAGGAGATCTTCTACTCTTTTCTCTATCGGCGCAGACGCATCCTTATACAAAGGAGCGGCTGCATCATTTCCACAAGAAGTCATTCCTGTCATAACAATGGCTGCAGCAAGCAGCGGTTTAATACATTTCATATCTTATGTCATTAATTACTCTTCATATGACGAAAGGGCCTTGAGCAGTTCCCTTCGTGTCTGCCTGTAAGTCTCAGGATTACCGACATACACCCACCAGTTGGTAATCAGACTGTTGGCAAGAGCATCTGCTGCTCCAGGATCCTTCTCGGCAAGCATCTGCAGGAGCGTCAGGTCTTCAAGTCCGTCACGATGCTGCTCGAAACGGATCGAGCGCAGCATCTTCCTGTACGCAGGATATATGATCCATGCATCTCCTCCCGGAAGCATGGTACCGGTTCCCGGCATCGCCGTCTGGGCAAACGGATCCTCAGGCCAATAATTGAAGCCCCAGTGCAGGTATCCGTCAGCCCTGTATTTATGAGCCATCCAGAACAGCATCCTGGTCTTGAGAAGAGGCTGTTCTATGAATCTGTTCGGATATTCATGATGCGGATAGCAGCATGTATAGAACCACACTTCATCCCCTTCTGCCTGTCTGTCCTTGAAGAAGTCATAGTTTTCGTGCCAGTAGTTCATCTGAGGGCACCATGCATCGATGGCGTCACGTGTCTTTGTCGTCTGGCACGCCTCCAGCACCTTTATCTCCGGCCAGTATTTCCTGATAAGATCCACAGCACTGCAGTAACTCTCGGCATTCACATCAATAGGCTCGTCGCATACCTGCTGATAACATCTGTCCGCCCAGCCGGTCTCCTTCAGGTGATCTCTCAGCGCAGGAATGAAGCTGCTGTAGAAATCCTTTACTGCAGGATGATCCGGAGCATATGTCTCCTTTGTCATATTACCGTCAATCTCAACCGGCACAAAGAGGCCCATCGGAGAAGTCCACGAAGGCACAAGCCTATGGCCAAGTTCCTCAACCTGAAGCGAATGCAGGATGCCAGCCTCTTCGCAAATCTTTACATACCAGTCAAAACGGGTGAAGTCAAACTCCCACGTACCGTCATCCTTCTTCTGCATTCCGACAACATCCCAGACCGGAATCCTTGTCATGGTCTGATGGCCCTCGGCAAGCATTCCATATAACTGCCTGAGATATTCCTCATGCTCGGCTGAATATCTTTCCACCGGCACTCCTCCATTCCACTGCTTCATGCATGGATCGAAGTCGAAAGCCCAGTTCACATTCGGGAAATCAGGAGTACGCATAGCCACAGGCCATACCTTGACACTGATGTTCTCACGGAATGAAAACTTCCTGCCGCCGGTCTTACCCTTCATCCTGACCTCTGCTGTATATACTCCTTCCGGAGTCCCGTCAGGAACATATATCGTAATCCATGGACTGAACGTCGTGAACGGAGAGAAAGAATATGAATCTTTTTCAAGAATAGGGTCCGGAAACAGTCCTGTCGCACTTCTGAGCACATCGTGAGCAGGCTCATCCATGCAGTCTCCGACTCCGACATAACCGACGACTCCGCAGCGAGGTGCCGGAACCCTGGCTCCGTCCGGACCGACAAGGTCACCACACTCTACGGTGAAATCCTCGACAGCAGCCGAGCTGTGAAGGGCAAACTGAAACTCAACATGCGTATTGACTGCCGCATCAAGAGTGTCCGGGGCGTCCATGAATGCTGTATTTTCAGGAAAAACCTTCAGCAGAGGATCCACCTTGTAACATACAATCGTAGGGGCGCCCGCACAAGAAGCCAGCACCCACAAAACAGCTGCAATCCATAATCTTGATCTACTTGCCATATTTCTCAACCCTCCAGTCGTTTATTACACCCGACCAGTTCAGGCCGAATGCAAAATCATAGGTATTTCCTTCCGAATCGACATAGCACTTCATATCCAAAGGCACATCCTCGAACTGTTCCTCGACGGTCTGCATGTCCGCCGGCATCTGCATAGGCAGAAGGCCCGAAGGTTCGCCCGCTCCGGTCATGAACTCCATGATTATCTGATTCTGAGTATAGAATGTGAGGAAAATCGCATCCGTATATGGCTCTATTTCAGTCATTACGAATGGATTCAACACCGTTGCGACAACTATCACCGGCTTGTCGCCCATGGCGGCGCGGGTCTGCTGAACTGAAACCATATCTGACACATTCAGTGTCTTGACAGACCTGCCCTTGTAACTTCTGTCTGTGAAATCTTCGTATGGATCTCCGCCAGCGATGCTGTGCTCTCTCGCATGCTCAGCAGTATAGTCAGAATACTGGAGACTGATAGGCTCATATGGGAATTCTCCCTTGTCATATGCCTCTCTGTTGTAGCCAAAACCGCCGTCAGGCGAATCTATGAACACTATCGCGATGTCCGCATCCTGAGCAGACTCTGAACGGGAGCCGAAATATTTTTCTATGAGAGCATCCTCTATCGGATCATTGTTCACTTCATCGTGCCGTGACTTCCAGAAATCCAGATATGCAGGACGATACTGATGAGGCACATATACCTTCAGGTCAGAGAAATCCTTCAAAGGAAGCACGCCGTCCTTGTTCTTGAGCATAACCACGCTCTTCTTCTGAGCCTCGAATCCCTTGTTCATGTATTCCGGATTTCCGACAACAGCTTTCGAAACCTCGGCGTCAAGATATGGATTCTCGAACAGACCTACCCTGAAGATGTTGAGCAGCAGTCTGTAAGCGGATCTCTCCATTCTTGCTCTCATCCACTCCTCGCCATGCTCTTCAACACCCATGGCATATGCATCAAGAATCGGCTGCTTCTCATTGTTGCCTCCGAACTGGTCACATCCCGCCATAATCACCTTGTAGTGACGTTCCGCCTCTGAAAGATGCTCCACGCCCCAAGGCTTGCCGAGATGTTCACCGGTATGAATATATTTCTGAGTGATAGCCCAGTCCGTACATACAACTCCGTCATAACCTGCCTGTTCACGAAGCATCTCACCGATTATCTCCCGGTTGAAGCCATTGGCCACATTCTCGGATGTCTGATTGTATGCAATTGTGTAATAAGGCATTACAGCCGCAGCCTTCTTTGTTCCCTCTCTGAGCTTGAACGCCCCTTCGACAAACGGGATCTTATGCATCTCGAAATTATCGCCAGGATATACGGCGAACTTGCCGAAGCCCATATGGGCGTCACGGCCGGCCTCGCAAGGACCTCCGCCAGGCCAGTGCTTCACCATGGCGTTCACACTGCCCTTTCCCCAGCCGCTCTTCGGCCTGCCCCAGAAGTTTCTCTCAAGGACATCATCGCCATATGAGGTCTGGAATCCGTCACAATATGCCCTCGCCATGTCTGCGGCAAGGGTAGGATCTTCGCTCATTGTAGCATGGAATCTGTTCCAGCGAGGCTCAGTAGCAAGGTCCACCTGCGGAGAAAGCGCGGTCGCAAGGCCTAGGGCCCTGTATTCGCGTGCCGCTATCCTTCCGAACTCAAGCATGATTTCAGGGTCGAATGTAGCGGCCATACCCATAGATGTCGGCCACATGGAAATGTCACCACCGGCGCCGGCATTATACTCTGCATCGGCGTCAGCGCCGTTATGTCTCGGATCTGATGAATTGTTGCAAGGAATTCCGCTTCCAAGGGCCTCGACATAAGCCTGGACATTGTTGTTCCACTTTACCGCCACCTCGGTGCTCGGAAATCTTGTTATGAGCACATGACGGAGATTGTCCTCCGCAAGGAACTTCTTCTGCTCGTCAGTAAGGTCCCAAGGCTTGGCATCGCCGTCCTCAAACCACTTTCCACCGTATGTCCCCCACCATGCCGGCATAGGGATAGCCTGATGTCCGCTGTATAGCATCAGGCCTGCAATCTCTTCAATGCTCAGTCGTGATGCGAGGTCACGCGCCCTCTCCTCAAAGCTGTTTCTCCAGTCTTCATAGGCATCAAGTGTCCCGTTCTTGTTGAGGTCCTTGAAGGCGTAGCCGCCATCTGTAAGTATCGCCACTCCGGAAGTTTTCGAATACCCCAGTTCCGGACCCTTCTTCTGAGTCACCAGGATGTATCCGTCCTTCTCTTCCTGAGTCCATTTTTCCTGCTGCACGCAAGAGTTGATACTGAGGCATACGGTCAGGCCGCATAGGGCAGTAAGTTTCAGTGTCATGGTAATTGGTATCTTTGTCAAAGATAAAATTACGAAGACTGATTGTCAACCCTGATGAGCCATGTTGAAAAATATCGGAGTAAAATTGGTGATTTCTCCACCTTTTTTCAGCGGAGCCTGTCGGCAGCGACACCCTCGAAAGTCATCTTGACAGGGAGGATGTCTGTGATAGAAGATATACCACTTATCATTATGATGCAGGACGGAATGGTGACCTGCTCCCGTACCGACATCCAGGTTCTGCTCGAGGATCGTCGCTATCCTCTCGAAAGGACCGAGAGGGCTGTCGGGAACAACGGATTGCCTGACATCTTTTTCTGTGGTGTACAGGCGGTTATTCCGCCAAGCAGCGCCAGTAAAACCAAGAAAATAGAAATTTGTAACTACTCAGGTACCTCTGAATTGGTTGTAATTTGAGCTGTTGCGAGGGTCCTCGTTATTATGTTGCAATTTTTTCAAAATTATTTTCTGTGTCGCGGAATATATTTTCAAGCGACCGCAAATCGGCCGTCTAGTGCCCTTTGC
>CAZYCJ010000016.1:0-39020 GCA_964645495.1 uncultured Muribaculaceae bacterium
CTCCATACCGGAAGCGGCAAAACCATCTTCTCCAAGGGACTTATGCTCCTGAGCAAAGACTGCACACGAAACAAGGACGGCGAATATAAGAATGAGAGATTTCTTCATGATTTCAATAGTTTTCTACAAATTTATCATAAATCCATTTGACAAACAAATCAATCACAGACTTGTGATTGTGAAAAGTTTTTGGTATCTTCGGAGTTCATAAAAAACTGATTCAGAATGAAAAGGAACTTTGTCATTGTTGCGGCTTGCCTGATGCTTCTGGCATCATGCAGCAAGGAAGAACAGAACCCGATCACGCCTCCGGCACCGACCCCGCCTTCAACAGAAGAAGACAACGGTTCGGGAAACGGGAACGGAGAAGAAAACGAAGATAAGACGGAATATGAGGCATTGATGTCGTATATTGACAGGTCTAAACATCCTGATTTCCTTTTCGGAGTCGCGATGTCGGCCAATGAGTTCATGTCAAACCAGTCCATGAGGAAGATTGCCCTGGACAACTTTGACAACATGACTCCTGGCAACGAAATGAAGTACAGTTCGGTAGTGAGGGATAACGGCAGCATGGACTTCAGCACAGTGAGAGCCCTCATCGAGAACGCCAGACAGGCCGGGACGGAGATTTACGGCCACACCCTGGCATGGCACTCACAGCAGAACGTCACCTATCTGAACAGCCTGCTTGAAGACATCAAGATTGAAGACTCGGAAGTGCAGGAGGAGGCAAAGCAACTCGTTTCGAATCCGGCATGCGGGCCTGAGGACATGACCTGCTATCTGATGAATCCGGGAGATGGAAAATTCGTGGCGCCTGAGGTTGTCGAACCCGGAGCAGACGGAACCGGGTATGCGCTGATGGTTCCTGCAAAGGAGAGGGTGGATGAAGATTGGGACAACCAGTTCTTCCTAAGCGTAAGCCATACCTTCAAGGCAGGGGAGCCATATGTACTGAGCATGAAGATCAAGGCCGACAAAGAAGCCACAGTAGACCTTCAGGCACACACCAAGGCAGGAAGTTACATCCATTACAACATTGCGGGAGGCACGATGTCATTCACAACGGAATGGACGGAATTCAAATATGAAGGAACAATACCTGCCGAGGCTGACGGAATGAGATGCATAGCATGGAACCTGAGCAAGTTCGCAGAAGCGAACAACTACTATTTCGACGACATCCAGTGGACTGTGACCACCAGATACGAAGGTTCAAGACCTCAGACTGAAGAAGAAAAGAGGACGGCACTCATCGGAGCGATGGAAACATGGATCAAAGGGATGATGGAAGCCTGCGGGGGCTATGTCACCGCCTGGGATGTGGTTAACGAAGCCATCGCCGGAAGCGGAGACGACGGATCCGGCAACTACCCTCTTCAACATGGAAGCAACAGCACGAATTTCTTCTGGCAGGACTATATGGGAGATGAACTCTATGTCCGCAAGGCTGTAGAACTCGCCCGCAAGTATTTCGCAGAATACGGGGGAAATCCGTCCGATCTCAAACTTTTCGTGAATGACTACAATCTCGAGGGTGACTGGGACGGCAACAAGAAATGCATAAGTCTGGTGAACTGGATAAAGAAATGGGAATCGGACAATGTCACAAAAATCGACGGCATAGGTACTCAGATGCATGTTTCATGCAGCATGAATGCTCAGGTTCAGGCCAGCAGAGAGGCTGCAGTCGAGAATATGTTCAGGATCCTCGCGGCATCAGGCAAACTGATCAAGATCACCGAACTTGATGTGGGCGTCACTGATGCCTCAGGAAATACAGTCCTTACAAAGAATGCGACAAAAGCCCACAACGAGGCTATCGCTGACTACTATGATTTCATCATAAGCAAATATTTCGAGATCGTCCCGAAGGAGCAGCAGTTCGGCATTACGATATGGTCACCTGTCGACAGTCCGGCGGATTCATATTGGAGGGCCGGAGAGCCGATCGGTCTATGGGATCAGCATTATGCCCGGAAGCCGGCCTACGACGGCGTGGCAGAAGCCTTGATGGAGAACCTGAGTTCGAATCCCAATTAATATAAAAAAAAGAAAAAGAGGCTGGCCAAATGGCCAGCCTCAATCTGTATAGGATAGTCGATGACTATTCTTCGAAATAGTAAAGTTTCAGAGGAGTGTAACCGCTACCTGTGAAGAGCAGATGCTGCTCATCAACGACATCGAGAATCGGATCACCGTCGAAATTGATTTCAATATAATATGTACCATCTCCATTGTCAACGATTCGTTCATCACCAGTCGTAATGTCTGCTCCTGTCCATGTTGTGCTCCACCAACCGGTAGTGATACGCATCTGAACCCAGTCGCTACCCTGTGCCATCAGATAGAATGTACCGTTCTTTATCACATCCCAATGCTCAGCAGGCAATGTTGCAATACACTCATTCTGGCTATCTGTACCGTCAAGGCCGAAACGATATGCACCATTCCAATTTATAGCACCGGCAGAACCGTCACCTTCCCACATTACAACTTCTGTAGGGCCTGAACCGAATTCCACCCATACTTCTTCAAGGAAGTAGAGTTCGAGAGGAGTATAGCCACCACCTGTGAAGAGAAGATGCTGCGCATCAACGACATCGAGAATCGGATCACCGGCAAGAGTAACTGCCAATGAATAAGTACCATCGCCGTTATCGGTAATCAACTCATTTCCGACAAACAAGTCATTGCCTGTCCATGTTGTAGACCACCATCCGGTTGTCACACGGATCTGGGCACCTGACTCAGCGAAACTCATATAGAATGTGCCGGCCTTCATTTTTTCCCATGTTTCCGCTGGTATAGTAGCGACGCATTCATTATTTCCGTCATTGCCTTCAAGTCCAAAACGGTATGTACCATTCCAACTGATTGTACCTAATCCGGCTGGATCAGGATTCTTCCAGATCGGAGTCTTCACAATCTCCCAGTATCCGGTAGGAGCAGGTTCGTAAGCAATCTCAGGCATAGTGAATGTCTGATTGTCGTATGTATAGACCTTACCAGCAAATGTTCCAGTATAGATATTCTGAGGTACAGTGAAAATAATAGTGCCGGTACCCTTGCGGTAGAAGTCTTCATGACCCACAAGAAGAGGGTTTCCATCAGCATCAATAAGCTCAATAGCATTGACAAATTCAAGGTCTGCACCATAGATAGTCATCTGCTGCCCACCCTGAATAGACTCTCCTGCCTGGACAGAATAACCTGACACAGCAGTTTTTCCAATAGTAAGAGGAAGTGGTGACTCAGCTTCACCTTCAGCAGTACGTACCACGATATGTCCACCTTCGGCAGGAAGTCCTGACGGTGCCTTAACCCTGATCATGTCATTGCTGACAATCTCGAAATCAGTGACGGTCACGTCACCAGGGAAAACGATCTCGGTAACATCCGAGAAACCTGAACCATTGATGGTCATCGGCTGGCCTGCCACAACCTTGGTCGGAAAGAAGACCTTGACGTGCAGTCCGACATCGGCAGATTCCAACTGCTCTTCCACACAGCCTGTCAATGAGACAGTGAAGACAAGAGTCAGAAGTGTTCCGAAAAATCTAAATATATTCTTCATAATTGAATTCATTTAAAGATTAGATAATACTACCATCCCGGATTCTGTCCAAGTGCAGGGTTCTTCTTGACTTCTGTCTGTGGGATAGGATACAGATAGTACTTGTCATTCCACTGACGGTTGACTGTACTCCTTGTAAGTTGGAGGTCAGCGCTGATATTTGCAACCTTAACGGTCTTGAAATATTTATCAGCCTTCTTCCAACGACGTACATCCCAGAACCTGTGGTTCTCAAAAGCAAGTTCGACAAGACGCTCACGCTCATAACGCTCAACCCAAGCATCCCCGTCTTCAGTAAATTCCGGCATCGCGATGTCAGCACGGTTACGAAGCACGTTGACAGCCTCGTTTGCGGTCATGCCATAAGTGGCGTCGTTTGCGCTGCCTGTAGCATTGAATACAGCCTCGGCATAGTTGAGATAGAACTCTCC
This sequence comes from uncultured Muribaculaceae bacterium, assembly GCA_964645495.1. Classification (GTDB taxonomy): domain Bacteria; phylum Bacteroidota; class Bacteroidia; order Bacteroidales; family UBA932; genus Cryptobacteroides. The sequence continues at coordinate 4,012 of CAZYCJ010000016.1, forward strand.
AAGACGGAAGATAATCCATGTATGGCGCATAGTGACCTGATTGTCTGTTGTAGTGACGCATGAACCGTCAACATATTTCCTGAGATAATATCCTGTAGGAGTAGCACCGTACTTAGGAGCGGCATTGAATCCACCGAGGAATGTCTCGATTGCCTTTTTCTGGGCTCCGTTGCTTGGCCACTCATCTCCGTTCTTCACAACTGTAAGCGCGAATCGAGGATCAAGACCAGCATATGGATCCACTGAAGTGAGGTCGATATCGTCAGGATAACGCTGAGCGAAAGTCTGACCATTATCCTGATACTCATACTGATCCACAAGGCTCTGGGTCGGACAGTTTCCTGAAGAACCATTCTCAACTCCGACAGGATAGTGTGCCATCTCAAAGGCATTGCTTGCATTTCGTCCGATACCGAAGATGATCTCCGAGTTGAAGAATGCGTCATTGCCCCACAGAGAAGCATATGGGCTAAGTTTCAGCCCCCAAGTATCAGCATTGTCAAGAATGTACTTGCATGCAACTGCAGCCTTCTCCCACTTAGCCTTGTCATTTGTCGGATTGTGGAGCGGAGACGCAGCATAAAGAAGGGTACGCGCTTTAAGGGCGTATGCTGCCACACGTGTTGCTCGTCCGACCTCGGTACCCACCTCTGATGCATAAGAAACAGGAAGGTGTGGTGCCACCTCATCAATTTCGTCAACGATGAACTTCACAATATCTTCAGCAGATGCTCGCTCAACGTTATTTGCCTGAGCATTTGTGAGAGTCGTAGTCACGAGAGGGACGTCACCATAAGTCTTGAACAACTCGAAGTAGAAATAAGCCCTGAGGAAACGAAGTTCATAAGGAAAGATTTCCAACTGCTGTTTCCAGATCTCATACTTGGCGTTATGCTCCCATTCCGAGATGTCGGCCTGATGGATCTTCTCAAGGTACATGCAGACCTCAGCAATTGCAGTATATGATTTCGACCATGTGTATGAATATGGATTGGCTGTACTCCAGCCGCCATTGACATAGTTGTTTACCGCACCTGTCTCCAATGCATACTGAGCCTCATCAGTCGCACCGGCAAGAAAATATGCGCTATTAGAATCGAACTCGCCGGAATATACCTGTGCATACACATCGAATACCATATTCTTAAGGCCTTCCTCATAGTATTCGTAAGTCCATTCCTCATCGCGTGTGTTCTCCTCAGTATAGTTGAGGTCCGCACACGCTGCAGGAATCAGGCAGGCGAGAATAAATAAACAGATTTTATCAAGTTTCATAAGTCAATCTTTATTAGAATACCACAGAAAATCCTAAGGCAACTGACTTCATCACAGGATAGCCTGTGTTGAGGTTCTCAGCATCCATAGCCGGTATATTGTCAAATGACAGAAGATTCTGTCCCTGAACATAAACCTTGGCATCGGTAATCTTCATACGCTTGAGAACTGAAGCAGGAAGCCTGTAGTAAAGTTCACAGTCGCGGAGTTTGAACCATGTCACATTACGATACCAGATGCTTGATTCCTGAGCATTGTTGGCAACGCTGGTAGTAGAGAGACGAGGATAAAGAGCATTCTCACCCGCTATGTCGTAGCAATTCTTATAATACTCCTGCGACATGTTTCTATTATCAGATAGTGCTCCCCAGACTCCGTCAACATAACGAAGGTTCTTGATCTGGTTGCCTGCTCCCTGGAATGAAGCATTGATTCCGATTCCCTTGTATTCAACTCCAAGATTGAATGAATAATTCAGAGACGGGAATGCTGTACCATAGTCAAGAGCCACGACGTCATTCTGGTTGATGACATTGTCACCGTTTACATCCTTGTATTTGATGTCACCGACCTTCACCTGACCGAACTCCTGAAGTGGGCTGTTGTCAATCTCCTCCTGGCTCTGGAAGAATCCGAGAGCGACAAGACCGCGTGCGGCATCAGCAGGCGTACCGATCACCGAGAGGTTTGGATACACCGGAGTCTCGATCCATTCGAGAATCTCATTCTTCGAATATGTCACAAATCCACTTCCATACACGCTGAATCCGTTACTGAATGTCTTTGCAACACGCAGACCGAGTTCCGCTCCATAACTTGCCACGGCTCCCTTGTCGTCATACGCAGACTGAAGACCGACAACATCAGAGTTCAATGAACTTGCACTAACGAGGATGTTGCGTCTCTGCTGATAGAATACATCAGCAATGACATCTATACAGTTGGCAATCCTTATATCAGTTCCGAGGTTTGCCTTGTAGGCAGCCTCCTGCCTGAAGTCTGTCGTAGGGAACTGTGTCATGAAGGCTCCCCATGAACTACCGAAGTTGGTACCATATATAAACTCACCGTGTGAATTGTTCCAGTTTGGAAGCCACAAACCGGCAGCAGGAACATAGTCAGTATGCTGGATACCTGCTGAAGCACGAAGTTTTCCATAGAATCCCTTGTCTTGATTATCTGCATAGATCCAGCCGAGTGCCAAAGTTGGAGAGAAAGCCCATTTTGCAGGGTATGAACGGTTTGAACCGTTCGCTGCAAGAACGAGGTCAGCCATGAACTTGTCAGCATGATCGTAATGCATTGCAAGATTCCAGTTCTGACGATACCATGTATTGCTCTGACCGTCACGAACCTCGCTCTTCATATTGTAGTTGAGGTTAGCAGCAAAGCCGTCACCGTTCTTGAACTGAGTCGCATATTTGAAACCGGCCTTTACAGTACCGACACGCCATTGTGAGTCTACCCAATGGTTGAAGACCAGTTTATCCTCAATAGTACCCATGACAGCCTCCTGCATCGCACCTGCCGCATCATAATAGTTCCAGCCATACTGGTAACCCTTAGTACGGGTTTCTATAGTATTGGAAGCATTGTCATATGACCCGCCGGCATAGAACTGAAGTCCTTTGAGGATAAAATCAAGATCCTGCTCCAGAGTAATGTCAGCCCAGATCTGACGCTGATGCGTCTTCGAGAAACCTGTTCCTGATGCCTTCGCAAGAAGGTTATAGTCTCCGTATGTCTGGCTACCTCCCCATACACCGTTCTGAGTCTTTATCGGGAATGCCAGTGCAGGAACTTTGTACAGATGCCACCACGCATCATTGGAACTGATGTTAGGAACACCGTTTGTCTCCATGAAGAGGGCAAGAATGCCGGTCTTGACGCGAGTGCTCTTTGTCACCTCAAAGTCAACATTCGTACGGATATTGGCCTTCGAATACTTAAGTTGCGAATTCCAGTCACCCTGGTCAGGATTGGCATAAAGTCCACGAGCATCTGTATAGTCCAACTGAGAATAGTACTGTACCTTATCAGAGCCGCCATACATAGAAACAAATGCGTTTGTCTCATGTGCAGTATTCTTGAAGACTTCGTCTTTCCAGTTTACATTCGGATAAACAAGAGGATCGCTTCCGTCAAGGAACTTCTGAAGTTCGTCAGGAGTATATGCCGGGGCATTTCCGTCATTTGCTCTGGCGGTGTTTAGAGCATTGGCATAGTCATATGCACTTACCATCGGAGCATAGTCAGGATCGAACTGCAACTTGTGTGATGCACCGGCTTTCAGATGGAAACCGCTACCCGCTTCACCGCGCTTTGTCTTCACAAGGAGAACTCCATTGATGGCCTCATGACCATAAAAAGCCACGGCAGCGGCATCCTTGAGAACGGTCACACTTTCCACTTCTTCAACAGTAATTCTGTCGATCGGACGCTCAATACCGTCGACAAGTATAAGAATGTCCGTCTCACCTGTCGTCTGGACGCCACGGATGTTGAAAGAGGCGCCTTTACCCTCTTCGCCCTTAAAACCGGTGTTCTGAACTGCCGTGAGACCCAGAAGTTTGCCATACAGAGCATCAGCAAGACTTATCGCTGAAGTACGGCCAAGTTCCTCTGCGGTGATGGTATATGTCGCCGCTGTCGTAAGGAATTCCGTACTCTCCACGCCATAGCCCAGATCCACCTTCTGCGACTTCTTGTCGCCAAGTTCTACCTGAGCATTTGCTGTCATCGGAGCGAGACAGAATCCCAACAGGCTGTAAATAAATATATTACGTAATTTCATAATGATAAGTTCTAATTGTTACCAACCAGGGTTCTGTGTAAGACCATATCCTTTCTGAATCTCAACACGAGAGAGAGGATCAAGATACCACTTGTTTGTCCAGTAGCCCTCATTCCACCATGCACGGGCACCGACTGAAATCTGAGGCTTCTCATACTCGAACTTAGGCCATGGAGTCGAAGGATCCCATTTAGTATCATCACCTTCCATTCTATTGCCGTTCTCATCAAGACGATATACTCTGATCTCGTGAAGAGGCTTGGTGAAAAGATCCTCGCGCATACGACGTACCATATCATACACACGGTCGCCGCACTCGGCACCAATCTCACAGTTACGCTCACGAAGGATCTCATTGATGAGGTTCTCCTTGTCAGAGGTAAGATTAAGAGCAGGATTCATTGTTTCGAGACGGCCAAGACCGACACGGCTACGTACGACATGAAGGTCATTGAGAGCACCTGTAAGGTCACCGGTTTCAGCACGAGCCTCAGCACGGATAAGATACATCTCTGCAAGTCTGATATACGCCACACCAATAAACTCATCATCCATCTTTCCAGCATCATAATCAAGCAGCCATTTGAACTTCTTGTAGTGGGTAGCGATATCATCCGGGTTACTTGCGTAGGTTGAATTCTTAGCCATTCCTCCGTTTACCCAAGTATCAATGTAAGTCTGTCCCTGATAGTCACCTACCACTCCTGAAGGGAAAGACTGTCTTGGAACGACCATTGTCTCGTACAGACGAGGGTCACGGTCTGCGAACATATCGATTTTTTCAGGGTTCTTGCCGGCACCATAGATATCAGTATAAGGGAAGTTACGTCCGTCCTGCATACCGAAGCATTCCATAAGTTCGTTGGTAGGAACCGCACCACCCTGACGAAGACAGTCAAGAGCAAAACCATCCCATCCCCAACCCCAACCGTTGGATGTAATGACACCGTCTACACCTGTACTTGAAATCCATTGTGTAGGGTGAGCATCGAAAAGTTTCTCATGATTCGTAGCATCATTGCGATATCTGTATGCCCTGCGGTAAGCCATACGGTAGCCTCCTTCATCTTGAGTAGCAGGCTGAATCAACTGATAATAATCGCCGTTTGCCGAATTATCTTCAAAGAAGTCATCGCAATACTCAAGACAACGGTTCCAAAGGGTAGGATCCTTCTTTCCGAACCAGACATGCTCGATATTGGTGAATTCAGTGACCTTAAGAGGATTATACTGCATATAAGGTTCGTCGTTGTTGAAGAGTGGTGATGCAGCGAACATCCATACCTTTGCACGGAGTGCGCGGGCAGAAGCGCGTGTAAGACGACCTGACCACTGTCCCTGGTCTGCGTCAGGAATATTCCAGATGAAGCCCGGCTCCTCAATGGCACAAACGATGAGAGAGTCGATGAACTCTACTGTCTCCCAAGCGGTCGCACGGCCATCCTCGAAATTCTCACCTACTGCATATGCCTTCTTTGCCAGACAAAGTCCACCGAAATTACGGAAAGCGTCGAAATAGCGGCTTGCCATGATGGTGTAGGCTTCACCACGGAGGCGGCTCTTCTCGTCATCTGACATATCGGGAACCCTGTCGATATTCTCTATAATCTGCCAGCACTTGCGGACAGTCTCGTAGATAGACACACGTCCGCCTGAATCACCGTCAAGTCCTCCTGTAATGGTCGAGTATGAGAATTTGCCTTGGAAGTTTCCATCCTCCGTATCCTGGGCATCCTCTGTCAGTCCACCAGGATAGTAACTTTGGATGGGACCTCCCCAACCGCAATAGCAGTGATATGAGTCGGAAAGAGCATCTATAGGCGCTCCGTTCATCATGTTTCCTGAAGTATATGTACAGTAGATCTGTCCGTAAGCACTCCACAGGAAGTTACGGGTATACTCAGCATTCGTGAATACAGTATCTATATTGACATCCACGCCCGGGGCCTTCTCGAGAAATGCATCTCCCACAGCAAACTTTTCAACACAGGAAGTACTGAAAAAGGCTGCGCAGATCCCCAGAATCAGTATATTGTTCAATATCTTTTTCATTTCGTATAAAGATTAGAAGTTAAACTGTGCACCGATATTGAAAAGTCTGGTCATCGGATAACGCACACCATAGTCAAGTCCTGAACCTGGAGCCTCAGGGTCATTACCCTTGAAGTCCGCGAAAGTGAGGAGGTTGTTTCCGGAAGCGTATACCCTTATATAATTAAAGAATGCATCGCTCTTCTTTGGAGTGAAAGTGTAACCGATCTCCACATTCTTAAGACGGACGTACTTCGAGTCGACCACCCATGCCTGCGAGTCACGGTTGTTGTGAACGCGGTTGGTGATGGAAATACGAGGCAGGATTGCATCCGGATTGTCCTCAGTCCATGAATTGTCCGCAACCCACTGGGTGAGGGCTGACGTATTGGTAGAACCGAACTGGGCGCGGAAGTATCCGTTCAACTGACGGCTCACATGGTCTGCACCGATCCAAAGCATTGTGAAGTCAAGACCTTTCCATTGGAAGTTGAAGTTCACGGAGTAAGTTATCTCTGGGTTGTCTGTGTAGCCGAGAGGTTTCTGGTCGTTCTGATCGATGATACCGTCTTCGTTAAGGTCTACGTATACACAGTCACCATACTTGAGTTCGATATTCTGATCAGGCATTGCCACACCATACTTCTCCATATATCTTTCCTCAGTGCCAGGCTGATAGAATTCGAAGAGATCGTAACCGAAACGCTGACCTACAGGAAGTCCTGTGTGACGGAGATATTCATACAACGGCTCTACCTCAAGCATCTCGACCACCTCATTCCTTGCAAAGGCGAAATTAGGTGAAATCGAGTAACGGAAATCTCCGAGCTTCTGCTCCCAGTTGAGGCTCACCTCGAAACCGTGGTTCTTCACACGACCTTCGTTCACATAACTTGAAGGAAGAGAAGTGACAGCAGAGAGCACTGAAGCATTTGACACGAGGATGTCCTTACGGTCTTCCCAGAAAAAGTCCACATATGCATGGAGCTGGTCCTTGAAGAATCCGGCATCGACACCGACATTGATCTTGGTAGCCTTTTCCCAGGTCACATTAGGGTTACCTGCGGTAAGTTCCTTGACAGCCTGCAGCCAGTTGCCGTTAGTACCGAAGTTGGTACCACGGTCCTGAGGGTTTCCGGTCATCGACCCCTGATAAAACTGCCATGCACCAGGGAGATAGAGGAAACGCGCACCGTTTGTGCTGTCGTTACCTACGAGACCATAAGATGCACGGATCTTGAAATATCCGAAATAATCCTTTATAGGCTCCCACCATTTTTCCTGAGAAGGAATCCACCCCACAGACACTGAAGGGAAGAAACCGTAACGCTTGCCGGGAGCAAAGTTCTCGGAACCATTGTATCCGATATTGAGGTCAAGGAGATACTTGGTGTCATAGTCGTAAGTGACACGGCCTACAAGACCTACGTAACCCTTAGGGATGGACTGATAGAGACTGTTGTCCGAATCCCAAGGATAATAACTCTTGCTCTGGTTGTAAAGGAGAAGGGCACCTACATTGTGTTTGCCGAACTTACGGGCATAATTGAGACTTGCCTCGGCATACCAGTTACGGCTTCCCCACTTTGACTCACTATACGGAAGAGGCCATGTAACATCTTCCTTGCGCAGGGCTTCCTTGCCGTCAACGAGAGTCGCAATATACTGGACTCCTGTACCGTAGCCGTTCTGACGGTTCTTCTGCGCAGTATATTCAGAGTTATACGAAGCCTTCACCTTGAAGTCCAGACCCTTGGTAAGGAAACTCATATCGAGTTTGTACTGGACATCGAAGTTGAGGACATTGGTACTCTCGTTCACATAACCGAGGTTGTAGTAGTTCGACAGTGCAGAGCGGTCGAAAGGTCCTACGAGAGTAGGATCGGAAACGATATGGCGTCCTTGCTCATCGATCCCTGCACCTGCATAAGGAGTAGCACCCTGAAGATAACGGAAGAGGAATCCCTCGCCGCCACCCATAGTGTTACGATCCTGCATGCGGCCTCCCAAAGTGAGTGACAACTGGCTGTATTTAGAAACTTCGATGTCGAGGTTTGCACGATAGTTCAGACGCTGATAGTCGAAGGTCTCGTTCTTGTTGCTTGAGAACGTCTTGAAGAGAGAGTTCTGATTCAGGAAACCGGCAGAAACGAAGTATTTCACTTTCTCAGTACCGCCGCTCACATTCACATTAGCCTGCTCCTGCCATGCAGTGTCATTCATAATGTAGTCAATCCAGTCCATGCTTGGGAAGGTGGTAGGCATGTCACCGAGACGGAAATGCTCCATCACTTCCTGTGAGAAACGGATACCGTAGTCAGCATAAGGAGTGTAGTCGGCAATATTGACCGTACCAGGCCACTTATCCATAGGAAGAGCATCTGTGATGGCCATATAGTTCCACATCTGGCCGTAAGTATACGAATCTGTAAAGTCGACGAACTTCGCGATGGTCTGCATTGCAGCGCTTACTGAAGCAGTAACGGACGCCTTTCCTACTTCACCACGCTTAGTAGTTACAAGGATGACACCGTTTGCGCCACGGACACCGAACACGGCTGTTGCAGATGCGTCCTTAAGGACTGAGATGCTCTCGATTTCGTTAGGGTCCAGCTGCGAGAACGGACGCTCTACACCGTCGACGAGCACGAGAGGCTCGGCACTGTTCAAAGATCCGACTCCACGGATTCTGATGACCGGTTCATCGGCACCAGGCATACCGGAAGGCTGAACAGCAGAAACTCCAGGAAGATTACCCTGAAGAGCGTTTGCCACGTTCGCCACAGGAGATTTCAGAAGAGACTCACCGCTCACAGCAGTAACGGCACCCGTAATGGTGACCTTGTTCTGCTGTCCGTAAGCGATGACCACAGACTCGTCGAGCAGTCTCTTGTCCGGCCGCAGAGCCACATCAAGTCTAGATCCTGTGACCTTGACTTCAAGTGTCTCATAGCCGACGCAAGATATTTCGAGCGTAGCACCCTGAGGGACTGACGGAAGATAGAAGTTTCCGTCGATGTCAGTGATAGTTCCCTTAGTGGTTCCTTGAATGACCACACCGGCTCCTATCAACCCTCCCCCAAGTTCATCCACCACCTTACCCTGCACATGCAGGTTCTGGGCGAAAGAGTTGACGGACGTCAGGAGCAGAAGCGCCATGAGTCCGAACAGATGAGATAGGTTTTTTCCTTTCATCATAATGGGTTAGTTTTGTTACCCGTTAGGGCAGGTTATTAAATAAGTATATTGTTTTTGTAAACACTTTTAAACGATACAAATTTAACAAATCCACGCCATGATGAATATCCGGATAGAAACAAAGACATACAAAATGGAAACAACCCCTTCACTCCCGCGATCAAAAAATGTAACAAAATTGAAAGAACGATGAAAAAAATGTTCTATTTTTGCAAGAACCACCACATATAACACACGCAAATGAAACAAACCGGACTACTCATAATCATAACAGCGATACTTTCATGTATTCAAGCCAACGCCCAGATGGCGCGCCTATACACATCGGCATCCGGGCTCGCAAACAGCCAGATAAATCACATCAATCAGGACTCGAGAGGATTCATATGGATATCCACCGAGAACGGACTGACACGCTTTGACGGAATGAGTTTCTCGACATTCAACTTCGACAGGACCAGGACTAATTCCATAGCAAGCAACCTCGTCCTCCTGACATTCGAAGACAGCGGCGGGACATTCTGGGTCGGGACATCAGCAGGTCTGCAGATCTTTGACACCGAATACAACACGTTCAAGACAGTAAACCTTGGAGATCCGGACATTCCTGACTCTGACCAGCATATTTCAAGCATCATTGAAATCGATTACAAGGGAAAGCGCAAAATACTTGCGGCCACCTCGGGACACGGAGTCTATGTACTGGACAGGGAAACACATGAAATCGGCCAAGAGCTCCAGTACGACATCAATGCTGCACTTCCTTCTCAATTCATCCTGCGCATCTATATGGACAGTTCGGAAAGACTCTGGGCGGCATCAGACGAAGGAGGCATAAGCATAATCGATATGAAGACCGGAAAACGCGTAAACGACATATGGGAAGAGGGAACTGAAGAAATATACGATGACATCCTTGTATACTCATTCGAAGAGGACAGGAAGACAGGCAATACTCTTATAGGAAGTTTCAACCATGGCATACTGATATTTGACCGGGCGACGGGAAAGATACGCAAGCCTCATGGCATCACTTCAGATTCTGATTCGCGCCGTATCATGACCATACTCCGGAACAACATTGCTCCACAATATGGCGAGAACACATATATTACAGGTATCGAAAACGGCGGATTCAGAATGTTCGACGCAGAAGAAGAGACTTTATCAGAAGTATCGTTTCCGAATGTACCTTATCATACTGACAGGTGGAAGGTACATGCCCTGATGGAAGACAATCAGGGCAACCTGTGGATCGGAGCATTCCAGACAGGAGTGATGGTCATACCGAAATCCATGTACGGATTTGACTACACGAGATTCGGAAACGACAACACCGTGAATGACATAAGTTCGTGCGTCACATCAGTCATTACTGACGGCAAGAACGGCGGCATATGGGTAGGCACGGACGGAGACGGAGTGTTCCATGTCGACAGATACGGCAGACAGACAAACCTCAACGAAGAAAATTCGTCCCTTACCAACAACTCCATAATGGACCTTGAGTTCGACGGAGAAGGCAGGCTATGGATAGCCACATATCTTGACGGAATATTCACGTATTCCAAGAAAGAGGGAGTCCGCAGATTTGCCGACCACAGACATCTGAACAGCAACAAGGTGGTAAGCCTGGCATATTCAAGAGAAGAGAACACGATGTACGCCGGCACTCACGGCAACGGCTTCATCGTAATCGATGCACAGACCCAGAAAATCCAGCGCACATGGGCAGATGACGACAACAAATGGATCAGTTCCCTTCATCTCGATTCGGACGGGCTCCTATGGGTCGGAACATACAATGGCCCTATGGCTTACGACAACAGGATCCGCAGGCTGATAACCTACAATATAGACGAATCTCTTACCACCCGCGTCAATGCTTTCTGCGAAGGCAGTGTAGGCAAGATATGGATCGGCACCGGAGAAGGCCTGGTATGCTTCGACAGGAAAAGCAGACAGACAATCACATACAGCGAGAACGACGGACTGCCCAGCAACGCCATCACCAACATCCTTGCGGCAAACGACGGCAGCCTCTGGATATCTACACTCAACGGGCTGTCCCGATTCGATCCCGTATCAGAAGAGTTCAAGAACTATTATCAATACGACGGGCTTCAGGAAAATGAATTCCACTCCAGAGCAGCCTACAAGGCAGATGACGGGAAAATGCACTTCGGAGGGATAAACGGTCTCACTTCCTTCTATCCGCACATTGTGGACCAGAGATCCCATCCCGTACCTCCTATTTCTCTTTCAAGACTTACCGTACTGAATGAAAACATAGAATACGATCCGGAAAAGGGCGGGGACAACATTCTGGACAAGCACATCACTGAGGCCAGCAGGATCACACTTCCATACGATGCCAGATTCTTCTCTCTGGAATTTTCCGTGCTGGAATATACAAACCCGCAGAAAATATCCATTTCATACATGATGGAAGGATTCGAGAAGGAATGGAAGCAGAACACATCTGAATCCCGAACCATGACGTATACCAATCTGCCGTACGGACGCTATACGATGAAGGTCAAGGCTTTCTTTGACGGAGAACCGGAGTCGTTCTCAAGCAGAGATATAAGTATAAGGATACTTCCTCCATGGTACCTGAGCATATGGGCATGCTTCATCTATGTTGCCGCTTCCCTTACTGCGGTACTGCTCGTGGTGTATTTCTTCAGAAAACGGAAGGCCCACAAGGCAGAGAAGGAAGAATCCGAGATCAAGGAACTTAAACTTCAGATGTTCACAAACATCTCTCATGAGATCCGCACTCCCCTCACCCTTGTCATGACTCCTCTTAAAAAGATGAGAGAGGCAGAGAAGGACCCCAAGCAGAAGGAACTGTACAACCTGATGTACAGAAACAGTCTTCGTATCCTGCGTCTGGTGAACCAACTTCTGGACATGCGCAAGGTAGATAGCGGACAGATGCAACTGCATTTCCTTGAAACAGATGTCGTATATTTCATCAAGGACATCATGAAGTCCTTCGACAATCTCGCCGTAAGCAGAAGCATAAGATTCAGCATAAGATCCTATCAGGATGTGCTCAACCTCTGGATCGACCAGGGCAATTTCGACAAGATCATCTTCAACATCTTGTCCAACGCATTCAAATACACCCCTGACGGTGGCGACATATCCATCACCATCAGTGGCCCTGTTGCAAACAAGGACATTCTGAGCGATGACATCAAGGAATATGTGGAATTCATCATTGAGAATTCCGGCAGCAGGGTGGAAGAGGCGCACCTTGACAAGCTGTTCGACAGATTCTTCCAAAGCGACATACGCGACGCAAAGGTGGGGTCCGGCGTGGGCCTCAATCTCGCAAAGATGCTGGTGGAACTCCACCACGGTGAGATCAAGGCATACAACACGGAGGAAGGAGTAGCCTTCCGCGTCAGGATACCAGTAGGAAACAGCCACCTTTCTGAGATGGAAATGACAAAGCCTACAAACCATAAAGACCTGTACACAAAGAATCTGGCAGCACAGGAAGAGCACAGCGCAAGCAGAGAGGATGTAACATGGAGTCCGTCAGAGGAAAAAGAAACTGACGGCAGAAAGCAGAAGTCAAGAAAGAGAATCGTGCTGGTCGACGACGACAGCGAGATGCGCGCTTACCTTAAACTCGAACTCCAGAGCATCTATAATGTAGAAGTTTTCGCAAGCGGAAAGGAAGCGTGGTCTGTCATATCCACAAGCGTGCCTGACGCTGTGGTGACCGACCTTATGATGGAAAAGATGGACGGTGCTGAACTATGCGGAAAGATCAAGAAGAATCCGGGAACTAACCACATTCCTGTCATACTGCTAACATCTTCAGCAGATGAAGTCAGCCAGCAAAGATGCATTGACAGCGGAGCGGACAGATATTTTACAAAACCGATATCTCTTGAAATCCTCAAGAGCGCTATTGCCAATGCCATCTCTACCAGAGAGACAATACGGAACAAGTTCAGCAGCGACATCGATTACGGGTACGGTGATGTGCAGATGTCTGACAACAGCAAGCAACTGGCGGCAAAAGTGATCGGAGTCATAAAGGCCAATATTGAAAACACAGAGTTCAGCGTCGAAGACCTAAGCAAGGAAGTAGGCATGAGCAGGGTGCATTTAAACAGAAAACTCAAGGAGATAATGAATATCTCCCCGAGCAATCTGATCCGTTCCGTGCGTCTTAAACAAGCAGCCTACCTTCTGGCCAACAACAAGGTCAACATCTCGGAAGTAGCCTACAGGGTCGGATTCTCGACGCACTCATATTTTTCAAACTCGTTCCACGACTACTTCGGAATGACTCCTAAGGAGTTCGTGGCCAAATACATGGACGGAAACGAGCGAGAGTCTCTGAATAAACTCTTCGAACAGGTTTAGAACATTGCCTTCACCTGATTGTAGACGTTCTGTGCAGTGAAGCCGAGTTTCTCGTCAAGCACCTTGTATGGAGCCGAGAAGCCGAAACTTTCCAGACCGAACACCTTGCCGTTCGCGCCCACAAGTCCTTCGAGATTCACAGGAAGTCCAGCCGTAAGTCCGAAGATCTTCGCTCCGCAAGGAAGTATGCTCTGCTGATATTCCTTCGACTGGCTGCGGAAAAGGCCCTCCGACGGACAACTTACGACACGCACCTTGAGGCCGTCCTCACGGAGAAGTGCGGCACCTGCAACAAGGGTTGACACCTCGGAGCCTGAGGCCACGAGGATGACATCAGGATTCTCGTCCGAACCTGCAACGATATATGCACCCTTTTCAGCCTGAGTATAGTCAGTTCCTGCAGGAAGCTGCTCGATATTCTGACGCGAGAAGATGAGGGCAGTAGGAGTATCAACATTCTCTACAGCCATCTTCCAGCACTCTGTGGTCTCGAGAGAATCTGCAGGACGGAGTACGAGAACGGAGTTCTTGCCGTGGTGATTCTTGAGTTTCTCCATAAGACGGATCTGAGCCTCCTGCTCGACAGGCTCATGTGTAGGTCCGTCTTCTCCCACACGGAAAGCGTCATGTGTCCAGATGAACTTGACAGGAAGTTCCATAAGTGCAGCCATACGCACTGCCGGCTTCATGTAGTCAGAGAAGACGAAGAACGTTCCGCATGCAGCGGTCACACCGCCATGAAGGGCCATACCGATGCAGCAGCAGGCCATGGTAAGTTCGGCAACACCTGCCTGAAAGAACGCACCGCTGAAGTCTCCTCTCACAAACGAAGTCGTCTTCTTGAGGAAACCGTCAGTCTTGTCCGAGTTCGAAAGGTCTGCCGAAGCGCAGATCATGTTAGGCACCTGCTCCGCAAGCACGCCGAGAACCGCAGCCGATGCATTTCTTGTTGCATCCCCGGCCTTCTGCTGAACCTTAGCCCAGTCCACCTGAGGTGCTTTTCCGCTGAACCAGTCAGTCTGTGCGGCAGCCTTTTCAGGATTTGCAGCAGCCCATGCAGCCTCTTCAGCATAACGCTCAGCCACAACCGCCTTGAGTTCCTCAGCACGCTTCTCATAGAGAGCCTTCACTTCGTCGAATATCACGAACGGCTCATCCGGATTTCCGCCGAGATTAACCACAGTGTTTCTGTAAGCATCTCCGCCGAGAGGGGCACCGTGGGTCTTGCAGTTGCGCTCGTACGAAGCATTGTCGGCAGTTCTTGCACCCTTGCCCATCACACATTTTCCGATGATGAGGACAGGACGGTCATTGACAGTCTTCGCCTCGTCGAGAGCCTTGCGGATCTGGCAGCAGTCATTTCCATCGATCGTGATCACGTGCCATCCCCATGCAGTGTATTTCATCGCGGTATCCTCTGTCATCACATCTCCGCACTCGGTCGAAAGCTGGATGTCGTTGGAGTCATAGAACATGACAAGATTGTCGAGCCCAAGGTGTCCTGCGATACGTCCTGCACCCTGAGAGATCTCCTCCTGGATGCCGCCGTCGGATATATATGCATATATCGTCTCTTTGTTGAATGTCGGGTTGCCTGTACGCGCGGCAAGGAATTTTGCAGCGATGGCCGCTCCTACCGCAAACACATGTCCCTGTCCGAGAGGACCGGATGTATTCTCTATTCCTCGCATGATGTCCACCTCAGGATGGCCCGGAGTAGGAGAACCCCACTGGCGGAGCTGCTGAAGTTCTTCAAGAGTGAACTTTCCGGCAAGTGCAAGTTGTGCATAAAGCATCGGCGCCATGTGCCCAGGATCAAGAAAGAACCTGTCTCGGCCGGCCCATTTCGGATTTGCGGGATCATACTGAAGGTACTCTGAGTAGAGTACATTGATGAAGTCGGCACCGCCCATGGCACCACCCGGGTGGCCTGACTTTGCCTTTTCCACCATCGACGCTGCAAGGATACGGATATTGTCCGCAGCGAGATTCATTACCTTAGTGTCATTCATGATATCAAGTAGGTTTAATTAGAATTCGAAACAATCTTACAAATTTAATCATTTTAATCGATTAGGAGCCATTATTCATGAATTTTATATTTCATGTTTCAAATACGACAGAAAATGCAATATTTTTCAACCGCGATGTTATAAAAGCACAAGCCTATGAAACCTCATCAACAGATTTTCCTCTCCGATATAAGTATCTTTGTAATATCCAAAAATGGCAGACATGAAACCAGTCCTCAACAGATACATCCTTATCATCCTCGTCACAGTATTGTCGACAGCAGGCATAACCGCAGAGGCGAAAGTCGTATTGCCCTCAGTTTTCGGAGACGGAATGGTCATCCAGAGGGAAAGACCTGTCACGGTATGGGGATGGGCAGATGACGGAGAAAAGGTCGAAGTGTCATGGATGGGAAAAACCTTCCAGGCGACTGCATCAGAACAGGGGCGATGGAAAGTCACTCTTCCTGCTGCATATGCAGGAGGCCCGTACACCCTTAAGGTAAACGAAATAGTAATTGAAGAAATCCTGATAGGGGATGTATTTCTGTGTTCAGGCCAGTCGAACATGGAACTGCCGGTACGGCGCGTGACAGACATGTTCGCCTACGAAATCGAGACATATCAGAACAAATCCATAAGGCATTTCACTGTGCCAAAGGTATTTGACTTCAATGCACCTCGGGAAGACATGCCGAAGGCATCATGGAAGACATGTACCCCGGGCAATGTCATGGAATTCTCAGCTCTCGCCTACTTCTTTGCAAAAGCACTTTATGAGTCTACCGGAGTCCCTGTAGGTCTTGTGAATGCAAGTTGGGGCGGCACCCCTGTCGAGGCGTGGATCAGCGAGGATGCCTTGAACGGCACATACCCGCAGTACATAAGCGAAAAGCGGATTTACGAAGATGACGGATACCGCAGCAGGATCAAAGAACTTGAAGGTGAGGCATTCCACAGGTGGAACACCGCCATGGACGAGTCTGACCCAGGCCTGAAGAGAGGATGGAAGTCGCCTGAATATGATGATTCGGGATGGCAGGAAGTCGACATGTTCTCCGGGTCATGGGGCAATGACGGACTCAATCCTGTCGGGGGCTCGCACTGGCTCAGAAAAGACATCGAGATTCCCGCGAGATATGCGGGCAAGGAAGCCATGATAAGGATGGGATGCATCGTGGACGCTGATTCCGTATATGTCAACGGCCACTTCGTCGGAAACACTACATATCAATACCCTCCACGTAAATACAGGATTCCTGCCGGAGTGCTCAAGGAAGGCACCAACAACGTGACTGTCAGGGTGATCAGCAACGGAGGACAGCCCCGATTCGTACAGGAAAAGCCATACAAGATAATATGTGAAGGCCGTGAGTTCAGCCTTGAAGGGACATGGAAATACCGTCTCGGCTCCCCGATGCCCAAAGCCCCGTCAATGATGTTCTTCTGTTACAAGCCCGTATGCCTTTACAACGCGATGATTGCACCGTTGAAGGGTCTTGAATTCAGCGGAGTACTCTGGTATCAAGGCGAATCAAACGTGGAAAAGAGGAATGTGTATGCCGACCTTCTCGGCATCATGATGAAGGACTGGAGAAAGACTTTCAACTCGCCTGAACTTCCGTTCTACATAGTGGAACTTGCTGATTTCCTGCACAAGGACGACATCGAAGGACGCAGGACATGGGCGGAAATGCGCGCAGAACAGGCCAAGGCGGCAGAAAACGACCCGAATGCGACACTCATCCGCAACAGCGACCTCGGAGAATGGAACGACATCCACCCGCTCGACAAGAAGACTCTCGGAAAGAGGATCGCGAAAGATGTGATCAGAAACTTGAAGAATAACAACTAAAACCATATGACCATGGCACAGAACACCAATGCAAATGAAGCGAAGGGCTTCTACAAACTCTCCTGGATCCAGCGTATCGGATTCGGTTCCGGAGATCTGGCGCAGAACCTGATCTATCAGACCGTCAGCATGTATCTGCTGTTCTTCTACACAAATATCTTCGGGCTCGATCCTGCAGCGGCGGCTGTCATGTTCCTTGTAGTCCGTATCGTGGATGTGATCTGGGATCCTCTTGTGGGTACATTCGTGGACAAGCACAACCCGAGATGGGGGAAATACCGTTCATATCTGATCCTGGGTGGCATTCCTCTTACCGGTCTCGCTATTCTCTGCTTCTGGAACGGATTCTCAGGATCGCTTCTGTATGCATATGTGACATATGTGGGAATGTCGATGCTCTACACCCTCATCAATGTACCTTACGGAGCGCTCAATTCCTCACTCACCCGCGACACGAACGAGATCACGGTCCTCACCTCGACCCGTATGTTCATGGCTAATGTCGGAGGTCTTGCAGTTTCTGCCGGCATCCCTTGCCTTGTGGCGGCGCTTGCTGTGGGCAAGGTCGGACATGAGACCATCGAGATGGCACTCTTCATGGGCCTCGGCTCCCTCCCTTCATTCATCTTCATGCCTCTCGTTCCTGCCATCAAGCGCAAGGTGGGCAAGAAGAACATGTTCTACATCTTCCTGTCAGTGGCCATCATCGGTATGGCAATGATGTACATCATCAGCAGAATGGGAACCGTAAAGGATAACATTGTCCTCATCTATATCGCACAGTTCATCAAGTCCACAGGAGTGATTGTGGCAACAGGATATATGTGGGCACTTGTCCCTGAGGTGATCTCATACGGAGAATACACTTCAGGAAGACGTATTTCCGGCATCGTAAACGCATTGACAGGTATTTTCTTCAAGGCAGGCATGGCTCTCGGAGGGGTGGTGCCGGGCCTTGTGCTGGCATGGACCGGATACAAGGCTGCCGAGCAGTCAAGCACCCTTCCGACAGACCCTCAGGCATGGTTCTACGCGATGCTGATCTTCGCCCTCGTGGGACTCGCCCTCCTTATCTTCTGCTTCTCGCAGACCAAGGAGCGTGTCGTGATGGATGAGAAAGACACCAAGGACGTGAAGGTAAGCGACCTCTGGACCGAGTTCTTCCGCAACAGACCTCTTCGCATCATCGCCCTCTTCTTCATCACTGCCTTCGCGATGATGTCCGTGGGTAATGCCGCAGGAGCATATTTCATGAACGACCTTGAACTCCAGACCCCGCTCGCCCAGGAGGGCATCAGATGGCTTGTATGCGTAATTCCTGCCATCCTTCTCCTCGTGGCGATGTTCATCATTTCGAAGTACGAACTTGAGGACGATGTGATCGACAAGATCAATATGGAAATCGAAGACAGAGCAAAAAACGAATAACCATGAGAAAAAGTATTTTAATTGCAACGTTCTGTTTTGCAGCACTATCCTGCACCGCTCAGAAGGAACGCGGGCTTAAAGATGTGTTCGCTGATGACTTCTACATCGGTGCAGCACTGAATGAATGGGAAATCAGAGGACGTGACACATCCGGAGTCAAGTTACTCAAGAAGCATTTCAACTCTATTGTAGCCGAAAACTGTATGAAATCCGAGGAAATCCAGCCAAGGGAAGGCGAATTCAACTTCGAACTTGCCGACAAGTTCGTCGAGTTCGGAGAGGCAAACGACATGTTCATCATAGGACACTGCCTCGTATGGCACTCGCAACTTGCAAAATGGTTTCCGTATGACGATCAGGGAAATTATGTGACTCCTGAAGTGCTCAAACAAAGGATGAAGGACCATATCACCACTGTAGTGACCCGCTACAAGGGCCGGGTACACGGATGGGATGTCGTCAACGAGGCCATCGTGGAGAACGGTTCGTACAGAAAGAGCCCGTTCTATGAGATCCTCGGCGAAGAGTTCATTCCTCTCGCTTTCCAGTACGCACATGAGGCAGACCCTGATGCAGAACTCTATCTCAACGACTACGGCATGAATGTTCCGGGCCGACGCGACACATATGTAAAGATCATCAAGGATCTCCAGAGCCGCGGCCTCCGCATTGACGCCATCGGAATGCAGGGACACATGGGAATGGACTATCCTGACTTCGCACAGTTTGAGGAGAGTCTCAATGCATTCGCCGGGACAGGAGTCAAGGTAATGATCACGGAGTGGGACATGTCTGCACTTCCGACCGTTAACAGAGGCGCCAATGTGGCTGACACCGAAGCATACAATGCGATGATGAATCCTTACCCTGACGGACTTCCTGAGGATGTATCGGCAAAATGGAACGAACGCATGAAGACATTCATGGACCTGTTCGTGAAGCATTCCGACGTCATCACACGCGTCACAGCATGGGGCGTGAGCGATGACGACTCATGGAAGAACAACTGGCCGATGAGAGGTCGCGTGGAATATCCTCTCCTTTTCGACCGTAATCTTGAAATGAAACCTTTCCTTAAAGAATATTACAAATAATATGAAGACACCTAAGAGATATCTTGTTCCTGCCGACTATATGGCAGACCCGTCAGTGCATGTATGGGACGGCAAACTTTACATCTACCCTTCACACGACTGGGAATCGGGAATCGAAGAGAACGACAACGGCGATCACTTCAACATGAAGGACTACCATGTGTTCAGCCTCAACGGAGACGACCCTATGACGGCAGAAGTCGTCGATCACGGGAAAGTGCTTGACACAGAGGACATTCCATGGGCCGGAAGACAACTCTGGGACTGCGAGGTGGCAAGAAAGGACGGCAAGTACTACATGTATTTCCCTCTCAAGGACAAGAATGACATCTTCCGCATCGGAGTTGCAGTCAGCGACTCCCCTACGGGTCCTTTCGTGCCTCAGCCTGACCCTATCAAAGGCAGTTACAGCATCGACCCTGCAATACTTGAGGAAGACGGCAAATATTACATGTATTTCGGCGGTCTCTGGGGCGGACAACTCCAGCGCTACAAGGACAACAAGGCACTCGAAAGCGCTTATCTCCCTGAAGGGAAGGAAACTGCGCTTCCTGCAAGAGTGGTCCGTCTGAGCGACGACATGCTTGAATTTGCGGAAGAACCGAAGCCTGTCGTGGTGGTCGACGAGGAAGGAAAGCCTCTCACCGCTGACAATCCTTACCGTTTCTTCGAAGCATCGTGGATGCACAAATACAACGGCAAATACTACTTCACATATTCTACCGGCGACACGCACTATCTATGCTATGCGATCGGCGACAATCCTTACGGACCGTTCACATACAAGGGCGTGATCATGACCCCTGTTGTCGGATGGACCACCCACCATTCGATTGTAGAGTACGGTGGAAAATGGTGGCTCTTCCACCACGACAGCGTGCCTTCAGGAGGTCTCACATGGCTCCGCAGCCTCAAGGTATGCGAACTAAAGTACAATGAAGACGGCACAATACAGACAATCGAAGGAATCGATGAATAATAGAATCGCTTTACTTTCAATAGCGTTGTTTTTCATTGCCTGCTGCACAAAACCGGCAGGCAATGCTTTATGGCTCACCGAAGGCGAGCCCGCAATCAACGCAGAAGTAGTCGTGGACTCCACACTCGACCTCAGGAACGACGGTTTCATCATCAAGGACTGCCCTGACGGCCGCAAGGTGATGGCCAAGACAGAAATCGGTGCTCTTTACGGCTCATATGCCCTGCAGAGGCTTGAGCGTACAGGTCAGGCTGACGGTGTACTGGACATATGCGAGGAACCATCATATGAAAGACGCATCCTGAATCATTGGGACAATCTTGACAACACCGTCGAGAGAGGATATGCCGGATGGTCGATCTGGCACTGGGGCGAACCTGTACCTGTCGGACTGATAAAGGAATATGCCCGTCTGAATGCGTCCATCGGCATAAACGGAAGCGTACTGAACAATGTCAATGCGACTCCTGAGATGCTTCGCCGCGACTATCTGGAAAGAGTGGCAGAGATCGCTGATGTAATGCGGCCGTATGGCGTACATGTCTATCTGTCAGTGAATTTCTCGTCTCCGGCGGAACTTGGAGGCTTGGCGACATCCGACCCTCTTGTTCCTGAAGTCCGCCGGTGGTGGGCAGAAAAGGTGGCCGAAATATATGAACTCATACCCGACTTCGGAGGTTTCCTTGTAAAGGCGAATTCCGAAGGTCTTCCCGGTCCTCAGGATTTCGGACGCACACATGCAGACGGTGCAAACATGCTTGCAGAGGCTCTGGAACCGTATGACGGAATCGTGATGTGGAGAGCCTTCGTATATGCGCCGGACAGTGCAGACAGGGCGAACCAGGCCTACGAGGAATTCGTGCCTCTGGACGGCCGGTTCCGCGACAACGTCATTGTACAGATCAAGAACGGCCCTGTGGATTTCCAGCCTCGCGAGCCTTTCAGCCCGCTTTTCGGGGCAATGTCAAAGACAGCAATGATGATCGAGTTCCAGATAACCCAGGAATACATGGGAGGGTCGAACCACCTTGTCTATCTGATGACGCAGTTTGAAGAGTGTATGGACAGCGACACTTTCTGCAAGGGTCCCGGATCGACCGTTACGGACATCACCACAGGAAAGTTATACCCTGATGCGTACAAGACCACAGCAATTGCCGGTGTGGCGAATATAGGACGTGACAAGAACTGGTGCGGACATGATTTCGCCCAGTCATCGTGGTACGGATTCGGCCGTCTGGCATGGAATGCAGGACTTTCGTCTGAAGAAATTGCAAGAGAATGGATACTTCAGACCTTCCCTTGCCGCAATACCTGCAAGAGGGGAAAATATGAGAAGGAGTTCGTGGGGCCTGTTCTGGACATGATGATGACCTCTCGTGAGGCCGCTGTTGACTATATGATGCCGCTCGGTCTTCATCATATTTTTGCCGGCACCCATCATTACGGTCCTGAACCATGGTATGATCCTGAAGGAGCACGGGCGGACTGGATTCCGAAATACTACCACCAGGCTGACTCGCTTGGCATCGGTTTCGACAGGACCCGCTCAGGAAGCGGTAATGTGGACCAGTATCATGAGCCGCTCGCTTCCATGTACAATTCGCTTGACACATGCCCGGAAGAACTTCTCCTTTGGTTCCATCATATTCCTTGGACGCATAAGATGTCGTCCGGAAAGACCTTCTGGGACGAGATGTGCCATAGGTACGACAGGGGCATAAAGACAGTGCGCAGATACCAGACTATCTGGGAAGATGCCAGGACGTATGTGGATGATGAGAGATGGGAGGCGGTTCGCGAGAAACTTGCGATACAGGAAAGCGATGCGAGATGGTGGCGCGACGCATGTGTGCAGTATTTCGGAGAGTTCTCAGGCCTGCCGGTACCCTCAGATGTCGAGCAGCCGGAACGTCCGCTCGAAGAATTGAAGAAGATAAAGCTGAACATGCTGCATCATAACTGATGCAGCATGTCTGTTTTTACATTGCTACGGCATTAAAGCAGTTCCATTCCTCACGGCACCTTCGCGGTCCACGATATATAATATGAGAACTCGTTGTACAAAAAGTTCCGAAAGCATTCAATATTATGTCATTTTCTCTCGTAAGTTTCATTTTTCCATCAAAATACTCATAAAATCACGAGAGTTTCTTAAATTTGTATGATATATTTATGATCACGTAAACATGAACACTATGAAACGTATAATGACCTTCATGCTTCTGCTTGGTTCTTTCTTTGCGGCAGAGGCAAAACTTACCATTTCAAACATCTGCTCCGACGGCATGGTGCTTCAGCAGAAGAGTGAGGCGACAGTCTGGGGATGGAGCGAACCTCGTTCTAAAGTGACAGTGGTTCCTTCGTGGGACGGAAAGGAATATACCTGCAAGGCCGACAAGGACGGCAGGTGGGCCGTGAATGTGAAGACGCCTGAGGGAAGTTATACAAGCCACAGCATGTATGTGACCTGCGGCAACGAGACTGCAACTGTCAGTGACATCCTCGTGGGAGAAGTATGGCTTGCATCAGGACAGAGCAACATGGAGATGCCGATGAGAGGTTTCTACAACTGCCCTGTGGAGAACGCCCACGACTACATCTGCGCACCTGCGGCAAAGGAGAAGATCAGGATGTTCACAGTTCCTATCAGGCAGTCATATGAGCCTCTGGACGAAGTCGAGGCAAAATGGCTTGGCGCCGAGTCCAATACTGTCCCTGACATGAGTGCAACGGCATTCTTCTTCGCACACCGCCTCAACCAGATGCTTGACATACCTGTCGGCATCGTTTCATGCGCATATGGCGGCGCACGTATCGAGAGCTGGACTCCGAAGGAAATCCTTGAGACATATCCTGATGAGAACCTGGACCCTGCACATATCGAGTCGATGGTTCATTACCATCGTCCGTATCTCGCATACAATGCCATGCTCAACCCGGTGAAGGGATATACAGTGAAAGGTTTCATCTGGTATCAGGGTTGCTCGAATGTGGGAAAACACGAGCAGTTCGTAGAGCGCATGACCAACATGGTCAACCATTGGCGCGAGTGCTGGGGCGACGAGAAGGCTGAACTGCCGTTCTACATGGTAGAACTTGCACCATACAGGAACAAACCGGCCACAGCCATTCCATATTATGCTCTCCTCCGTGAGGTGCAGCATGAAGCGGCACACTCGATCGCAAACTGCGGCATCGTCGTGACCAACGACCTTGTGGAGAGCTATGAGCAGGACAACATTCATCCGGCCAGAAAAAAGGAAGTCGGCGACAGGCTTGCATATATGGCCTTGAACAGAAACTATGGCTTCAGCAGAGTGGCATGTGACAGTCCTGAGGCGGTGAGATGCTACAGGATGGGCAATACCTGCGAACTTGCCATCGAACTAACCAACACGCAGAACGGTCTGAACAGATGGATGGAGATCGAAGGCCTCGAGGTGGCGGGAAGCGAGGGAGTCTTCTACCCTGTCACATATGCCTATTTCGAGTGGGAGCCTAAGGTACTGAGAATCCGTTCGGAGTTCGTATGGGATCCATGCGAGGTACGCTACGGTTGGGGGGATTTCAAGCCGGGCAACCTCAAGAACGTCGAGGGACTCCCTGTAGCCCCGTTCAGAATCATAGTTGAAAAGAAGTAATATTTGATATAGTTATAATTATGAAAGGAATATATGTGTTTCTTGCAGACGGCTTCGAGGTTTCTGAAGCGCTGACAACGGTCAACATGCTCCGCCGCGGCGGGGTTAATGTCAAGACTGTATCCATCTATGACGACAGGATCGTGACTAGTTCGAACAGGATTCCGGTAGTTGCCGATATGGCCTTCGGGGAATTCAAGGCGTCGACTTCGTTCGGACCCTGCCTGCCTTCCGACGTGATGATTTTCCCTGGCGGAATGCCAGGTTCGTCGAATCTTGCGGCATTCGGAAAACTGATGGACATCATGCAGCAGCATTATAGCGAAGGTGGCACTGTGGCGGCGATTTGCGCGGCTCCAAGCGTGGTGCTCAGCCTGCTTCCGGTCGAGGGCAAGAAGATGACCTGCTATGACGGTTTTGAGGAGGCGATTACGGCGAAGGGTGCTGAGTATGTGAAGGAGGGTGTCGTTGTGGACGGCAATGTGATCACAGGACGTGGTCCGGGCTGGGCTGTGGAGTTCGGTCTGGCGATTCTGGCCCATCTCAAGGGGCAGGAGGTCGCTGACCGTGTAAAGGCAGGGCTGATGCTTTAGGCATTTTTTCCGGCATCGGAAAACAAACCAAAATCTACTAAAACCGAAAACTATATGTTGGAATTCAAAGGAAAGACCGCACTGATTACAGGCGGCGGCAGCGGCATCGGAGAGGCCATGGCCTACCAGTATGCCATGAAGGGAACGAATGTCATCCTTACCGGAAGGCGCATCGAGACCCTTGAAAAAGTTCAGAAGAAGTGTATCGGATTGGGCGTCAAGGCATGGTGCAAGACCGTTGACGTAGAGAAGACGGAATCGATTGACGAACTCGTCACATGGGTGAAGGCCGAAGGCCATCTCATAGACTTCCTGCTTCTGAACGCAGGTATCTCGCAACGAGCCCTCACCCTCGATACTGACATAAGCGTAGACCGCAGACTCATGGAAGTCAACTATTTCGGAGGCATTTACCTTGTGAAGTCCCTCAAGGACATGTTCATCGAGAGAGGCGTGCACATTGCCGTGGTTTCATCTGTATCAGGCGTCTTCGGCTTCCCTGTCCGTTCGGCCTATTGCGCATCGAAACATGCCATCCACGGTTTCTACGAGACCATCGCGCTTGAATACCCGCAGATAAAGACCACCATCATCATCCCTGGCCGCATCCATACCGATGTGTCAAAGAATGCACTTGACGGAAGCGGCAAGGCGACCGGCATCATGGATCCTGGCCAGGCAAACGGCTACGACGTGAACAAATGTGCAAAGGTGGCCATCCGTGCGATAGCGCGCTGCAAGCATCAGAAGGTGATCGGAGGCTTCGACACCATCATGGTACCGTTCTACAAGTACGTGCCTTGGCTCTTCCGTCTCATCGCACGCAACGTATCAGCACGATGACAGCCGTCATCCTGAACAATGACAAACTGTCATCCTGAATGAAGTGAAGGATCTTTAAATGAAGAAAAACAATATGGCAAAAAGAAAAGTGATCTGCGGAGTACAGCAGGTCGGAATCGGAGTCAGGAATGTCGAGGAGTCCTGGGCATGGTACAGGAAAGTCTTCGGCTTTGACATAAAGATGTTCGGCGACGAGGGAGTTGCCGAAAGAATGCTTCCATACACCGGAGGAAAACCTCAGCCAAGGTATGCTATCCTCGTGCTTAACCTTCGCGGAGGAGGAGGATTTGAGGTATGGGAACCGCGCGGACGCGAACTGAACTACATTCAGTTCACACCGGAATTCGGTGATTACGGCATATTCTCATGTAAGGTGAAGTCACGCGACGTGCATGCGGCATATGCTGAAATGAAGGAGAAAGGCGTGAACCTGCTCACCGAGCCAAGGAAGAATCCTGCCGGGAACGAGCATTTCTTCGTGATGGACCCTTGGAACAACATCTTCGATGTGGAGCAGGATGACTACTGCTTCTACAACGAGAACAAGGAGACCGGCGGAGGAAACGGAGCCATCCTCGGAGTGTCCGACATGGACAAGTCTATTGCGTTCTATGGAGCCATCATGGACTACGACAAGATCGAATACGACGTGACTGACGTATTCGAGGATCTCAAGGGAGTTCCGGGAGGCCAATACAGACTCCGTAGGGTCATGCTGAAGCGTTCGATGCCGATCGAAGGTCCTCTGAGCGAGGTCATGGGAACTTCTCATATCGAACTGGTTCAGAGAATCGAAGAAGAGGGAGTCCCTGCAGCGCGCAAACTATACGAAGGCCGTCTCTGGGGAGATCCTGGTTTCATCCATCTCTGCTTCGACATCCGCAACATGGAGGAGATCCGCAAGGCAGCACTCGCATTCGGACACGAGTTCGTATGCGACGGCGGACGCGACTTCAAGATGGGTGAGGCAAACGGACATTTCACCTACATCGAAGACCCTGACGGAACGCTCATCGAGTTCGTCGAGACTTTCAAGATTCCGATACTCAAGAAATTCGGAATCTATCTCCATCTTGAGAACCGCGACGACACCAAGCCGCTCCCGTCATGGATACTCAAATGCCTTCGCTTCATGAAGACAAAATAATGGAATAAGGCTAAAAAACAGAAAAAAGAATAAAAAAAAGAAAAATGTGACGAAATCCGTGAAAAGACTTTCGTCACATTTTTCATATCGGCTATCTTTGTAAAGGGTGCATTTCACCATAGGGCGCTGACATAGGGAAATTGATTTTTCATCAAACCATTTTAATCAATTTTTCTATGAAACACTACATCAGAATCAGCGACATCAATGAAATGATGAGCACTATTGCGAATATTCGCAAAACAAAATTTGAGGTAAACGACTGCATTACCATCATGCTGAAAGATATTCCGTATGAGGACTTCAGTCCCATGCACATTTCAGCCATGGCTTGCCTGACTGATTTTCTTGAAACAAGTGGCATATATATGTCTTTCATTAGATAGTGCCATTGACAAACTATCCGTGGCAGTTTGTGATTTCGGAACCGGAATTGCCCACAAGGTCAGAAAGTATGATCCGTCAATTAAAGATGATTTGTCTGCAATAAGACAAGCCATCGAAAACCAGTTTACAACCAAATCTAAAAAACACAACAGAGGATACGGACTGGACAACATCCTGTCATGCTGCAATGAAGATGACATATTCAAAATAATATCAAACAAAGGAACTCTTATTGCAATCAACAATAAAATCAGTACTTTTGCATTGGATTACGAATTTCCTGGTACTTTACTGTACTTCGAGATTTCGATAAACGACCTGCCGGAGGACGAGGATTACTACGATTTCATTTGACATGTGTACAATAAGACTATATGAAATAATTGAGCAACATCAGCACTATCCTGATGCAGGTTCTGCATTATATCATGAAATAGTCAAGAATCTTGATGACGACAGGATTATCATTGATTCAGAAAATGTCAGAGGCATACCGACATTACTTCTGAACACCTCTATCGGCAGACTGATCGATGAGTTTGGATACGAAAATCTGAAAGGGAAAATCGGATTTACCCATATTGGCAAAACGGATGCTGAAACTATCCGCAAATACATCAATAGATACATACAGAAAAGCGGAGTTTAAAACTCCGCTTTCACTATTGAATCAAACAGATTCTGACATCCGTCTTCAAGAAGGTCCAGGACAAGTCCGAACCCCTCTGCACCCATATAATATGGATCAGGAACATATGGCATCTGTCTGGCCTTGAGGTAACTTGCCATACGGACCACCTTGTGCGTAGCCTCGACTGACGGAGCAAGACGCATGAGATCTTCATAGTTCTGATCGTCCATGGCTACGATCAGGTCGAAATCCAGAAAGTCCAGACCTGAGACAGGACGCGAACGATGTGTAAGGCCATAGCCACGGTAAAGGGCGGCATTCCTCATCCTGCGGTCAGGAAGTTCTCCCCTATGGCCGCCATAAGTACCCGCAGAATCGGCCTCGATGCGGTCAGACATCCCGTTTTCTCTTATTATATGTTCGAATATGCCCTGTGCCGCCGGAGACCGGCAAATATTACCCAGGCACACGAAAAGGACTTTGTATTTCTTATTTACTTCTTCCATTATTTTACAATTATGCGTTCGATGCGGCGGGGAACGGAGGTGAGAATCTCGTATGGGATGGTGCCGAGGATTTCGGCCAGTTCAGAAATCGTAGGGTCCTCCCCGAAGATAGTGACTGTATCACCTACCTTGGCGTCAACTCCTGTTATGTCCAGCATGGACATGTCCATGCAGATGTTGCCGATGGTCGGAACGCGATGGCCGTTGAGCATGAAGGATGCGTTTCCGCGGCTCAGATGCCTGTCGAGGCCGTCCGCATAGCCGACTGGTATGGTGGCGATCACCGTTCCTTCAGGAGCGATTTTTCCGTGACGGCCATATCCGATGGTCCCATCTACCGGATCCAAGGCCTTAATCTGCAAGATCTTGCACTTGAACGATGCGACAGGTGCGAGATGATTGCCAGGGATGGCGCTTACACCGTAGATGCCGATTCCGAGGCGTACCATGTCGAACTGATACTGAGGAAAACGCTCGATTCCTGCTGAGTTCAGGAGGTGGTACAGAGGCCTGTATCCCAGAGCATCAGAGATGATGTCAGCATTAGCCTTGAACATCCCGGCCTGGGACACGGTGAAATCGTCGCATGAAGGGTCGTCCGACGCGGCAAGGTGGGAATAAACCGACCTTACCTTCACCTCTCTGCATGTCTTCAGGAAATCAATCAGTTCCTTTATTTCATCTGTCATGAATCCGAGCCTGTGCATGCCGGTATCCAGTTTGATATGCACAGGGAAATCATACATTCCCCTCTTCTGAAGAACATCACAGAGAATCCTGAGGGAATACATATTCGGGATGCCCGGTTCAAGACCGTAGTTTATCATCTGCTCGAACGAATCGGTGCCTGCCGTGAGAACCATGACCGGCGACTTGATTCCCGCCTGACGCAATTCCACACCTTCCACAGGATATGCCACGGCAAGATAATCAGCCCCAGCCTCCTCCATGAGAGAGGCGAACTGGACTGCGCCATGACCATAAGCATTTGCCTTCACAAGGACGAGAAGTCTGGTCGAAGTCTCGAGTCTTGATCTGAAATATCTGTAATTTTCAAGACATCCGTTCAGATTGATCTCTAGTCTTGAAAAGTCACTGTTTATATACATCTTTACTTTCTGAATAAAATCGGTCACAAAATTACGAAATATTCTGACATAAAAGCCTATTTTTGCAAGAGGCTTGGTTTTTGCACATATACGCGCCGGCTTTGACATTGGGAAATTCCTGTCAAGACAGGACAAAATGTCAGTTCAGACTGATTATTAACGATTAAAACCATAAGAAAATGAACATCTGGATCATCATGATCATCATCATGGGCCTCAGTTTTCTCGTACAGCAGATGCTGCAGAGCCGTTTCAACAAGTATTCACAGGTAGGACTCCCTAACGGAATGACGGGAGCGGAAGTGGCGCAGAAGATGCTTCGCGACCATGGCATATATGATGTAAAGGTGGTACCGACCCGTGGTATGCTCACCGACCATTTCAACCCGCAGACCAAGACAGTGGCGCTCAGCGAGGGCGTATATGCAAGCAGAAGCGTAGCGGCAGCGGCAGTTGCTGCTCATGAATGCGGACATGCCGTGCAGCATGCTCTCGGCTATGCACCGCTGAAGATGCGTTCGGCACTTGTTCCTGTTGTAAACTTCGCATCGAACATCGTGCAGTGGGTACTTCTCGCAGGAGTTCTGCTCGTCAACGTGTTCCCTGGCCTTCTCTGGTTCGGCATCATACTGTTCGCCACGACCACCCTTTTCAGTTTCATCACACTCCCTGTGGAGATCAACGCAAGCAGCAGAGCGATTTCATGGATGACACAGACAGGCATCACAGACGGACAGACCCGCCCAATGGCAATCGACGCTCTGAAATGGGCTGCCTACACCTACGTCATCGCAGCATTAGGTTCTCTGGCCACCCTTCTCTACTACATCGGCCTCGCCCGCCGCGACTGATTCCGGACAAACCGTTGTACCGTTTTTTGCCTGATTTGCGTAGCAACGGTCTCGAGAATGTGGTCTGAAAGCCCCCCCAAAAAAAGACCGTCGTACAGGTTTTATACTGATTTCCTGTACGACGGTTATCGCATACATATTCCGTACGATGATGACAGAGGCGAGCGGAGCATTTCCCTATGCTCCTGCGGAGCGAGCCCTGTCATTGTCGGACGGATATGAGGTATGTCCTACTTCTTACGGGTATTCAGAAGGTACAGGTCGGCGAGAGGGACGAGTACCATGAGGTCGAAGAAGGCCAGCATCGCCACGGCTCCGAAAGCACCGATGGTCAGCGCCATCGCAAGTGCATAAAGGAACGAGAAGGCATGAAGGAGAATCACGGCCATAGATGCCACGAGCCACAGTTTCAAGGATGTCATATGGTACAGAATCATCGCCACGACAGCACAGAAAAGCGGAATGAAGAACATCAGATTCTCTCCAAGAGCGATTACAAGAGCGACACTGAACACGAACATCATCATGAGAGTGCCGTAAAGAGTATCGTATGCATGGTGTGAAGCAGCACTGGATGCAGCGTTCTTGCGCATCGAACCTGCCACCATACGCACAGCCTTTGCTCTATCTGCGCAGTACACGACAACAACGACAAGGGCCATGATGGCAGCGAAGGCGATCATCGCAGCATTGTCGAACGGAATGCCTGCAATGATGCCGAACGGCTTGAACTTGGCACCGGCAATCGCCGAGCACACATAAGCCAGAAGTTCACCAAGAGCAAGAACGACGATACCGAACAGAAGCACCATGGCTGTGTTCTTGAGGGCCTTGCCAAGCCTTACCCTGCCTCTCAGCACCTCAAGTGCAAAAAGGAGAAGGAAGAGGACAAAGGCCACGATATTGATGATCATCCAGACAGTCTTGCTGAAATTGAAAAGGCCGAGAGCCGGGATAGTGAAATTGACTGTATCCTGTTCAGCCCTGAGATAGTCCTTGTCGCCATACTCCGCGCCTGTCAGATATTTCATCACGACAGGAAGCACCTGAGCACCATAGTGCTGGATAGACTTCGGCCTTATGTTGCTGAAGTTGTCAAGGTCCGTATGATAATGGTTTATGTCCGCTATAGTCGAAAAGTTCAGACCGGGAACTTCATCCTTCACGATGGTAAAGTCAGTGAAATTAGGCATGAAACTGTACACGACCGTAGTAAGAGAGTATGTAAACGGATATCGTGCAGCATCAGCGTAGAGATCCATCACCTTCGAATTGCCGGGACAAGCCTCGAAAAGAAGGCAAGGGCCCATCGGGCCTCGTGCTTCGAGGTTTATAATGAAGCCGACATTATCGAACACTTCCCTGTCATTCTCCCAGATGGCGGTCATTCCCATCATTCCCACTTCCTCCGCATCCGTAAACAGTACCTTTATACCCTGCTTCCAATGTTCCCGCTGCTTCAGGGCCTGCGATATCGTCTCAAGGATGACTCCGACGCCATATCCGTCATCTGCCGCACCATATGACCATACGGTATCCTTCGGCATAGGCTGAGAATATCGGGAATCATAATGAGCCACAAGCATGAGCCATACGGTATCCTCAGACTCCTGCAAAGGCGCGAACTCGGCAAGTACATCGACAGCATCAAACGTATATACGACATGCTTGTTCTTCGGACCGACAAGGGAATCATATCCGAAAGTCATTACAGTATCCGCTCCCAGTCCGTTCAGACGGGAAATCAGATATTCACGTACCTCTGCCCTTTCTTCCGGATGCGCAACAGAATGGTGCTCCTTAGAAATCACTTCGATATCCTTTACCACACGCTCCGCAGAAAAACCAGGAGCATCGGCAGGCTGTGGACTTGGAACAGTCCATAGTCCATATGCCAGAAAGGCGGCAAACAATACCACCACGGTAAGAATCAACGGTCTGAATCTATTCATAATTATAGGTTTTAGCCCACAAATATAGTGAAAAATAAAGGAACCGCCTCAAAATCACAGAAACGGTTCCATTTTATATGGTAAATTATGTTACTTCAAGAGATTGTCCTTCTCGATATCCTTGAAATATCTGTAAGTGTTCACTTTCAGTTCTCCCACTGCAAGTTCGTCTGCCACGATGATTCCGTGCGGATGTGCCTGAAGAGCAGACAGGGTACATGCCTGAGAATAAGCACCTTCGATGGCAGCCTTGAGGGCATTGGCCTTCTTGTGGCCGAAAGCAAGGACAAGAACCTCCCTGGCATCCATGACGGTGCCCACACCCACTGTAAGCGCAGTCGTAGGAACCTTGCTGATGTCTCCGTCGAAGAAACGTGAATTCACGAGGATGGTGTCATAAGTAAGGCTCTTGATACGGGTACGTGAAACGAGTGATGAATAAGGCTCGTTGAAAGCAAGGTGTCCGTCCTCGCCTACGCCGCCCATGAAAAGGTCGATGCCTCCTGCAGCCTTGATTTTTTCCTCATATGCAGCACACTCTGCCACGAGGTCCTCAGCATTACCGTTAAGGATGTTGATGTTATCCTTCGGTACGTCCACATGGTCGAAGAAAGTCCTCGCCATGAATGAATGGTAACTTTCAGGATGCTCCTCTGGAAGTCCCACATACTCATCCATGTTGAATGTAATGACATTCTTGAATGAAACCTCACCTGCCTTATGCATACGGATAAGTTCGTTGTATGTGCCCACTGGAGTGCCTCCGGTAGGAAGTCCGAGCACGAAAGGCTTGTCTGTCACGGCAGCCTTCGCCTTGATTCTTGACACGATGTAACGCGCTGCCCATACCGAGCCGTTAGCGCTGTTCTGTTCGATAATTACTCTCATTTTTTGTAGTTTATAGATCCTTCGCTACGCTCAGGATGACGGATATTAAAACAATCTGACAAATACTTCAATGGCCTGATACTCCGCCATTCCGAGTTCGTCATACAGACGTGCGGTGTTGCCGGTCCTCTCCTCGGCTCTCTGCCAGAATTCGCGAGGGTCTTCGCCAGGGAACGGAACGATATCCTTCTGAGAAAGATGACGATAGATCGCATGCCTTTTCTTGATTACCTCGTCCGGACTGAGCGGAACAGCCATATCGACCTTTCCAAGTTCCCACTCCATCCATGCACCTCTGTAAAGCCACACATGACATTCTTTGAGCCATTCTTCCCCTTGAAGTTGGTTGATGGCCTCGAGCACAGCCTCTGTACATACCCTGTGAGTGCCATGAGGGTCTGCAAGGTCGCCAGCAAGATAAATCTGGTGAGGCTTCACCTCCTGAAGAAGCGCCATGATGATGTCGATATCAGCCTGAGTTCGCTCACCTTTCTTGATGCCGCCGGTCTCATAGAACGGAAGATTGAGGAAGTGGCAGTTCGTTTCGTCGTTGAGTCCGAAAGAGCGCACCGCACTCTTGGCCTCGCTGCGACGTATGGCGCCCTTGAGATTGAGAAGAGCCCTTGGTTCCGGTTCACCAGGCTTCTTCGATGCTATGATCTCCCTGACCTCATCGAAACGGTCACCGAATCCGAGTTCGCGGGCTGCATCCATATGCTGAAGGACCACATCGTCATGAACAGCCACATTTCCGGAAGTCTCGTATGCGACATGAACATCATGACCCTGCTCGACAAGGCGTATGAACGTACCACCCATCGAGATCACGTCGTCATCAGGATGAGGCGAGAAGATCACAACTCTCTTAGGGAACGGTGACGATGGAACAGGTCTTGTGCTGTCATCAGCATTCGGCTTTCCGCCTGGCCAGCCTGAGATGGTATGTTGCAGGTCGTTGAACACCTTGATATTGATATCGCTATATGGTCCGTACTGTTCGAGAAGTTCTCCAAGACCGTTTGCCAGATAGTCACCCTGAGTGAGTTTGAGGATAGGCTTGTGAACCTGCTCGCAAAGCCATACGACAGCCTTACGGATGAACTTCGGAGTCCATTCGCAAGGGCCTACAAGCCATGGAGCGACATTTCTGGTAAGGAGGGATGCGGAGTTCTCGTCAACATAGAACGAGATGTTGTCATGCTTCTGAAGAAGTGATGCAGGACATGTCGGGTCAGCCTTGTCCGCAGCCACCTTCTTCACGACATTGGCCTTATCCTCCCCCCATGCGATGAGATGGATCTTCTTGGCACTCATCATTGTAGAAATACCCATCGCAATAGCGGATTTAGGAGTCTCGTTCACATTGCCTGCAAAGTTCTTTGCCTGTCTTTTTCTCGAAC
>CAZYCJ010000017.1:0-37885 GCA_964645495.1 uncultured Muribaculaceae bacterium
TGAGACTCTTCATCGGATAGATTGCTCGCAGATCCATCAGGTTCATCAGACGTCTAACGAGTTTCTTACCAACCTTATAGCCCTTGCCGCGAAGGAAATCCACCATCTGACGCACACCCATAGCAGAACAATGCGTAAACTGCTTGTCTATAACCTTCATGATCTCAAGGTTCGCTAAACTTGACGGGAGTCTTCTTAAGGTCATCAATCATATCGAGAAAAATGACCTCGTCATCTTTGATGACTTCGGACTGCAGCCGCTCGATAACAACTCGCGTCTGGCGCTGCTGCAGATCCTGGAAGACTGCTATCAGAGAAAGTCGGTCATTGTCACCTCTCAACTACCTGTAGCGAAATGGTACGATTACATCAACGAACCGACCTTGGCTGACGCCATCATGGATCGCCTCACCGCTAACGCAGTTCGGATGGAGCTGAAAGGTGACTCCATGAGAAGGAAAAATCAAAAATAATCATAACTTTGCCGAACCGAAAGCGACCTCTTCTGAAATGGTACAATCGAAAGTGCTACAGGAGGTACATTTAATGTGATATAGTCAAGGTATACTTTCCGATGCCCTTTTCTACCATCACCGTGCGCTGCGTTGCTTCATCCCAGCGCCACTGTCTTCGTGTTCTTTCTTTCATAGTACTATACGATTTTTCCCTCGTATAGTGTCAACTTTTTTCAGGGAAAGACAATAAATTAATTTACAGCCGAAATTTACCCCACTTTCATATATTGAAGTTAATGCATAATAATATCGATAAATTCTAGCATAATATTGGAATTATGCTCCAAAAACATTATGTTTGCAGAGCATAATAATTTTGATCCATGAAATTTGTTGATAGAACACAAGAAAAAGAGCGTCTTACGAAGATTCTGAATATGGACAGACCGACCTTTACTGCCATTTATGGTAGAAGAAGATTGGGAAAGTCAGCATTAATTACAAGAGTCATAACTGATAATGACATCTATTATCTGGCAGATGAATCTGAGGCTTCCGCTCAGCGCATACTTCTATCAAAAGTCATTGCCCAGAAATTTGCAGGCTTTGACAAAGTTACATATCCTGACTGGGAAACCTTGTTCAGAAGTGTCAATTATCGAACAGAGGAGAAATTCACCTTGGTTTTGGATGAACTACCATATATGGTGAAGCAATCTCCTGAATTACCTTCAGTTCTACAGAAACTTATTGATGAAAAAGGGCTCAAGTACAATCTCGTAGTCTGCGGATCATCACAGAATATGATGTATGGACTTATTCTGGAAGAAAGCTCTCCATTATATGGTAGAGCAGATGTAGTTATGAAGTTCACTCCGATCAAGTTGCCTTATCTCCAAGAAGCACTTAACCTGACTGCGGTTCAAGCAATTGAAGAATACTCTGTATGGGGAGGTGTGCCAAGATATTGGGAACTTAGAGAAAACCACAACTCATTTGACGAAGCAATATGGACAGAGGCGCTTTCTGTCAATGGAACTCTCTATGATGAACCTGTAAAGTTATTCAAGGACGATGTCCAGGATATTGTCAAGACGGCTACAATTATGTCATTCGTAGGAGTCGGAGCCAACAGGATGTCAGAAATAGCATCCAGAAGTAATGCGCCAGCTACTAACCTGTCTCGCCCGATAAAAAAACTCATCGACCTCGGATTCCTTGGCAAGGACATCCCGTTTGATGCCGATGAAGAAAAAAGCAAAAAGACTCTTTATAAAATTGCAGATCCTTTCGTTGATTTCCATTACA
The DNA here is from genome assembly GCA_964645495.1 of uncultured Muribaculaceae bacterium. GTDB lineage: Bacteria > Bacteroidota > Bacteroidia > Bacteroidales > UBA932 > Cryptobacteroides. The sequence goes on from CAZYCJ010000017.1 coordinate 1,764, forward strand.
GGTTTGTCGTTCCTATGCGTTCATTCATAGAACTTGGCAGAAAGGCTCCTATTGAATTGGAACTCCAGCAGCACTTGAATGAGCATACAAGCAAATGGTGGGAAGTTTTATGTCGTGATGCTGTAACAGGCAATATGATTAATGGCACATTGTACGGAGTTGCCAAAAGATGGTGGGGAACCGTTCTGGACAAGGAGAAGAAACCCCATCAGATAGAATTGGATGTAGTTGCCGAATCTCTCGACAAGAAGAAGATCCTCATAGGAGAATGCAAATGGACTTCCGGAGAAGACGCTGTCGCACTTGAAAATGAACTTCGCTGGAAATCTTCTATGCTGCCATTTGCCAAGGGCAAGGAAGTTGTGCCTGTAATATTCGCAAAGACTATTACCAACAAATCCGAATCAAGCTTTGTTATTACTCCTGAGGATATTATGGAATTAATGAAGTAGTTTTCAATTCAGCTTACTCACCAGATCCGTCAGCATATCATCGACGATACCCCTATATCTGGCGAAAGCTCGGCTGCCCTCGACGTGGCCAGTGAGGGCAACCACTCAGCAATCTTCTCCAACAACCCCTCATCTGCCGGAAGCCACTTCAGTGACCTCAAGTTTTGAAGATCAAGCCATATCGCAGCCTCAATGCCTCTTGAGGGCTCTCCCCTATCAGAAGAAGATTGCCTACAACAAGGATACCGAGCACTACCGCAAGAGCGGCAATAATAAAGATGATCGTCCGCTTCATCGAACCTTCCGCAGGAAACATTCGATAGTATTCTCCATAAGGCAAGTGATGGTCATAGGTCCCACACCGCCGGGAACAGGAGTGATGACAGACGCCTTCGGCTCGATGGCGGCATAGTCGACATCTCCGCAGAGTTTTCCGGTCTCAGGATCACGGTTGACTCCCACATCGATCACCACAGTGCCCTCGGACACCATATCCGCAGTCACGAATTTCGGACGTCCGATCGCCACGACAAGAATCTCCGCATTACGGGTCACCGTAGGAAGATCCGCCGTACGGCTATGCGCGATGGTCACCGTAGCATTCTCATCCAGAAGGAGTTTCGCCACCGGAAGACCTACGATATTGCTTCGTCCGATCACTACAGCACGCTTTCCCTTGATGTCCACCCCCGCCACTTTCAGCATCTTGATGATACCCTTAGGCGTACATGGGAGGATGCAGTCCTGCTTCTGCCACAGAGCCGCCACATTGAGAGGGTGGAAACCGTCCACATCCTTCTCCTTTGCGATGGTCGCGATGACCTTATCCTCGCTTATATGCTTAGGCAGAGGAAGTTGCACGAGGATTCCGTCCACAGAATCGTCAGCATTGAGTTCCTCGATGAGACCGAGAAGTCCGGCCTCCGAAATTGTCTCCGGCTTACGGATTGTGGTGTTCTTTATACCGACATATTCCGAGGCCTTCGCCTTGCCTGTGACATAAGATACACTTCCGGGATCCTCACCCACGAGAATCACCACCAGATGCGGCACGCGGCCGTATTTTTCCGGAAATCCGGCCACATGGGCCTTCATTTCATCCTTCAGCCTTGCTGAAAGTTCTTTTCCTGATATTACCATAGCCATTTTTTATTTAAAAGGCGTCATCAGACGCCCGCCCGGGCCGGGACTTTCGCAGAAAGTCGGAAAGGCAAAAGGGCGCGGGGTATCAAGGGGCAGAGCCCCTGGTATTAAAGGACTCTCCAGCCGATATCACGGCGATAGAAAAGATTTTCACATCCGATCGATTCCACTGCTGCAAGAGCCTTGTCATGAGCCTCCTGCAGGTCGGCACCGAAACCTACGACCATCAGCACGCGGCCTCCTGAAGTGTAGTACTTTCCGTCCTTCACAGACGTGCCCATATGGTAGATCCTGATCGCAGCGTCATTGCCGGACTGACCGGCAATCTCCTCAGGGATTGAGATCTCATAGCCCTTGTCATACGACCCTGGATATCCCTTCGAAGCCATCACGAATCCCATGGTCACCTCCTTCTTCCACTCGATCTGCGGCATAGGGGTATGGTCGGCCACCGCAGAGAAGATGTCATATATATCGGTCTCCAGACGAGGAAGCACAACCTCTGTCTCCGGATCGCCGAAACGGCAGTTGAACTCGATCACCTTAGGACCCTGCGGAGTCTTCATAAGACCGCCATAGAGGACACCGGTGAAAGGACAGCCCTCGGCAACCATGGCTGCGGCAGTCGGCTTCATGATCTTCTCCATCGCATATTCCACATCCTCGTCAGTGATGATAGGGACAGGAGAATAAGCGCCCATTCCGCCTGTATTCGGTCCCTTGTCGCCCTCGTAAGCACGCTTATGATCCTGAGAGAGAGTCATAGGATACACATCCGGACCGTCCACGAAGCACATGAATGAGAACTCAGGACCTGTGAGGAACTCCTCCACAACGACCTTGCCCTTTCCGAACTTGTCGTCAAGAAGCATATCCTTGAGGGTCTCCACTGCCTCCTCGAAGGTCTCCGGAATCACCACCCCCTTGCCTGCAGCAAGACCGTCATATTTAAGCACCACCGGAAACGAACCGTTCTTCACATATTCCACAGCGGCATCATAATCTTCGAAAGTCGCAAATGCCGCGGTCGGTATATCGTACTTAGCCATCAACTGTTTCGCGAAATCCTTGCTTGCCTCGATGGTTGCGGCAGCCTTCGACGGGCCGAAGATCCTGAGGCCCGCAGCCTTGAATGCGTCCACGACACCTGCCGCAAGCGCCACCTCCGGCCCCACGACCGCAAGGTCTACACCATTGTCCAATGCGAAGGCCTTCAGACCCTCAACATCAATATCCTTGATCGCAACGCACTCCGCCTGAGCGGAGATGCCGGCATTGCCGGGAGCGCAATAGATCTTTCCCACCTGCGGACTGCGGCTCAATGCATCCACGATCGCATGTTCGCGTCCGCCGCCGCCTATTACAAGTACCTTCTTCATATTTTTCAACATTAGCTCTATTTTCATTCCGAACGCGAAGATACGATATTTTCGCTACAAATCCGCTATGAAAGCACTCATCTGCGACATCTTGGCCATCACGCTGCGGAAGAGAGCCATCTGCACCTTCCTCTGAAGCACATGATTCTTCTCATTCAGCAAAGGCGTACGAATATCCGTCAATCCTGTTCCACTCGCCTCGCGTGAAGTCAGGAACCTCGACAGGCATGCTGCCGTTCTCAAGAGAGATCCTCGAAAGTTCGCTTATGCAGCACCATTCGGCCATGTCGTATACATCCATATCGAGAGGAAGACCGTGATGCAGACAATAGATCAGACGGTAGTCCATGATGAAGTCTATTCCTCCGTGACCTCCGCACCTACGCGCAATCTCCTCGAGTTCCGGAGTCTTTACAGGATGCGGATACTGCTCCTGAAGATCCTTCAGAGCGTCTCCCATATAGACTTTCCCTTTTCCAAGCACATCATAACCCACTGCTTCCGCATCGACCTCTCTCAGACAGTACTGCTGAACAGGATACTTTCCTGCATAGCCGTCTGTACCTACGACCTGATACAATCTGTCATAAGGACGCGGAGTCATGACGTCATGCTGGATGAGCATGGTCTTTCCGTTTTCAGTGCGGATCATAGTATTTGTCTGGTCGGCATTCTTGAATTCAGGGCATGGAGTACCGGTCCTGAGTTCATACACCTTAGGGCCATTGAAAGGCTTGGTATCCATAGACACGAGGGTCTTCATACGGTCACCGCGATGGATATCGAGCACCTGGCACACAGGTCCTATACCGTGGGTAGGATAGACATCACCCCTATGATCCTTGTTATATTCAAGTCTCCAGCTGTTCCTATATGCACCCCAGTACGGAGCCAGGTAGTGGTGGTACGCACCCTCGACGTGAATCACCTCGCCGAAGACACCCGCCTGAGCCATCGCCAGAGTAGACATCTCGAAGAAATCATAAACGCAATTCTCCAGCATCATGCAGTGCAGGCGCGTCTTCTCCGACATATCGATCAGAGCCCATATCTCATCCAATGTCGTCGCAGCAGGCACATCGATAGCCACATGCTTGCCGCATTCCATAGCATAAAGCGCGATCGGAATATGGCTCTTCCAGTCGGTACAGATATACACCAGATCCACATCAGGGCTCTCGCACAACTGACGCCATGCATCTTCCGCCCCGGAGAACATCAGCGCAGGTTCCAGAGCGTTTCTCTCAAGAATGTCCGCACTTCGTCCCACCCGGTCCGGCTCCACATCACAGAGGGCAGCAATCTTTGAATGAGGGACATGCACAAACCTGTCCACAGCGCTGTAACCACGCATGCCAAGGCCGACAAATCCCACCCTTACTACATCAATCGGCTCCGCCGTAAGGCCGATCACACTTTCCTGTCCTGCAGGCCTCGCAGGAACATCAGTCTTGATCACTCCGGACTTCTGAGAGCATGAGGCAAGCTTCATCGATGCCGGCGCCATCATCAAAATCTTAAAGAGTTTTTTCATTGCATAAGGTATTTTATGCAAAATTAAGGTTTTACCTCTTCATAATCAAGTGCTGTGAATGTGCCGCATGAGGGTGCGGATATCCGAAAGGAAAGAGCGGATCCTTTCCGCTATCCAGATAATAGGACTTGTTTCCCAATGATGTCTGGGAAGCATTTATCGGAATGTCTTCCTGTCGAGTTATGATTGTAGTATATCGGTATCTGTCCTTCATCGACAGGAAAGGTTACCGGAAGTCTGCCGCTTGAACTTGCATCGCCGAAAATCAGGTCTGTCAGGGCAGGGCCGGCCATTATGGAGCACACTACCGGTTTCCCTGTATTCTTCAAAAGTTGATGGAGTCCGTTCTGACCGCCTTGAAGGGAAATGGAAGAAAGACAATGAGCTTCTCCGGAAAGAATGGCTTCCTCCACTGCAAAATAAAGGATCACGTCTGCCTGAGAGGCAAGTCTCTTCACGTGAGAATGACAATATCGGATCATAAACGATCCTGACTCTTCCGTCAAACCTCTCCTTCAGAGCCTCCAGAGGGGTGACCGATCCGGATGGATCACCGTCAAAAACCCATGTTCCCAACTGATCGGCAGGAGCATCTGCCATCGGGCCCGTAACAGCGATCACCTTGATTTCTCTTTTCCTCCAAAGTCATGAGCGACAGCAAGGAATCCAGCAGAAGCCGAGGCAATGGCGTAAAAAGCAGCCATCGCCAGAACAAACATACGTCTCATAATCTAATACTTGATAAGAAGTTGTGTAATATGATTTCTATATTCTATCGGAGTCATGTTCTTACGCTTGGTGAATATGCGTATGAAATTCGACTTATTGTTGAATCCGCAGTCATAACATATTTCGGAAGCACTCAGAGAAGTACTTGCAAGAAGGTCGCACGCTTTTGCGACACGCAGGTTGTTCAGATATGTAATGAAAGATATACCTGTCTTCTTCTTGAAGAAATGGCTGAATGCCGAGTCGGACATGTTCACAAGTTTCGCGACTTCGGACAGACATATCTTGCGCGAGATATTCTCCTCAATATATTTGCAAGCCTTGCTTATGCGCCTCGACTTTGACAGGCTCACAAGATTCTCGGATTCGCACATATTGCTGACCAGTTTGCGACGGGAAGCATGCGCCAGCGAGTTGAGGATGTTCAGGAACTTGGTGGCAGTCTGAAATCCCTGCATCCGCGTCAGTTCAATTATTTCATCCTTGATCCTTTCGGCATCGGCACCATAGAACTGGAGTCCCTGCATAGAGTCCAGAAGCATCTGCCTTATAGGCGCAAAAAGCCTTTTGCTGATCATCTGATAGTTGAGAAGGTCACTGGAGAACTGGATCGTAATGACATGATTGGTCACCAGTTCAGACTTCCACACATGAGGGACATACGGCCCCGTCATGACAATATCCAGATCGCCGAAATACTCTTCCGAATCCCCGACCACCCTGGTACCGCTTGTCTTCATGACGACATTGATCTCATACTCAGGATGACAATGGATCGGATAGTCGAAATCAGCATTGGGATGATTCAATATTATAAAGAAATCATCATTTGTCAAAGGAGTTATTTCCTGCTGAATGTCGTTCATAGCAAAATTCATTACACTATTTCATATCCGTTACCACCACAAGGCTCTGTGACGGCACAGCAAAGGTGCGGGCATTTTCCTTTACGCAGCGGACTCCCCCGTCTTCATAAATGTATCTCACCGCATTTTCAAAAGAAGACGGCATGTTCAATTCAAACACCTGCTCCTTATCCGACCAGTTCACGACAGCAAAAGTGTAGCGCCCGTCCTTGACAGCAGCACACATCCTGACACCGTCAGCACCTTCATGTTCTACAGAAAGTATATCGCACCCTTTAGGGAAATAACGGCACATAAGAGTCCATGCATGATACCATGGACGTACAGATTCTTCTTCCGGCCTGCCGAACACTTCTTCCCCCAGAATATTCCAGAATCCCCACACCTTGATATTTTCAGCCTGACCCGTATCTCCCACCGAATGTCCGGCATCGTCAAGCATCCATACAGCCATTCCCGAATATCCGCAATTCATGACATCCATGGCAAGAAGAGACATATCCAGGCCATAGAAATGGTCATAAACCATCATATTGCTGTCAGCACCTCCGGCATATGGATGCGCATCCGCTCTTGACATGGTTTCCTTAAAAAGAAGGGAATCCTCAGGATTCTCATACTTGAATCCCGCTTCGCCCAGAATGATGCGCTTGCCTGACGGCACCGCGTCACGGATGTTCCTGAGTCTTGCAGCATATGAGCCGTCGCGCACTTCTGTCTGACCGGGATAGGCATGTACATCATATATGCCGACAATGTCACCTATCTCTGCCGCAGTTCTGGCTACCCAATCCTTTGCTGTCAATCCGGTATCGGGATGCACCCAATGCACCACAGCATCAGGAGCCGCCAGTGCGACCTTGTCCTTCAGGCCAGGATACAAGGCCATCTGCGCATCGAAACGGCGGGCCATCGACAGCCATAGATCAATGTCTCCGTCTGTCGTCGCCCAATCGCCATCGGGTTCATTGAAGATGACGAAATACCTGATGCAGTCAAAACCGAGGCCGTTCACAAGATGGTCAAGATAACGCACTGACATCTCCACCCATTCCTGAGAATCCTTCATCGAAGGAGCCGGAGGATTGAATTCACCATAAACGACAGTGATACCGTTATCCTGGCAATACCGGAGGACCTTCTTCAATTTATCTATATTACGATCCTGATCATACACAGACTTTTCAGCATCCCAATAGAGATACGGGCTGTTTATCATACAGCGTACATAGCCCATTCTCATTCTTTCAACCCTTGTGTACAAGGTATCCCAGTCTGCAGCCGACAGATCATGTCCCCATGAAACGGCCTCGTCATACGGATCCCACTCCGCGCCGTTTCCCAGATAATCATGGTTGGTGACATTGTCTGTCACATTTACTGTCAGCACCTGCTTCTCCATGCACGAGAAAGCCATCACGGCACAAAGAAAAGCCAAAGAAAAGTTTTTTAACATAAGCATTCGGTCTTCAGATAATCAACAAGTTCATTCAAAGGACAGGTCGCAACACCTACATACCTGTCCGCCGCTCCGTAATACACATACAGAGTTCCGTCCACGACCACATTTCCTCCGGGGAAGATGCATCTGCTGTAGAAACCGTCTGTCTCATACGGCAGTTCCGGAGACATTATAGGCTCTTTGGTGCGTGCGATCACCTTCAGCGGGTCATCCTTGTCAAGCAGCATCGCCCCTACGCAATACTCTGCCTTCCCGCCATCGGCAACTCCGTGATAAAGCACAAGCCATCCCTCGTCCGTAAGTATCGGAGGAGTACTTCCGCCTATCTTTTCTTCCCAGGTACCCTTCCGCCCTGTTATCAGCAGATGGCTGGGCTTGTCCTCCCATGCCATCAGGTCATCGGAGAACTTGAGCCAGATCGAAGGATACTCAACCCCATATTCATCTCCGACATACTGCTTGGGACGATGCATGAGGACATATTTGCCACCGACCTTCTCAGGAAACAGAATCACATCCCTGTCATCCAGCACAGGAGATGTTATCCTGCCCAGCCTGCGGTATGTACGGAAATCTTTCGTCACTGCCAGAGCGGAATTGCCTATATTATGCTTCAGGGAAGCCGGTGCATGATCCCCGCATTCAGGAAGCAGGACCACATCGTGAGGAAAGGACCAGTACTGTCCCGGAGAATGGATTCTGTAGGCGTAGGTGACATAGAACTCATCACCGAATTTCACGATACGCGGATCCTCGACGCATCCTGCATCCGGGCCGTCCGGACTCGGAGCAAAGACAGGAGAATCACTGACACGTTCGAAGTTCAGTCCGTCTTTGCTGACGGCCAGTCCGAAACGGATGACATGCTCAGGATCATCACCGGCCGCCCTGTATAACATGTAGAAGATACCGCCTTCATATATCACTCCAGGGTTGCAGGTCACCAGACATTCCCACTGGTTGTCAGGATTGGGAGAAATGATTGGATTGTGTTCGTATTTCTTAAGTTTCATATGATGTATTAACTGAAGATAAACAATAACATGACGCTGACCGAGACAAGTGCTGCGCCCCAGACACGATAGTTGTTCCAGAACGGTTCACCGCGAAGTTCCTTGCTTTCCTTTCTGAAATCAGCCATGGAAAATACGGTGTCCTCAAGTCTTTCTTCTTCAGGAGCCCGAGACAAAAGACTGACTCCATATATGACAATGACACTGAAAACAAACAATATCGGTATCATAAAGAGGAAATGCATGTCTCCGAAAATGTCCTTTCTGAAGAACAGAAGAAGCACGGCCATGACAAGTCCGGAAACAAGACCGGCAAAGGCACCCTTGGCATTGGTTCTGCGCGAAAAGACACCTGTAAGGAAGGCCGCAACCACAGGTGGAGCCAGATAGGATATCATTTCCTGATAATATTTCAAGAGAGAATCGAAGCGGCTGATGTTAGGTGCCCACACCGCAGCAATGACAAGGATCACAACAGTAGCGATCTTTCCTGTACGGACCAGAGTCCGGGAATCGGCATCAGGTCTGAACTGGGCATAGAAGTCCATCGTGAACAAGGTGGAAGCCGAATTCAGTATGGCACTTAAGGTTGACATCAGTGCAGCAAGCATTGCCGACAGCAGGATACCGATAAGTCCGGCAGGCAGCATCTTTATGATCATGGTAGGATATACCATGTCAGGGTTATCGATGTCAGGGAAGAAATGACGGGCCATCACTCCGGGAAATATTATTATGAACAAGGTCAGCAGGGTCAGGAAGCCACAGAACATCACTCCCTTGCGTCCCTCATTGACGCTTCTTGCACTCAGAACCCTCTGTACCAGAGTCTGATTGTTGGCCCAGAAATAGAGTCCCGATATAGGCATGCCGATGAACAGTCCAAGCCATGGCGTCGCGGCATCATCCATAGGACGGATCAGTTTCATGGACATGTCGCCTTCCTGTATCAGGCCCGCTATATATTCACCACCTCCCGAAACAAAGCATGCCACGGTCAGTATCACGGAACCCGCTATCAGGATGACAGCCTGTATCAGTTCCGCACTGATAGCAGATGACAGTCCTCCCGGAATGGTATATGATGCGGCAAGCAACGCAAAGATGCATATCACCACCCCCAGGTCGGCTCCAGGAAACATAAGTTTGATGATTAGTGCTGCGGCATACATTGCTCCGGCAGCATCAAGAAACACATTACCCAAGATGCTTATGGCCGAGAAATAATACCTTGACCGCCTGTCATACCTTTTCTCCAGAAACTCCGGTATCGTAAATATTCCGGACTTTATATAAAGCGGCAGAAGAAAGACGGCAAAGAAGACCATGACGACGACTCCGCCGGTAAGGTTATAATTAAAGACTGCTATTCCGGTATGATACGCGTCTGAGGACTGTCCTATAAGAGTCGTGCTGGATATGCTTGCAGCGAAGAGAGAAAGGCCGACAACCCACCAAGGCATCGTCCTCCCTGCCAGAAAATAGGCCCCTGCATCCTTGCTTTTTCCATGACGGATTCCCCACCATACTATAAAGACAAGGTATAGGGCTATGACGATGATATCCGCTATTCCGATTGAAAAACCTTCCATATGCCACGGTTATTTTGCATCCCACATATAGGTAGCCACCGATCCCGGCTCCATCTTTATACTTGCAAATTTACCACAATACTGGATATTGACCTCCTTTCTTGACCATGAGTCATTTGAAACGATCATTACGATCTTGCCTTGCGGGGTCAGGAAGGTCACATTATCCGGAACATCGGCCTTCTCAATGACATTTGTCCTCCACATCTGAGGGTGCTGCTCATCTTCGCAGATGGAGATGACCCTCTCTCCTGGTGCAGTCGAGAATATACGTCTTGAACCCGGAGGAACCAGTTTTGACGCATGGGCGATCACATAATAAGCGAGGTTTCTTGTGACCTCGTCACCGTCGATGGTGATGGCACCCTGACACATCGAACATCCGCCATTATCGGTATGAGGATCGTTCAAAGGATCTGCAGCCAGATTCCAGAGAACGACATTGCTGCTCCAGTTGCGTGTGACACCTACAACAAGTCTTTTGACTGCACGTGCAATATCGATGGTCGGAGAGCCTGGACGTTCGGTCGTCATCTGCTCGGTGAAGTATATTTTTTTGTCCGGTCTGGCCTCATATACATAGGACATGGCACTCAGATCACCACGATAATGGTGATAGGCAGAGCCCTCCACATATCTCGCCGCTTCAGGATCGTTATAGATGGCAAGGGCATAGTCAGGGCGGTCACAGTTATGATCAAAGACCACGATGTCCGTATCAAGGCCGGCCTTCCCGAATGCCGGTCCGAGATGATTCTTTACAAACTCCGTCTGATCTGCCGGATCCCAAGGCATACTGGGCGTGTTACGGGAGTTCAGCGGCTCATTCTGTATTGTCACCGCATCAATATGTATACCTTCTTCCGCCATTGCCTGAACATACTTGACAAAATACTCTGCATAGACCTGATAGCACTCCTTCCTGAGCCTGCCGCCCCTCACATCTCCGCTCTCCTTCATCCACACCGGAGCCGACCATGGAGACGACATTATCTCTATATCAGGGTTGATTCCCAATATCTCATACATCACCGGCACCACATCCTTAAGATCCTGTGACAGAGAGAAATGCTTCAATTCAAAATCCTCCTGTCCTTCAGGCATATCGTCGTATGAAAACACGAAACTGTTGAGATCCGAAGCACCGAGCGTCAGGCGGATGTAACTGAAGCCCACACCATTCTTCGGATCAAACATCTCCTGCAATATTTCGTGACGCACCGATGGCGTCATCTTCATCAGATGCTCCGCACTGCCTCCCGTAAGTGCAAAGCCGAATCCGTCCATAGTCTGATAGCCACGCACGGGATCGACTGTCATATATGTTGCCCTCTCATTCCGCTGCACACCGAATTCCGCCACCTCGCCCTTTGCAGAGAAAAGATCCGACCTGTCCGGTGTTGTCTGCCATGCCGATATCGCCTGACCGGCGGCCTGTCCCGCAACCAGCAGGGACAGCATTAGAATCATACTTATGCGTTTCATATCAATACCAGTTTTCTGCTACTATCCTTCTTGCTTCCTTGTCCGGATCTGTTGTCATATGACATCTGTCGTCCAGAATCATGAGCCTTCCGTTTTCAGGAGTATAACGCTCCCATTCAGGAAGCCTTTTCGATGACGGCACACCCGTCTTCATGAAGTTCAGAAGGGCCTCGGACATCTTCATCGACAACCTGTACGGACGGTTTCCTCCACCATTATGGGTGACCATCCTGTCTGTATTCATCAGCCAGAAGGCAATATCGATACAATGGAATGCCCTATGACGCCCGTCAAAAAGCGGAGACTCCCATCCGAACCACGCCATATATACAGGCGCCCCCTGACGGCATCTGGCATCCGCAAGTTTCACCATGCCATATCTGTGAGAAACCGCATATGCCCAGATTTCGATCGGACGAGCCTCGGGAAAGACGGCTCTGTAGGCATCGATGACAGCCATCGGATCCTTGTATGTACCTGCCAGACGCTCAGCCACGCCCTCAAATGTAATATCTTCATATTCAGGGTTATCCCTGTTGGGATTCCACTCATGGAAAGTGCTGCACAGAAGCATCGGGACATCAGACTCCGTCCCTTCGAAGAATTCTCCTGACGGAATGTCGATATCATTTCCCACAGGTGCAAAACCCGCTCTGTAACCGTAATCCACGCGCAATCCTCTCTGCGCCTTCATTGCCAGAGCAAGATAGTCTTCCCATGGCATGGTCTGCAAGGAATCCACCTGAGACGGTTCAAGTCCTGCCTCACGAAGAACAGCCTCGCCCAATGCAGCGGAATACTTCACATCATTCGCACGAGTTGCATCTCCGCTGAGGGCTACCGCCTTATGGAAGAGTCCTTTGGCAGAAGGCATCGCACATAGCATGCTGACCTTCGACCCTCCGCCCGACTGTCCCATGATGGTCACATTCGACGGATCTCCTCCAAAGTTCCCGATATTGTCCCGCACCCATTCGAGAGCGGCGACGATGTCCAGCATGCCGACATTTGCAGAATGCCTGTACTTTTCCCCTCCGACCGTCGACAAGTCACTGAAACCAAATGCATTGAGCCTATGATTGACAGAACAGAAAACTATGTCGCCCCTGCGTGCCATGTTCTCTCCATCGTATCCATCCTGCTCCATACCGTTACCTTTGGCAAAACCACCTCCATGCAGCCACACCAGGACAGGGCGTCTGACTCCATCCTTGAGACCCGAAGTCCACACATTGAGACGTAGACAATCTTCTCCCATGGTATCATAATTCCAATGATCCGTGAACATATAATATGATTCCGGTCTCCTGTCATAATATTCCTGCGGCGCCGATTCTCCGAAAGCCACTGCCGGCCGTACCCCCTCCCACGACTGAGGAGGCTGCGGAGGCATGAAGCGGTTCTTCCCGGAGGTCGGAGCGCCATAAGGAATACCATGGAAGCAATACACATCATGAAGAACATAACCGCGGACCTTGCCATATTCGGTGTCTGTCACAGCGATATCTTCTCCGATGAACACCTGCTGTCTTGAAATCGGATACATCCTGTCCCCAACGTCGGAACAAGACGACAACATAGCCGAAACGGCCAAAATACATAATTGCCTGTAGATTTTCATACGCCTTTTATTTATGACTTCAAAGTTAGCGATTTATCACTCTAATAGCATTATACTTTTTTGTTCGTTCGTTATGCATTTTCCGTACACTTCAAAAATGTATAACGATTTGACAAAAGTGATAACCGATGGAAAATCCATAAAATCTATTTTTGTTACCGTATTATGCCATGAAGGCGACAAGTATTAACCAAAATTATAAACTAAAACACCACGTTATGAAGAAGAATTTAAGACATCTGTTTCTTGCAGTGGTTGCCGTCCTGGCTTTCTCTTCCTGCGAAGAGCAGGCGCGCAACACTGAAGAACTGATCGATCCTTGGCTTCGTGAGCGTACTCCTGTCAATCTGAGACTCGAATCTCAGATCGGCGCTGCGGTAATCACCGACAACTGGCGCAACGATAAGGAAGGATCAGTTGTGGTCAGCCTGATTACAGGAGGACTTGACATGTCTGCCGTAAAGGTGGTAGCCCTTGACTTCAAATTCCCGGACAGTGAATTCTGTCCTGTGGCAAGCATCTCACCGGGCAGCACCATTGACCTGAGTGACGGATCTGCCGACTTCACAGTCACGGCTTACAACGGTGAAACACGCACCTACATCATCAGTTACACCCAATTCAAGGATCCCCTTGAAGGAACCTACAGTTTCACTCCGATCGGAGGTATTCTTGACAGCAGCGCCCCTATGAGCGCCTTTATCATTCACGGGGGCTGGGATGATGCAGAAGTAAGATCCACGGTGATGGACAAATGGTGGCATTGGGGTGACGGCTACATGCCTACGGATGAGGATGACAACACCCTCAGTTTCCGTCTTGAATCTGCCGACGCAGAGACAGGAGCGACCTTCGGAACACTCGTCAACACTCCTGGTCCGGACGGAAAATATGCCAACTACATGTACCAGAACTGGAATGATGTGAACGGCAAATACCGCATCTTCCCGACAGGAAAGAGCCGTTGGGCAAAACCTGGAGACGGAAGCATCGCAGTCTATGCTTATGAAGATTCGGAGTATACCGACCCTTTATGGACAGTCAGCCTATATGAGGCAGGAGACCACGTATTCTCGACTCAGACGATCTCAGTTCCTGACCTCGCTTTCGTACGCACACATGAAGGTCCGTTCAACACGATTGATTACAACTGGCCGGACTCAAGGTGGTTCACCGACAACATACGCACCACCATGTGGCTTGTAAAGAAGGACACCGATTCTCCTCTTGACAATCACTCGGATCTTTTAGCACAATAAGCAATGAAGCGGATCATGAGCATATCATTGATAAATATAGCCGCATCTGTGGCCGCCCTGCTGTCGTGCTCAGGAACAGAAAACGGCACAACGCCGACTGAGCCTTCGGACACACGGTCGCTGTCAGTTGCCGAAAATGTTGAGATAGCCTTTGATGCAGGATCGTTCTCTGTCGACGTAGAGGCAAACTTCACATTCTACGCAGAGCCGCAGGCAGACTGGATCACATTTGAAAAGATCGAAGGAAACAAAGTGTGGTTCACCGCAGAGGAAAACCGATCATCAGATCCACGAGAAGGAAAGATCAAGATCGCCGATACGGACGACCGTTATTATTATAAGATAGTCACTGTACGGCAGGCAGTCAATCCGGCCCCTCTGACCACACTCAGCATCGTGGACAAGAACGCGACACCTGAGACAAAAGCCCTTTATGCCAACCTGTGGGCTCTTGCCCAGAAGGGTTTCATGTTCGGACATCACGACGACCTTTGGTACGGCAGATACTGGTATGACGAGCCGGGAATGTCTGACACGAAATCAGTCTGCGGAGACTATCCGGGAGTATTCAGTGTCGATTTCGCAGAAATCATGGACAACAGATATCAGAGCGAGGCAAATGCAATCCGCCGCCGCGTGATAATCGAGGCTTACGACAGAGGCGAAGTCATCACGGCATGCTGCCATCTGAACAACCCTCATACAGGAGGAGACTCCTGGGACAACTCCAGCAACGAGGTCGTGAAGAGCATTCTCACTGAAGGCCATGCCACACGTACGAAATATCTGCAATGGCTTGACAGGTGTGCAGACTTTGCCAACAACCTGCGAGGTTCCGACGGAAAACTGATACCTGTAATCTTCCGTCCATACCATGAACACACTCAGACATGGTCGTGGTGGAGTTCAAAATGCACTACCGAGGCCGAGTTCATCGAATTCTGGAGATTCACTGTCACCTATCTGCGCGACGTCAAGGGAGTACGCAATTTCATTTATGCGATTTCTCCTCAGATGGATGAAGACTACGGCAACGGGGTCAAGAGCAGGCTCCTGCACAGATGGCCGGGAGACGATTATGTGGACTTCATAGGAATGGACTGCTACCACTACAGCAACAAGCAGGCTTTCAAGAGCAACCTCACTGCCATGTCCGCTCTTTCTGTCGAAAAGAAGAAGCCATGTGGAGTGACGGAGACGGGACCGGAAGGATTCAGTTGGAACGACTACTGGACAAACCACATCCTGGAATGTGCCAAAGACCAGAGAGTCAGCATGATCGTGATGTGGAGAAACAAATATGTAGGCAGCAACGAATCTGACAGACACTTCTATTCTGTATATCCGGGACATCCTTCAGAAGAAGATTTCCGAGCGATGTACAATGACCCTGCGACTTTCTTCAGCAATGACCTTCCTGACATGTACACGATGCCTCAGGGACATGAAGTAAAGTAGACTTATATCGATTATTAATAACAAAATATAACCAAAATGACCAGATCACTAAAATCATTTCTGCTGAGTTGCATCATGCTGCTCTGCGGAGTCATTGCAAGTCCGCTTTATGGCCAAAGCAGGACAGTCAATGGAATAGTGCAAGACGATAATGGAGATCCATTATATGGTGCATTTGTAGTTGAAAAAGGTACGACCAACGGAGTCTCGACCGACATTGACGGTAAATTCGAATTACGCGTATCTTCAGACGCAGTGCTTGAATTCCAGTTTATCGGTTACAAGACACAGGAAATACAGCTGACTGCCGGCCAGCAGTTGCTGTTGGTACAGATGGTAACGGATGCAAACCTCATGGAAGAGGTCGTCGTAACAGCATTCGCCACCCAGAAGAAGATCAACGTCACAGGTGCCATTTCGGCTGTCAACGGAACTGACCTCGTCGCTTCTCCTGTAGCCAACATTTCAAATGCACTCATAGGAAACACCCCTGGTGTCAGCGGACTCCAGACATCCGGCGAGCCGGGCCGCAACCAGACAAACATCTATGTCCGCGGTATTTCCACCTATGGAGAATCCACTCCTCTGATCATCATTGACGGAGTAGAGCAGGCTTCGGAGCAGGCTTTCAGCGCATTCAATGCGATGGATGCAAACGAAATCGCCAGCATCTCCGTCCTCAAGGACGCTTCATCCACTGCCGTATATGGTGTCCGCGGAGCGAACGGTGTCATCATCGTGACCACAAAGAGAGGACAGGCAGGAAAACCTGTCATCAGCGCTTCGGCCAACTTCGGTCTCACATCTGCGGCAAACCTGCAGGAGGGAACCACTGCATACGAGTACGCGCTCTTCAGAAACGAAGCGATCCGCAACGAGCAGAACGCATATTCGGGCAACGAAGGTCTTTCTGCATACATCTATGACGACTACGACCTCTGGAAATTCAAGAACAACCGCGACTTCACTCCTCAGGAGGTGGATGCAATGACCCACCTGACTGACGCACAGAAGGCGGAACTCAAGAACACACCGGCCCTCTACTACGCATCACGCAACCTCTACAAGGAGCAGTTCAACAAAGTGGCTCCTCAGTATCAGGCCAACGTGAACATAAGCGGAGGAACCGACAGGGTCAAGTATTTCGTATCCTTCGGATATTTCCGTCAGGAAGGTATCACCAATGCCGTGGAATATTACGGTTCCAATACCGGTTCCATATTCAACAGGTACAATTTCCGAAGCAACTTCGACATCGAGGTGACAAAGAACCTGAAGGTCACCATCAATTCTGCAGGACAGTTCGGTGAGACTACAGGTCCGGGCAACAGTGCCGACCCATATGATCTCTCATCACGTTACAAGATCATCATGCAGTACATCTACGATGCCAACCCGTTCATTTCCCCCGGTATAGTTGACGGAAAACTGATCCGCGGATTTGCAGGAGTTTCCGGATCGGCCCAGAATCCTCTTGCCGGAAAGACAAACAGCAGCATCGGAGAGCAGAACGCCCTCTACAACCTGCTCATAAGCGGATCGGGAACAATCTTCAACAGCCTTCTCGACAATTCGATCAAACTGGAGCATAAGATGGATTATCTCCTTCCTAACCTCAGGGCTTATGCTACCGTATCATATCAGGACAACTACAACAGATATGTGAAGTATACTCCTTCGATTCCTTCATACACCGTACAGCGTAATGCCGAGAACCCTAACATCCTCGAATTCTTCGGAGGATCCATGGGAAGCGGCTCGTTCGAATCATGGGGATACAGCAACTGGAACAAGTTCTATGTA
The DNA here is from genome assembly GCA_964645495.1 of uncultured Muribaculaceae bacterium. Lineage (GTDB taxonomy): Bacteria > Bacteroidota > Bacteroidia > Bacteroidales > UBA932 > Cryptobacteroides. The sequence goes on from CAZYCJ010000017.1 coordinate 19,560, forward strand.
GATGCCGGTGCAGACTGGTCCGAATCATACGGAAAGCACAACGTATCGGCCCTCCTTCTCGCCAAGGCATCGAAGTACACCATGCCATCGGACTCATACAATGTAGCATCCGGCATCATGGGATTTGTCGGCCGTGTCACCTACAACTATGACGACAGGTACATGGCTGAGGTCAATGTCGGATACAACGGTACCGAGCAGTTCGCTGAAGGCAAGCGATTCGGTCTCTTCCCTGCGGTTTCAGCAGGCTGGGTTCCGACATCAGAGAAATGGTTCCCACAGAACGAAATATTCACCTTCATGAAGATACGTGCTTCGTACGGTGAAGTCGGAAACGACCGCCTGGGAGCAGACAGAAGATATTATTATCTTCCTAACACATACTACCTCAACCAGACAGGATACTATCTCGGAAACAACAACGGTTCTTCTGCCAACACATATTTTGCAGGAGCGACCGAAGGTGTACTCGGTAATCCTGACATCACATGGGAAAGAGCCAGAAAGTACGACATCGGAGTCGAGACCAAGTTCTTCTCAGACAGACTCTCCGTAGACTTTGACTACTTTTATGAAAAACGTGACAACATCCTGACAACACTCGGTACCATCCCTGCCATCTATGGGGTGTCATCCGATGCCGTCCCTCCGGCAAACGTGGGTATAACAGAAAATCAGGGTTATGAACTTGTCCTCGGGTGGTCAGACACCATCGGTGACTTCACATACTCCATCGGCGGAGACCTCAGCTGGTCACGCAACAAGATCATATACAAGGCAGAGGCCAACAATCCATATCAATGGATGAATCAGACCGGACATGCGATAGGCCAGAGATTCGGACTTGTAAGCGACGGACTCTTCAACACACAGGAAGAACTTGCAAACCGTCCTTACAACACCTACACCTCAAATCAGGCTACACTTGGCGACATCCGCTACAAGGATCTCGATGGAGACGGACTCATCAACCAGAATGACGTGGCTCCTATCGGATTCCCTAACTATGCACAATACCACTTCAATGTGAAGCTCCATCTTGCATGGAAGGGTCTTGACCTCAGAATGCTCTTCACAGGTTCTGCAAACGGCTCATACTACCTGAGCAGCGGATATACCATCCCATTCTTCAAGAATGCCGGAAATGCATGGAAGTGGCAGTATGACGGCAGATGGACGGCGGAGAAATATGCAGCAGGAGAAACGATCACTTATCCGCGCGCAGCATATTCTGCAACATCGTCACACAACAATTACCTTACAAGTGATTACTGGATGGTATCTACAAACCACTTCAAACTCAAGAATGTGGAAGTCGGATATACCTTCAATGTCAAGAAAGGCATCCTCAGTCAACTTAACGTACAGTCACTCAGACTGTTCATGAATGCAAACAATATCTATACATTCAAGAACGCCCTCACACCTTATGGCATCGACCCTGAGACTACGGACGGAAGCACATACCTCTATCCTCTTACCAGAGTCTTCACATTCGGATTGAACCTGCGTTTCTAAAAAAGGAGAATGAATATGATGAAAAAGATAACCAAAATATTGGCAGTCATAGGTCTCTCAATGCTTGCCTCATGTGATCTTTTCCTTGAGAAGCCGGACACAACAGGTACGGTAGACCTTGACGCGGTATTCGGCACCACCAAGAATGCCGAGGCCGCCCTCATGTCATGCTATTCAAATGTCCTTCTCCACGGATGGCCGGGAGGATTCGGTATCGGACACGGTACGCTCGGAGCCATTTCAGGAGAGGTCAACAGGGGATACAACTGGCATGGAACATATGTTGTGGCCCAGCAGGGACTAAGCGTCAACGGAGTAGACGGTTCGGATGCGGGAGCAGACAATTACGCGAACAACTGGAAATATATCCGCCAGTGCTTCATCGTAAAAGAGAATATCGACAAGGTTCCTGACATGGATGATGCCACCAAGGCGGTCATCAGGGCCGAGGCTACCGCACTCATAGCGTACAGATACATGGGAATGTTCTACCGTTACGGCGGCGTCCCTATAGTCACCAAGTCGTTCGAGGCAAGTGACGACCTCACTGCAGGACGTGCCCCGCTCGCCGATGTACTTCAGTATATACTTGACCTTTGCGACGAGGCCTATGCTGTCCTTCCTGCAAAATGGGATGCAGCCAACACAGGAAGAATGACTCAGGGAGCCGTTCTCGCCATAAAGGCAAAGACTCTTACTTTCGCAGCACGTCCGCTTTTCAACAGCACCACACCATATCTTGACAACGGCGAACTCAACAATCTGATATGCCTTGGCGCTGCGGATACAGAGCGCTGGAAAGACGCGATAGATGCAAACGAGGCCGTGCTTTCATGGGCAGCCGCAAACGGAGTCGTCCTGATCAACACCGGCAATCCTTTTGATGACTATGCCACAGCGACCTCAACTCCAGGCAACAGCGAGGTCATCCTTGCCTACAAGTGCAACAGTTCAGACAAGTACAGTTGGCCTGCAAGTGCATTGTTCTACTACCAGAACTGCTCTCCTTACTGGGACTACAACCGCTGGGACTCTGACGAATCAGGTGTATTGTCCAATCATGTGAAACTCTATTACAAGAACGACGGAACCGAACTTGACTGGCCGGCGATCGGTGACGCATCACCTCGCTCAGGAGCAGAGTGGGTCGCCAACATCAACTCGATCGAGCCTCGCGCCCTTGCGGACATAAAGTTCGGCGGATTTGATGCAAAGAACAATGCCGGTGACTCAAAGTGGCAGAATAACGGATGGAGCAGAGGAGGCTACGACGCTGACAAAAACAAGAGCGGAGCCTTCCCTAACAGAGTCGGAGCGACAGGTCAGGGATGTGGAGAAAGAACAAAGTTCTATTACAATGCAGGCTCACGCGTATGGTTCGAAGCACCACTCTTCCGTCTGGCAGAGACTTACCTCAACCTCGCTGAAGCATATAATGAGTACGGAAACAGTACAAAGGCTCTCGAGAACCTCAACAAAGTACACCAGCGTGCAGGTCTTCCTGCCGTGACAGAAAAGGATCAGACCAGACTCAGAGAGATCATCCAGCGTGAAAAGGCTATCGAATTCTTCCAGGAGAACCATCGCTATTTCGACGCAAAGCACTGGAAGCGTGCAGACATCGGCACCTCTATCTGCGGAGGCCCTATGCGTTCATTCACATTCAACATAAAGAATGATGATGCAGCGACATGGCCATATGCAGCAGAGTGGGTGGAAACATACTGGGAAGCGGAGATCTACACCGCATTCTGGTCTCCTGCAATGTATCTTGAACCATTCCCTCAGACTGAAGTCAACAAGGGAACCATCACTCAGAATCCAGGTTATTAAAATTCAGAAGACATGAGAAAACAGAATATAATGAGATGTCTCTCAATACTGAGCACATCGATACTGATTTCCACAGGGTTGACTGCACAGGAAATTCCTGACACGCTTTCAACCGCTGCGGTGTCGACCGTGACAGGAGAGGATCTGTATCATATCCAGACATCAAACCTGTCCAACACCTGGGCGGGAATGCTTCCTGGACTTACAGTCCTCCAAGGCACCGGAGAGGTCGGCAATGACAACGCCAGATGGCTTATACGAGGCGTGGGAAGTTATGGAGTAGGAAGTTGGAACTCCGCCAAGATCTACGTGGACGGTTTTGAAGTGAATGCCGAATACCTTGTATCGCTCTCTCCATCAGAAATCGAAAGCGTATCAATACTCAAGGACGGTGCAGCTCTCGCAATCTACGGAGACCGTGGAGCAAACGGAGTGATCCGCATCGAGACAAAGAGAGGAAAAGCCGGTCCTGCTACAGTTTCTGCCAAGGTGCGTTACGGAGCACAGACCCCGAATGTCGTGAACAAGCCTTTAGGCTCATATGACTTCGCGAATCTCTACAATCAGGCCGTATCCAACGACAACGGCATGACATGGTCCCCTGTATACACGGCAGAGCAGCTTCAAGCCTATAAGAACGGCACAGGAGTTGACGTTGACTGGTATGACGAAGTGATGAGAAGCGCAGGATCATATGTCGACGGCGACATCATATTCAACGGAGGCAACGCCAATGCCCGCTACAACGTAAACTTAGGCTATGTCAATGCCGGAGGACTCCTCAATGCAAAGAACACTGACGCTACAAAGAACCTCGGCTATGAAAGGTACAACCTCCGCGCAAACCTCGATTTCAACATCATGAAGATATTCGAGTTCAGAGTTGATTTCGGAGGACGTCTTGAAATGCGCCGCAGACCTAACTACGACATCAGTTCGCTGTTCAATGACCTTGCACGTTACCCGTCAAACATATACAACATCTATGATGATGCAGAGATGACCCGTCTGTCCGGAACAGCAATATATCCGAACAACCCATATGCGTCGATAAACGAACTGGGATGGTATTCTCAGAAGGCAAGAAGCCTTCAGGGTAACTTCGTAGTGAAGGAGAAACTCGACATTGTGACTCCCGGTCTCTACCTTGAAGAAGCATTCTCATTCTACAGTTACACCCTCAGCACCTACAGCAAGACAAAGAACTATGCTAGATGGTACAACGGGGAAAACACCACCACAGACGAGACGACTTCTCTGGTAGCGAGCGGATACGGCTCAGGAGGAATGCAGGACTGGAAGCAGGGAAGGCTCACGATAGGATACGACCGTGATTTCGGAAAGAACAGCATCTCTGCCGCAGTAAACTACCACATTTCCGCATACAAAGGTGACGGATACTTCTCATACAAGTACAACTATCTGAACCTCAACGGAATCATCGACTACAGCCATGACAACAGATATGTCGCTCAACTTGCATTCTCATATTTCGGAAACGACTCTTTCGCGCCCGGACACAGATGGCACTTTTACCCTGCGGCTTCATTCGCATGGGTGGCATCAAACGAAGAATTCCTGAAGAACAGTTCATGGGTCAACTTCCTCAAGATCCGTGCATCAGCCGGAGCAGCCGGTGCTGCTGACTCAGGTGCGACATCTGTTCTGTCAAACTTCTCTTCAAACGGAAGATTCCTGTTCAAGGACTACTACGCAAACAGTTATGTGGGCTCATTCTATATGGGTCAGAACGGCGGAAGCTGGCAGAACACACTCGTGCCGATGTTCGTGCCTAACGAAGATGTAGTCCCTGAAAGGAGCATGAAATACAACGTAGGAATCGATGCCATGCTGTTTGACGGACTCAACCTTACAGTCGAAGCCTTCATGGACAAGAGAAGCAATATCCTGACATTGGACAATTCCAAGATGGGATATTATGGAAAACAGTACTATTTCGCAAATGTCGGTGAGATGACCAACAAGGGATTCGAGGCCTCTGCGATCTACTCCGGCAAGAGCGGAGATTTCTCATACAGAGTCAACGGTATGGTTTCATTCGCAAGAAACACCATCGACTACATGGCGGAGGTGGCTCCTGCAAATGACTTCAGCGCACAGACAGGCCGTCCATACGGAACAATCATAGGTCTTAAGGCAGAGCGTTTCTACGACGTCAATGATTTCGACAACGCAGGAAACCTCAAAGAGGGCATTCCTACCCCTGCATTCGGTGCTGTCCAGCCGGGAGATGTCAAATACTATGACCTTGACGGAAATGACGTTGTAGACCAGAATGATGTGACTGCCATCGGCAAATCGGCATTCCCTGAATGGTACTTCAGTTTCGGAGGAAAGATCGGATGGAAGGGATTTGACCTTGAAGTCCTCTTCCAGGGAGCAGCCGGAGCGTCTGTGAATCTGCTTGACAACTGGAATCAGACAGTGGCTTTCGTCGACAACGGAAACGCATATGAAATCGCAAAGAGCGCGTGGGCATACTACCCTACCGAGGGTATCGACAACCGCGCCACAGCACGATTCCCACGTCTGTCGACTCAGAGCAATGAAAACAACTACCAGACAAGTTCTCTTTGGATCAGAAGCGCCGAATACCTGAAACTGCGCAACCTCGAACTCGGATACAACTTCGATACAAAGAAGCTCAAGAAGGCCGGCATCGAAAATCTCAGGATATATCTGAGCGGTCATAACCTTGCAACCTTCAGCGGCCTTTTGCGCAACTACAACATGGACCCTGAGGGATTCGGTTACTATCCGACTGTAAGATCATACAATGTCGGAGTGTCGGTCACATTCTAAACAGATGCATATTATGAAACTAAGATACATTATTTCCGCTTTTGTGATTGCATTGATGTCATCGGCTTGCAGCGACTTCCTCGACACAAGCCTTGACCGCAATCAGACAGGAGAAACCATAGGCACCGACAGGAGTACCATCTGGTATTTCGGCTATGCATTCTATTCTCCTATCGGATATGGATACACTATGATTGACAACAACATCTTTGCTACCGCTTCCGATGAGGCACAGCAGACTTCTGCGTCATCAGATGTGATCTATTTCAACAAGGGTATGCTCAACGAGAGCGTCAACCCGCTGTTCTATTGCTATCAGAACTACTATGAAGGTATCCGCGCCGCCAATTTCTTCCTGGAATACGTGGCTGACGGCAAAGGAGAGGCTCTTCTGGCTCAGAACAGAAACCTTATCACAGACGCCACAAATTACAAGAGGGACCTCGAATCTCTTGCATGGTTCAAGGCTGAGGCTCACATTGCACGCGCATACTACTATGCAGAACTCATAAAGATGTACGGCGGAGTTCCGATCATCGAATCATCAACGGATGATGGCACATTTGTAAAGCGTTCGACATATGAGGAGGTCGTGGAGTACATAGTGACTGAGATCGACAACCACAAGGCAGACCTCGCCGTAAACTGGAACGATTTTACAGAGCGTGAGGGCAGGTTCACACTCGGCGCTGCACTTGCAATAAAGGCACGCGTGCTTCTTTATGCGGCATCACCTCTTCACAATGAGACAAACGATGTGAAGAAATGGGAAAGAGCAGCAGCCGCTGTCAACGAACTCATCAGCAACACAGACCTGTCATATTCACTCGCCACAGACTATGGTTCATACTTCACCGGAGGAAACCCTCTGTCAAGCAGTGAAACCATTTATGCGGTACGCAGCTGGAGTTCGAATACGATGGAGGCAAACAACTATCCTATAGCGACACAGGGAGGAAAGAGCGGTGCCACTCCGTCGCATAACCTTGTGGCTGCATATGAATATATCGGAACTCCTGATCCTACAGACCCTTATGCAAACCGTGACCCAAGACTTCAGGCTTCAGTCGTGACAAACGGAAGCACCTGGAACGGACGTGTCATCGACCAGTCTGCAGGAGGCACTGACGATATGGCTTCTGCAAATTCAAGCCGCACCGGATATTATCTCAAGAAGTTCCTCACAGACAATCTCAACCTCATACAGGGAGCCACAACTCAGCACAACTGGGTGGCATACCGTTGGGGAGAGGTTCTCCTCAACTATGCTGAAGCCATGAATGAGGCATACGGACCTGACGCCGTACCGGCAGGATTCAGCATGTCGGCACGCCAGGCTCTGCAGATGGTAAGAGACCGTGCAAGCACGGATCTTCCTGAAGTGACAGCAACTGATGTGTCTGAGTTCCGCAATGCTGTAAAGCATGAGAGACGTGTCGAACTCGCATTCGAGGATCATCGTTACTGGGATCTTCTCCGCTGGAAAGATGCAATGAAAGTGCTCAACTCACCTATTCTTGGAGTCAAGGTGTCGAAGAGCGGAGACCGGTGGAACTACGAGGTGACAGAAGTGGCTGCACGTACCTTCCATGAAAGGAACTACTACCTTCCGTTCCTTCGTTCTGAAATTGAAAACTCTAACAACACATTGGAACAGAATCCTCAATATTAACATATCATGAGAAAAATCTTATTCACAATATTATCCGCATGCATCCTCGCCCTTTCGTCATGTTCGAAGGGCGACGGAGACATCGATTACGGCCTGATGAAGATATACATGCCGCAAGCCATGGCCGGAGGTGGCATCAACAATATCTACAACGTACCGTCAGGCGGCGGAACCGACACTTACAATTTCACTGAGGAAGGTGACAACTATCTTGTCTACCTCGGAGTGCTCCGTTCAGGAAAAGAAGCAGGTAAAGCATTCTCTGTACAGATTGTTGCAGATGCCGAAGAAACAGCAAAGCAGGCTTCTGAAGTCGGAGGTACTGCTATGCCTGAGGGTGTCTACTCGCTCCCGTCTTCTGTAAATGTAGAGGCAGGGAAAAATTCATGCACATTCCACTTGAGTCTGAGCAAGAGTGCCCTCGACTCTTATACAGGACAGAAACTGGTACTGTGCGTCGGACTTGCAAACCCTTCCGAATACGAGCTCTCCGCTAACGGCACTATGGCAACAATCGTTGTGGATGTAGATGCACTCAAGGCGATTTAGTGTCTTTCATGAATTATTGTGACGGCCGCCGTCACTTGGACGGCGGTCATTTAAAACCTGAACTATGAAGCGTTTTATTCTCACCTTACTGATTTTAACGTCCGCTATCGGAATGATGGCGCAGATTTCTTGCGTTACTCCACAGAATGCACGTCATTCAACATATGGACTATCCGCATTCGAAATCAGCCTTACAGGTAACTGGAGCAATCCATATCTGCAGGAGGAGGCATCGCTGGACATGCTTCTGACTTCTCCTTCCGGAAAGGAACTTTCACTGCCATGTTTCTACAAGACAGGAAAAAGTGGAGAAAAAAGTATCTGGGAGGCCCGCTTCACACCACAGGAAACGGGAAAGTACACTTACCGTTTCATCTACAAGGAAAACGGGAAGACTGTCTCCGAGTCCGCTGTCGGGACAATGAATGTCAGACAAAGCAAAGGCAAGGGAATCCTGCACTTGCGCGATAATTGGACACTGCAATATGACAACGGCGAGATATACCGCGGCATTGCCATGAACCTATGCTGGGAATCCCGAACGGATGATGATTCCAGATATTTCAGCGACCTTCATGAGCAGCACGACAGATTCAATTATGATGTGATGCTTCCGATGTTTGCTGAAAACGGAGGCAACTTCACCAGAATGTGGATGTGTTCATGGAACTTCCCTATCGATCAGCAGGACAATTTCAACAATCATCGCTATACACCTACCGATGAGTATATGAATGCCAGCGCCATAGAACGTCTCGACCATGTCATAAGACTTGCTGAAAAGCATGATATAAAGATAATGCTGTGCATGGGACAGGGAAACGTACGTGCAGACCATGACTTCTTCATTTCAGACAAGGCGAAGATCCGTTACAAGAACAGACTGCGCTACATCGTGGCGAGATGGGGTTACAGCCCGGCCATCGGCATGTGGGAGTTCTTCAACGAAATCGACAACATCCAGCATAGAGGACGCAACGGCATCATTCCAAGCAAGGACATAGTCGCATGGCATGACGAAATGAGCACATATCTGAAGGAAATCGATCCTTTCGGACACATCACGACCACATCCATTTCACATCGTGATCTTGAGGGGCTCAATTCTGTCAGAAACATTGATATAAATCAGAAGCATATATACAATGCCACTGTGAGCATTCCTCAGAACATCCGGAGTTATTCCGAAAAATTCGGAAAGCCGTATGTGATCGGAGAATTCGGATATGAATGGGACTGGTCCAAGAATTTCGATGACTTCGGTGACGGAATGGACATGGATTTCAGACGAGGTCTGTGGTATGGTCTGTTCAGCGCCACTCCGGTAACTCCTATGAGCTGGTGGTGGGAGTATTTTGAAAACCGGAACATGATCCCTTACATCCGCAATGTCAGGTATATGAACGACATGATGCTCAAGGCCGGCAAGGGTGAATTCGAGATTCTTGAAACCGAAGACAACGGAAAGGCTGAAACATTCGCCTTACGCTGCGGAAAGAGAATCTTCATCTATCTGTATAACGGCAGCGACAAGTCCTTCGATACAACGGAGATACATCTTGGAAACTCACAAAGACTCAAGATATACAGGCTGAATACAGAGACCACAAAACTTGAAAAAGCAGGAAAAGCGGAGACAGACGGAATATTGAAACTGGAAAACCTGGGATTGAAACCGCTTGAGGAAGCCATTCTTGTTGCAGAATAAACAAAAGGACATGACAGTCAGAACACGTATCATCGCCATCATCATGCTGCTGTGCTGCAGCAGCATGACAGATGCCCAGACAGTCCACAGGCAGAAACTGTCAAAAAACTTCGGGCTGGCTTCTCCTCAGCCAAGGGAGACTCTGCCAATCAGCAGAGTACCTGTCGCCATGTCTGAAAGACTTGACAAACAAGATGCTGTCACCATATGCAAGCCTGCCGCACGACACTCATGGATCCTTGAAGGAGGGTGGGAGTTGTGTGAAGCGGACAGCATCTGTTCAGGCAAGTGGTACGATGCTACGGTTCCAGGTACCGTTCTTACAACCCTGGTGCAACAGGGAGTATATCCCGACCCTTATTTCGGACTGAACAATCTGGCTATCCCGGATGACCTGTGCAGGAAAGACTGGTGGTACCGATGCGGTTTCTCCCTGCCGGAAAATGCAAAAGACAGGAAGAAGATCGAACTTATCTTCAACGGAATAAACTACAAGGCCGACATCTGGCTGAACGGCAACAAGATAGGAAGAATCGAGGGCGCCTTCACCAGAGGCAGATTCGACATCACAGCCTGTCTAAAGGAGAAGAACGACCTGTATGTACACATCTTTCCGCCTGCAAATCCCGGAATACCTCACGAGCAGTCTCCTACAGCGGGAGGCGGATGGAACGGAGGTGCGCTCTGCCTTGACGGGCCGACGTTCATATGTTCTGAAGGCTGGGACTGGATGCCTGGAGTACGGGACCGCAACATAGGAATATGGCAGGATGTGACGCTTCATGCATCAGACGGCCTGACAATCGGTGACACACAGGTAATTACAGACCTCCCGCTGCCTGATGTTTCCTATGCAGACATAACAGTCAGGACTTCTGTCAGCAATATCCTTGACAGGGACATGAGCGCGACATTGACAGGAAGAATCGAAGACATTGAATTCTCCAAGGAGATCATGATACGCGCAGGAGAAAAGGAGGAGGTGGTAATCGATGGCGTCAGGTTGGATAATCCAAGACTCTGGATGCCTAACGGCTATGGAGACCCGAATCTATACTCCATCAGCCTCGAATGCAATACGACAGAAGGCACATCTGACACTCAGGATTTCAACTTCGGAGTACGAGAATTGAGTTATGAACTTACAGTAGACACTGAGGAGCTCAAAGGCTTGCGAATCGAGCACAATCCTGTCAAAGACAATCGGCTCGGAAACATCTTCAACCACAGGATGCTCAGAGACACGGTTTCAGGAGTACAGATTCCGTCCCTCAGGCCCGGAGTTCCTCTGAAAGAGATAGAAGTCATACCCGATGGTGGAATGAGTCCGTACCTTGTGATCAAGGTAAACGGTATCCGAATTTTCTGCAAAGGCGGCAACTGGGGCATGGACGACATGATGAAAAATGTTTCAAGAGATCATCTTGAACCATATTTCAGGCTTCATAAAGACGCCAACTTCAACATGATCAGAAACTGGACCGGAGCCAGCACCTCCGAAACCTTCTACCGGTTATGCGATGAGTACGGGATGCTGGTATGGAATGATTTCTGGATTTCCACAGAAGGCTTCAACCTCAACCCTCTCGACGAGGACCTCTTCATGAGGAATGCAACGGATGTGGTACGCAGATTCAGGAACCATCCGTCCATAGCAATCTGGTGTCCGAGAAACGAAGGATATGCTACTGAATCGCTGGAAAACAGGCTGGCGGAAATGATCCTGAAAGAAGACTGTACAAGACGATACCATCCGAACTCCAGACATTGCAACCTCAGGCCCAGCGGACCATGGCACTACTACAAGGATGCATCCCGATACTATACAGACGATGCATACGGATTCAACACGGAACTCGGTTCACCTTCGGTACCGACCGCTGCCTCTATGAGGAAAATGATGCCTGAAGCAGATCTGTGGCCGATTTCTGACACATGGCATTATCATGACCTGCTGAACGGACTGACTGAGTATGTGCAGACTGTAGACAGGTTGTATGGAAAGGCTGAAAGTCTGGATGATTTCTGCCGAAAAGTACAGTTCATCAACTACGACAGCTATCGCGCCATGTTCGAATCCTGGAACAGCCGCTTATGGGACAACACCTCAGGGATGTTGCTATGGATGTCTCATCCTGCATGGCCAAGCGTGGAATGGCAGACCTACTCATGGGACTATGAAACCTTCGGATCGTATTACGGTGCTAAAAAGGCATGTGAGCCTGTCCATATACAGATGAACCTCCATGACAGAAAGATCGTGGCATTGAACACCACGGTCGAAGATATAAAAGGTGTTGAAATAAGCATGACATGCTACGGACCCGATGGCAAGGCATCAAGCAGAAGATCTGAGAAAGACGTAGACCTGCCTGCAAACTCCAAAGTCGAAACATCCATTGCGGACATTGCAGACATTGAAGGGGTGTTCATCATCAGGCTGATAATGACAGATAAAAAAGGAAAGGTCCTTTCCGAGAACGACTACCTTATGATGGGAGAAGGAGTATCTGACTTTACAAGCCTGAACGACACACCTTCGGTATCACTTAAGGCAAAGATGCTGAAACCGTCTTCTGACGGGATCTCCAGAATAGAGATAAGCAATCCGTCAGAACACATAGCATACAATCTTAAGCTGAACCTCAGAGAAAGGGACACCGACAGCATAATTCTTCCTGCATATTTCAGCGACGGCTATTTCCATCTCCTGCCGGGTGAAAAGAGGATTGTGGAATATTCATGCGACAAGGCAGGAACAGTAAGTATAGAAGGATATAACGTCAAAAGACAGAATCTTACAAGATGACAAGAAAATTCATTTCAATACCGGCCGTGATGGCGTTGTCTGCAGTCTTCATGGCAGCAGGCACTCCCCAGCGCATCAGTCTTGAAGGCCGATGGGAATTCAGACAGGTCGGCGACTCTGTCTGGAGACCTGCGACGGTGCCCGGATGTGTCCATACGGACCTCTTGTCATGCGGCCTTATTGAAGACCCGTTCTACGGCAGAAACGAAAGGTCCCTTCAGTGGATCGGAGAAAAGGATTGGGAATACAGAAAAACATTTCATACTGACAATGATGCGGTTAGGGTTAATAATAGGTTGGTAATGGAAGGAGTTGATACTTATGCTCATATAAGTATCAACGGCCTTCCTGTAGGCAAGACAGACAACATGTTCCGCACATGGGTCTTCGATATCGGGGACAAGATCAGAGAAGGAGAAAATGAAATAGTGATACGCTTCGAATCAGTATTCAGGCATGACATGCCGAAGTACCTCGATGCCCCATATCGTCTTCAGGCATGGCCAAACAACGACCAGAGCGACATCTGGCTCAGTCTGTATGCACGTAAGGCCGGGTATCATTACGGATGGGACTGGGGGCCAAGGCTCATCACTGCAGGCATCCGGAAGCCTATATATATCGAGGAATGGGATGGATGGAAACTGGAAGACGTACATTTCAAGACAAGGGAACTCGAGGGAGTGTCCATAGAAACAGGAAAAGCAGTCAGGGCAGAAATGGAGGCGGAAGTCAGCATCATTTCAGAATATGACGGAAAAGGACATATCGGAATAGAATGCGATGGCAGGAGGATCCACAGACAGGAAATTGAATTGAAATCCGGAAGCAACAGGATCCCTGTTGAATTCGATCTGAAAAAACCAGAACTATGGTGGAGCAACGGAACAGGCAAGGCCGCTATGACAGAACTTGAGATCGTCGTCCGGATCGGTGACAGGACCGAAAGGATGAAGAAGGCCACCGGCATCAGAACCGTTGAAGTGATCAGGGAAAATGACCCATATGGCAGAAGCATGTATGTCAGGCTGAACGGTCATGACATATTCTGCAAAGGCGCCAACTGGATTCCTATTGACAACTTTCCGGAAAGACGCAGCAGAAAGGATTACATATCCCTTATTGATGCTGCCGCACAGGCCAACATGAACATGCTTCGGGTATGGGGAGGCGGCTTGTACGAAGACGACATGTTCTATGAGGCATGCGACAGTCTTGGTATAATGGTATGGCAGGACATGGCCTTTGCTTGCGGAATGTTTCCTTCTGACGACAAATACATCGGAGGTGTGCAGGCGGAAGTCCGTGATAATGTACGAAGACTCAGGAATCACCCCTGCCTTGTCTTATGGTGCGGAAATAATGAAAATGAAATATCATACTTCGAATGGGGCTGGAACAGGAAACTGACTGAAGAGCAACGCAAGGATTATGAATCCGGCCTTTACAGGCTGTTCCATGCAGCGATACCTGAGGCCATCAGACAGGAAGACGATACACGATACTATCACCATTCATCACCTTCAACCGGATATAACGGCATACCATATTCGATGGGAGACGCCCACTTCTGGAGTGTGTGGAAAGGAGGATGGGTTGAGGAATATCTAAAGCCGGAAAACATTGCACGCTTCATGAGCGAGTACGGATTCATCTCATACCCTGAAATGCACTCTTTGAGGAAGTTCATACCGTCATGGGACATGAAGACAGACTCTCCTTCCGTCCTGGCACATCACAGAGCCTATGATGACGTTACCAGAGACCCTGAATTCTCCAATAAGATGATCAGCCGGTATCTGAACAGATATGCATGGGTGCCGGAAGATTTTGAAGACTTCGTCTATATGACACAGTGGTTTCAGGCAGAAGCGGTAAAGGTCGCTATGGAAGCCCACAGAAGAGCAAAGCCATACTGCATGGGCACCTTGTTCTGGCAGATCAACGACTGCTGGCCGGCCATATCCTGGTCAAGCATCGATTACTATGGAAGATGGAAAGCGCTTCATCATTATGCGCAAAGAGCATACGCTCCTGTGCTGGCATCTCCATATGTAAACTCAGACGGAGAGATATCTGTGAAGGTCATTTCGGACAGAAAAGACAGTTTTGAGGGAACACTTGAAGCGATGGTTTCGGACTTTAAGGGAAACATACTCAAGACTATGGAATCCGAGTGCCTGCTCGGACCTGACGAGGCAGAAGACATCCTGAGGCTGGATGATCAAGAACTTGAAGGTGACAGATTCCTGTACGTCAGGCTCGTCGAAGACGGACAGGTCATTTCTCACAACACTTTCTTCAGCCGCTTCCCGTATGAATACGACCTTCCTGAAGCAGAGATCAGGTTTGAAGCAGAAGATCACGGCGACGGAATCGTCCTGACGGTATCCTCAGACAGTCTGGCCAGAGGACTTTATCTTTATACAGACAACGAAGAAGACATATTTGAAGACAATCATATAGATCTGGTTCCTGGATTTCCACACAGGATTCATGTAAAGACAACTTTGGATAAAAACGAATTTATAACCACGTTAAAGTATAAAACACTATGAGAAAGATCTTATTTTTCGGATTGACGCTGGCAATGTCCGCGTTCCTCATGACAAACTGCGCTTATCAGGAATGGGAGCCGCAGCCTTCTGACAACAGTTCGACAGGAGAGAACACCAACCCTCCGGGAACAGAAAAGAATGTACCTTTTGAAGTAAAGGCATTTATAACAGACACCAAGACAACGACAGACGGAGAGTCAGTCACATGGGTTGCCGGTGATGCGCTGAATGTATATAATGCAATCTCAGGATCGACATCATACACCGATGCAGGAAGTGCAGAGTTTGACGAGGGCAACACGTTCAAGGGGACTCTGGCGTCAGGCCTAAAGGAGCAGTACACCTATGATTGGTTCGTGTTCTATCCTTATACAGACGGCCTGTCCTTGAGCGGCAATGCAGCCCAGGTCACCATAGGCTCGGCTGTAGGAGCATCTCAGACACAATCAGGATACGATAACAGAAAGCATGTTGCAGGAGATGCACTTCCGCTTTTCGGATATGCCATGGGAGTCGGGACCGATGAAGTTCCTGAAGCACACATGATGCATCTCGCTTCCGTTGTCGAAATCAATGTTTCAAACGGTGCCACACCTCCACTGACAGTCAATGAAATTGTCCTTACCGCATCAGAAAACATCATCGGAACATATGTGGTTGACTTTTCTTCCCCTGTCCCGACATATGAAGAAGTTTCTGCAGGAAATTCTGTAAAACTCGTTGTCAAGGACGGCACTGAAATCGCAAAACATGAAACCGCAAAGTTCTATGTGGCTGTAAAGCCTTTTACGGCAATTCCTGCATCTGAGATAAAGATCAGCGTGAACGGATACGAGAAGAAGGTCAACCTCAGCGAAGTAGCAGAATTCCCTGCCGGCGGTACAGGCTCTCTTGACTTCGTCTACGATGACATCGACTTCGAAGAAACCCTCGCCGGTGGTTATGAGATAAAGGGTCTCTGGGTATACGGCGGTACAGGTCCTGAATATGGTGGAGGCGGATTCGTCGACATGCATAACAAGACATGGCTTTTCGACGATGAAGCAGGACACGGCATCACAGCAGAAATGGACAATTATATCGAGTTCACCTTCACTGACCTGATTGATGCAGGAACGAAGACAACAGGTAAATGCATCAACTGGGCAGGTGAGGACGGAAAGAACTGGAGTTGCTGGTACCTGCAATCCGCTGTTCCTTGGAATCAGGCAGACATAAGCCGCTTCTACAGGCAGATACCTGTCGGTGAAAGTACTTGGGTAAGAGATTATTCTGTCACACCTAACACCGTCACCTTCACTGATGCGGAAGGAAAGCAGACAGTGCTTGAACTCCTTGACCCACAGACCGCAAACGGACATGTGTTCGAGAATCCGACATTCCACACCGCCCTAAACGGAACAGACAACTGGAATGCCATCTATAATGATATCGACAAGGTATACTACAAGCCTCGCAACTACTATATCGAAGTGGCAAAGGTCGAGAGTATTCCTGAGTCTGCAAAGACATCCGAGCCTGTATTCGTCCCTACGCTTCCGCCTGACCCTAGTGTTGTCCCAGAGTCTATAGCAGGAACATATGTATATGCTAACGCTTATTGCTTCGGCGGAATAGACCCGGCATTTGTAGGCTTCGTCGAAAAGTCATGGGCATTCAATGACACAGTATGGAACATGCAGGACGACACATATGTATTCACAGCAACCGGAACAGACGAAAACGGCAATGAAATCGGTGAAGTCGACTTCCAGGGCGGCGAGAACGGATATTGGGACTGCATAATGCCAAGAGAAGACGGAGATGTGGATGCATCCGAATTCTACACTCCTATAGCCCAGGGCAAGTCTCAGTACATCTACAACAAGACTGACTGCACTGTAACATTCATCTATGGTGACAGGACAGAGGTTGCAAACTTCCTTATTCCCGGCTCACACGACTTCGCAGGAAAAGCACATGAGGTCATATCTACATTCGCACTCGACTTTGACCTCAACTATACCGAGCCGAACGTACCCGGATATGCACAGGACTGGTCAGACTTCGAAAGATTCTACGTGGCTCCGCACAATTATGTGCTGCATCTCAACAAGCAGTAGTATCCTGATATATATATGGCAATCCCCGGACCCGCGTCTGGGGATTATTTATTTGAACGAATACTCATACCTTGCAGATACGTAACATTTATGAATCATGAAGCAGGCAAAACTTGGATGACTGATCAGTGCTTGAAGTGGCGCATTCCTGTGCAGAGCATGGTGATGCCGCACTCGTTCGCCTTCTTTACAGAATCCTCATCACGCACACTGCCGCCCGGCTGCACAATGGCCTTGACGCCGTATTCTGCAGCAAGGGTGACTGTGTCGTCGAATGGGAAGAATCCGTCCGAACCAAGCACAAGAGCCTCGTTCCTGATATCCTTTCCGGCCTCCTTGAGCGCCGCTTCGGCCTGCTCGAGGGCGATCTTAGCAGATCCGACACGGTTCATCTGACCTGCTCCCACTCCAAGAGTTGCACCGTCCTTCACGACCACGATTGCGTTTGACTTCACATGCTTCACGATCCTCCAGGCAAAGTCGAGGTCAGTGATCTGAGCCTCGCAGCATGGCTTTGTCTCGGTCACGCACATATCTTCTGTGACTGTCTTTGTGTCGATGTCCTGCTCCTGCACGAGGATGCCTCCGTTCATGCTCACATACTGGTTGTGACTGCCCTCTTCCTTGGTCATGTCGACCTGGAGGAGACGGAGATTCTTCTTTGTGCAGAGCACTTCGAGAGCCTCGGGGGTGAATGAAGGAGCCATGATGATCTCAAGGAAAATAGGCTTCATGAGTTCAGCAACCTCCTTGT
>CAZYCJ010000018.1:0-2582 GCA_964645495.1 uncultured Muribaculaceae bacterium
TTTGCAGGTTCTATAGTAAAATGGTTATATGGTCGTAACTGATGTCAGAAATATGTTTCCGATTCTTTCCAGACAAGTTTATGGAAAGAATCTCGTGTATTTTGACAATGCTGCGACAAGTCAGCGTCCTCAGTCTGTTATGGACAAGTGGGATGAGATGTCTTCTTTTTCCAATGCCAATATACATCGTGCTGTGCATTGTCTTGCCGATGAGGCCACTCAGGCGTATGAACAGTCAAGGGATGCAGTCAAGAATTTCATCAGTGCGGAATCTCGTGAGGAAATTGTCTTTACAAGCGGGACCACTGCGTCAATCAATCTTGTTGCATTCAGTTTTGGAGAGGCCTTCGTAGGAAAAGGTGATGAAGTGATAGTCACCGAGGCCGAGCATCATTCCAATATAGTTCCATGGCAGTTGATGTGTCAGAGGAAGGGTGCTGTGTTGAAAGTCCTTCCTGTTGATGAAAGTGGTCATCTGATGGTGGAAAAACTATATTCACTTTTGACAGAACGCACCAGATTAATGGCAGTGACGCATATTTCCAATGTACTGGGAATAGTAAATCCTGTCAGGAAAATTATAGAAATATGTCATTCCAGGAATGTGCCTGTATTGGTCGACGGTGCACAGGGTATAGTGCATTGCAAGGTCGATGTTCAGAATCTGGATTGTGACTTCTATGCATTTTCAGGTCATAAGATGTATGCTGCGACAGGTACAGGAGTTCTATACGGAAAAAAGAAATGGCTTGATGTGATGCCTCCTTATATGGGAGGAGGGGAGATGGTCGGTACTGTAAGTTTCAAGGATACCACCTTTGCTCCTCTGCCCATGAAGTTTGAGGCCGGTACGCAGAATTTTGCCTCAGTTGCTACGTTTCAGTCTGCTATTAATATAGTTAATTTATTGAATGGTAATGAATTAACTAAAAATTCAGATAAGATAAGAGATTATTTGCTTGAGTATTTTCTATCAGATGGGAGAATAAGACTCTTCGGTGTTCCTCGTGGAATAAATGATGAAAAGATCCCTTTGTTTTCCTTTGTTGTGAAAGGAGTGCATCATGAGGATCTTGCTCTTATTCTTGACAAAATGGGAATTGCTTCGAGGTCCGGGCAGATGTGTGCAGAGCCTTTGATGGACAGATTCGGAGTGACCGGAATGCTGAGAATTTCTCTTGCTCCTTACAATACAATGGAGGAAGCAAAGTATTTTGTGAAATGCCTGGATAAGGCTATAAATATGTTGATTTAAGATGCCCGATCAAGTCGGGTATGACGTTGATAGTCGTCATTGCCGGCTTGACCGGCAATCTAAATATAAATGAAAATGACACTGATAGAAGCAGAAAATGCCATTATCGAGGAATTCTCGATGTATGATGAATGGCTGGACAAATATGAGTATCTGATCGAGTTAGGAAAGTCACTCAAGGATTTTCCAGAGTCGTCCAAGACTGATGATAAATTGATAAAAGGATGTCAGTCAAGGGTTTGGCTTGATTATAAGGTAGAAGGAGACAAGATAATCTTCAATGCTGACAGTGATGCCATCATCACAAAGGGTATAATATCACTTTTGATTGGGCTTTATTCAGGAAGGACATCGCAGGAGATTCTTTCATCTGATTTTTCTGTGGTGGAGAAGATTGGACTTAAGGAGAATCTTTCTCCTACAAGGGCAAACGGTCTGGTATCTATGATTGTAAAAATCAGGGAGATTGCTGCATATGGGACTGAAGGATTGGTTTAAAAACAAGGCTGCAGAGATTGCAGAAGAAGATAAGGAAAGAAAAATGAGACTTGAAAGAGACATAATAATGGCTCTCAGGCAGGTATATGATCCTGAGATTCCGGTAAATGTATACGATCTGGGACTTATTTATGAGATAAGGGTCGATGAGGATCATAATGTATACGTCCAGATGACCTTGACTGCACCGAACTGTCCTATGGCAGATTATGTTGTGGATCAGGTGAAGACGGCAGTGGAAGATGTTCCCGGAGTTGTGAGCGCTAAGATCGATCTTGTTTTCGAGCCTGTATGGGATAAGAGCAGGATGTCTGAGGAGGCGCTTGTGGAACTGGGACTTGACGAGGATTGAAGGTCTGAAGGGGAGAGTGCGAGAAGGGTTGGAAACGATAGGGTAAAGATAGAACTTTATCTGTCTTTGGGATCGAATCAGGGAGACAGAAGAAAGAATATTGAGGATGCCTTGAGTCTGCTCAATGTTGAACTTGGGACGCCGTATAAGGCGCTTTCAAGTCTTATTGAGACTGAGCCATGGGGTTTTGAGTCAGAGGATAAGTTCATAAATGCTGCCGTGCTTTATGAAATTGAGTTACCTGAAGGATATAATCCTGAGGCAGAAGGACTTATGATCTTGGAAATATGTAAGGATATAGAGAGAAGAATGGGAAGGGCAGGGGATCCTCAGTATGACGGTGATGGAAAGAGGATTTATGCATCCAGGCCGATAGATATTGATATTCTTCTTTTGGGTGATGACAGGATTTATTGTCCGGAACTGACGGTACCGCATAAGTTAATGTATGAGAGGGATTTTGTGATGGTTCCGTTG
>CAZYCJ010000018.1:2682-37632 GCA_964645495.1 uncultured Muribaculaceae bacterium
ACTGACGGTACCGCATAAGTTAATGTATGAGAGGGATTTTGTGATGGTTCCGTTGAAAGAAATAAATGATAAAATATAATATAATTATGACACAGGAAGAACTATTTAAGATTTTGGTTGCTCACTGCAAGGAGTACGGTTTCATTTTCCCTTCAAGTGAGATTTATGATGGTCTCGGTGCCGTTTATGATTATGGTCAGCTTGGATCTGAATTGAAGAACAATATCAAGAGATATTGGTGGGAGGCCATGATAAGGCTTAATGAGAACATTGTAGGTATTGATTCAGCGATCTTCATGCATCCTAAGATCTGGGAGGCTTCAGGCCATGTAGGTGCCTTTAATGACCCTCTTATCGACAATAAGGATTCAAAGAAGAGATATCGTGCTGACGTTCTCATCGAAGATTATATCGGTAAACTTGAGGAGAAGATAGAGAAGGACGTCGAGAAGGGTAAGAGAAAGTTCGGAGAGGCTTTCAATGAGGAGCAGTTCAAGGCTACAAATCCAAATGTTCTCAGAAATCAGAAGAAGATTGATGAGGTTAAGAAGAGAATGGCCGATGCCCTCAATGCAAATGATCTTGCGGAACTTCGTCAGATCATCGTAGACTGCGAGATTGCTTGTCCTATATCCGGTACAAAGAACTGGACAGATGTCCGTCAGTTCAACCTTATGTTCTCTACCCAGTTAGGTAGTGTTTCCGGTGAGTCAAACATCATTTATCTCCGTCCTGAGACTGCACAGGGTATCTTCGTTAACTATCTCAATGTGCAGAAGACCGGCCGTATGAAGATTCCTTTCGGTATCGCTCAGATCGGTAAGGCTTTCAGAAATGAGATTGTTGCTCGTCAGTTCATCTTCCGTATGAGGGAGTTCGAGCAGATGGAAATGCAGTTCTTCATCAAGCCGGGTACAGAACTCGACTGGTTTGCAAAGTGGAAGGAAAACCGTATGGCATGGCATAAGGCTCTTGGTATGGGAGATGAGAACTATCGTTTCCACGACCATGACAAACTTGCTCACTATGCAAATGCCGCAACTGATATCGAATTCCGTTTCCCGTTCGGTTTCAAGGAACTTGAGGGTATCCATTCCCGTACTGATTTTGACCTTGGAAACCATCAGAAGTTCTCTGGAAAGAAGATCCAGTATTTCGATCCTGAACTCGGCGAGAATTATGTACCATATGTTGTGGAGACTTCTATCGGAGTGGACCGTATGTTCCTTGCCGTACTTTCGCATTCATACAAGGAAGAGCAGTTGGAAAACGGTGAGACCCGCGTGGTTCTGGGTATTCCTGCTCCTCTTGCTCCGGTGAAGGTTGCGGTTCTTCCTCTCATCAAGAAAGACGGTCTTCCTGAACTAGCACGAGAGATCATGGATGAACTCAAGTATGATTTCAATTGTCAGTATGACGAGAAGGATTCTATCGGTAAGAGATATCGCCGTCAGGATGCTATCGGTACTCCTTTCTGCGTGACAGTAGATCATGATTCTCTCAATGACCGTTGTGTGACCATCCGTCATCGTGATTCGATGGAGCAGCAGCGCGTGAAGATCGAGGATCTGCATGGAATCATCGCCAAGGAGGTTAATCTCAGCAACTTGCTTAAGAAACTCAAGTAGAGGATAAGGCGTTATAAATAATACAGTCCATTTGCAAATGGACTGTATTATTTATATGCTATGATAAGTTGCTCTTGCGGTATTGGTTAGGAGTGGATCCGGTGACCTGCTTGAACCATCTTGAGAAATTGTACGGTTGAGAAAAGCCTACTTCCGTTCCGACTTCTTCTATTGACAACTTTCTGTTCTCAATAAGTATCTTTTTGCTTTCCTCTATCCTCAAGGAATTGAGCCATACGGTGAAAGTCTTGTTTTCTATGTTGTTGATATACTTTGACAGGTAATTCTGATTGGTTCCTATTTCCTGTGCCACAGTCTTTATCGATAGTTCAGGATGTGCGTAGCCTCTTTCTTTTTTCCATTTTTCTATAGATGGACCTATCTTTGATTTAAGGTCGGTCACATTCTTCTTCTGTTCGACCTCTTCTTCTGTTTCCTGCTCGACAGAATCACTCCTCATTCCGCTGATCTTTACAGGAAGATAGTTTATCACCTTGATAGTTAAGAATACGTATATCAGGATAAGAAGCGGATAATATATCATCTGTATGATTTCTACATAGAATGAAAAAATGGTCAGGACAGAGAGTATTGCCGCCATCCACAGTATTGTGTACATCCATTTGATGTCCGGGGTGTTGCTGTAGTAGTTGTCGAGATCTTTGATGCATCTGTGGTACTCCCTTAAACATGAGGATGCCATCCATATGCACTTGACTGCAAACACGACACCGAATATTACGGTGTTTATCTTCTGAAGTTTCGGAAAGTACAGTCCTATCACCAGCAGGACGATCATAATTGTCACCGGTATTATCCCGTCGAAGAAGAATCTTATTCTCTTGTACCTTTCAGCATATATTATAGAGAGAAATGACGAATATGTAAGCCATGAAATCAATAGTGACGCTATCAGTTTCAGGCTGAACTGTGTGTATTCGTCACCACCGTAGGTGAATATGCGCAGTATACAGTATGCGGTCATGATGAAATACGCGATTCCAAGAATGTATCGTGATTTCCTGTAATATTTTAATTCGTCAGATTTCGGAATATGAAGGAGGGTTATGAACAGTCCTAGAATAGCGAAAACCACGGCGAAACAGATATTTGATGCTTGATTTATGAATTCTATCATGATTTACGTTTTTGCAATGCAAAAGTAAAATTTAATTTTCAGAAAAAGTGTTGCATCATGAATTTTTTGCTGGCGCAAATTATAGTAATTGTATTTACGTAAAATCTTGCCGCAAGAATCTTGCGTATGAATTAAAAATTGTGCTGGTAATACAATTTTTTGCCGTGACAGGAAAACCGTAATGCAAAATTTGACTGATATATGTCATCAGGATACCTTTGTTATCGCTGAACGTCACTGATTTCTCCCGTTTCCGGGATTGTTGTATCATCAACAGACATTTCATGACGGACAGCAGAACATTATAATGAATGTGCTGATGAAACGTTATCTGATCATTGCGGTTATCTTTCTCTTTTCTGCAGCGGGACTTGCCAACGCTCAGAGGATAGGCGTGAAGACGAACACCCTTTACTGGGTCACCGCAACTCCAAACGTCGGCTTTGAGTTCGCTCTCGGCGACAGATGGACATTTGAATTGGCAGGAGGCTACAATCCGTGGACTCTGAATGCGGAAGATAATATCAAGGCAAAGCATTTCCTTGTAACTCCGGAATTCAGATATTGGTTCTGCGAATCCTTCAACGGCCATTTTATAGGTATAAACGGCAATTATACCCAGTTCAATGTCGGAGGAATCCTTATCCCGTCACTTTTCTACAAGACCGATTCCAAGGGAATCTTCATCGACGCCATCCAGCACTCAAGAAGTGAAGGCTGGGCAGCGGGCGGAGGCATCACCTACGGTTATGCATGGCCTATAAGCAGAAGATGGAACATGGAGTTCACTGTCGGAGTAGGATATTGGTATACGGAATACGACAGGTATGAAAGCCGGACCTGCGGTCTTTTTCAGAAATCGGAAATCAGGCATGTGGTCGGACCTACGGACCTTGGCGTTTCATTCATTTACCTTATAAAATAGGAGGACAGGATATGAAGAAGATCATGGCAACAGCAGCGCTTGTCCTTGGATTTTCAGGATTGCTCGGCGCGCAGTCAAAGATTGTAAATGACAGGATAGAGCAGAGCGGTGACAATGTGGTGGTAACATTCGAGGTGCAGACAGAAGACAACAGCATCCCTAAGAACCGCAAGGAAGTCATCATTCCTTATCTCTATAACGGAAAGGACACTCTTTACCTTGACCCGCTTGAAGTTTATGGCAAGAACAGGTTCAAGAGAGAAAGGCAGGAGTATCATATCGCGGGTGACAAGGACTGGGAACTCGGAGATAATCAGATACTTAAAGGAGAAGTTTACCAGTATGCGGCACAGACGGGAATGAAGAGGTGGATGAAGCCTGCTCAGTTGGGAATCAAGAGACAGATGGTAGGATGTGCATGTGAGAACGATATGCCGGATGAAATGCTCGGACAGTTCGCTTTCCAGGAGCCTGAACTTCCTCCACGCAGAATCCCTTCTCCGGTGCTTGCAGACGTTTCGAAGCAGTGGGCTATCGGAGACGACGAGATGGAGATCATCTTCAAGGTTTCAAAGATCGATATTGATTCAAGTGTATTCAATAATGAGATCACATTCGGAAAAATCCTTGCTGCGGTGGACAAGATCTACTCGAATCCTGATTTCAAGGTTGAGAAGATACAGGTAGCAGGATATGCTTCTCCAGAGGGAAGTCCTTCTTTCAACAACTGGCTTGGAGAAAACCGTGCGAAGGCCCTCATAGACTACATCATCACTCATCGACCTCAGTACGGGCTTACAAAAAACCACTTAGAAATGGTAAATGGAGACGAGAACTGGGCGGGACTCAAGAGATTGCTCAAAGACTCGGATATCGGGGAAAAGGATGAAGTCATTGCGATAATAGATGACAACTCTCTGGCAGGAGAGGTTAAGAAATCCAGAATCAAGATGATGGAAGGTGGAAAGGTATGGAAGAAGATGCTTGACGAGATCTACCCTCACCTCAGATGTGCCAGATATCTCGCTGTCTACTATGATTCATCGGACGACAATGCTGTAGATATAATAAACGGTGCTAACGAGATGCTCAGGAACGGACTGATAGCGGAAGGATATGAGCAGATAATGACAGTGAGTGGCGATATGAGGGCTCACAATACGATAGGAGCCGCACTTATGCTCCAGGGAAAGTTTGAAGAGGCGATGCCATGGCTCCGGAAGGCACTGGAAGTGTATCCGACAGAGGCTCAGGCCAATATAGACGCCATCAACGCTGAATACGGATATGAAGAGCAGCAGAGACAGGCTCTCGAAGAATATCTTAAGAAGTACGAATAAATCAGAATAAAACAATTATTTACAAACCTTTTAATTTTTGAAGTTATGAAACTTTCTAAATTGATGTTGTCGGCATTCGCTGCCGCTGTGACATTGGTGGCTTGTAATAAGATCGAGACCGAAGGTCCTGAGAACACAAGCCTCAAGACTGTGAAAATCTCTTTCGATAATGTCATCATGACGAAGGGAGCCGCAGGTGATAAGATCAAGGCCGGTGACCCGGTACAGGTCAATGATTTCAAGATTGTCCTCACCGATGATTCTTATTCATCAGAGTTTACCGCTTACGATGTGACTGGAAATACTCCTGCTACATTCTATTTCACAGGCGAAACCCTCGCTGCAGGACCGGAGAACTATGAGTTCCATTTCGTGGACCACAAGTGTACGAAAGTCATCGCAGTAGCGAATATGGGTGATGTTACCCTTGCTCAGATCAAGGCATTTACAGAGGAAGCAGGTAATCAGCAGAAGCAGGAGGCTCTTGTTCTTTGGGCTGACTCTCCACTGACCGCTACAGGTGAGACTCATCAGGTGGCTGACCATCCGGGTGAGACTACTGGAAAGTATACTGAAGTTCTTGAGGCTACACTTTCCCTCAAGCCGGTCATTTCACGTTTTGAGGTTGACGGCTTCGTTGTAGACTTCAGCGACACTCCTCTCTTCAATAAGATCGAGGTTGTCGACATTGCATTCGACAACTATTATCCTTCATTTGGCTTCACTACTGAGGGTGGTGCTTTCTCGGCTGTCGCTCAGGGCACACCTGTAAAGTCTATCGTTGATCCTGCTTCTCAGTCAGAGGTGTTCACATGGTTCAACACTGCTGCAAACGCAGGCTGGTTCAGAGATTCTTTCCAGGCTGATGAGGTGGTGATGGTACCGGATGATCCTGCTACAGCAACCGTATTCGAAAACAGGGCTGACACTCCAGCGCCTCTCGCTTACCACTTCTTTGCAGGTGATGTGGTTCCTACTATGGTCATCAGACTTCTTGCTGACGGCAATCCTGCATATGTCTACACTGATAATTTCATTTCACAACAGACAAATGCCGCCCTCACCAAGATCGAGCCAGGCAAGATCTACAGAATGAGTGCAAAGGGGCAGGTGGACCAGACTGGCGGCTCTGTTCCGATTCCTGAGGATCTCGACCCTATTAAGCGTTGTCTTGACATCACCGTATCCGTTGAGGACTGGGTTGTTGAACTTATTACTCCTGAATTCTAAAAATTTCTGAATCAATACAGAAATATTTCAAACAACATCAATAAATATATGGAGGGGCCTCAGGCCCTTGATGCCAAGGTCCCTCCGGTATTTATATCAAAGACAAAAATCAAAAACATGCGTATTATGAAATTGAAATCCATTGCTTTAACCCTTCTGCTGGCCGGGGGACTCTCCACATCCTGCCTGAAGGAGGACCATAGCGATTGCTATAACGTCTATCGTCTTGCCTTTAGTTACAAGGGTGACGGTCAGACCGAAATCTTCCAGGAGAAGATTGACCGCGTACACATGTATGTTTTTGATGAGAACAGAAACTGTGTGGTTTCCAGGCAGCTGCCGGATGCTGACGTGAAGGCTCGCATCACGACCCTTCCTCCTCTGGATGCCGGAACATACAGGATTGTATGCGTGGGTAACGCTTATGAGACAGAAGTGGAGAATCTGTCTTCAGGAAAAATGGAGGAGATCGTTTTCGCCGACAAGGACTACAATGCTGGAGAGACAGTCTCAGGCAACGATCCTCTCTACTGGTCTTCTATCGACTATACCATCAGGCCTTATGAACCGAAGATGATAGAAGAGACCCAGACCACTTATTTCGCCAGTTCGCACTATGACGTGACCGTAGAGGTCATAGGCGCACCTGGAATGACCAAGGCCTCAGGCGACCTTTCAATAGAACTTGTAGGAGTTTCGCCTCAGACAGATTTCAACAACACGGCCAAGGGTCAGGCAACGACTTACGTGATGGAACAGGTCTACGACGGAGACAGGACCGTTACCGCCGTAAACAACATCATGAGACATAAGAACCATGAGGATGTATATCTCAGACTTGCAGATGCTGACGGAGCATCAATAATCGAAATCAATTTCGCCCAGCATATCGCAAAGTACGATATCGATGTGACCAAGCATGAGTGTGTTATTCCTTTCAGAATCGAATTCGTCAATCCACAGGTCGGAATCACAGTCACCGTTCCTTCATGGTATATCGAAAATGTAACCCCGGATTTCAATAATTAATGACAATCACGTTTATGCAGAAATCAATCAACATAATACTCAATGCGGTTCTGACAGTCATCGCTGCTGTCTTCGCTACCGGATGTATCAATGAGAAACTTGATACATCTGACGGCCTGCAGAGCGTGATGCTGCAGATCGATATCGAGACCGGAGAGATGACCAAGGCTGATCCTACTGCAGCAGAATCGGTCATAAATTCAGTAAGGATATATGCATACCGCACCGACGGCTCGCAGGTAGGACATTTCTATCGTGCATCTGCTTCAGCAGAGCCGATAATAATGGATCTGACCCTTCCTGAGACAGGAATATATGACGTGGATTTTTATATCTTTGTAAACGAGGAATCAATGGGATTCATGGATGACTTCACCTTCGCTGAAAAAATGAGCATATCACAACTTTCAGCAGCGAAGTTCCATAATGTGACTCCATCGAAAGGTATCCCGATGTACCGCGTTCAGAAGGAATCCATCAATGTAGACAATGTTTCCGATATAGCGAATGATGCCGAAGGGCATGAAGGACATTTCTACCTTACTCAGAAGGTTACCTTCAAACTAATCCGTCCTATGGCAAAGGTTTCGGTATATGCTGCCATTGCGGACGGTGGTGTTTCAGGTTCGGTTTCGGTAAACAAGGTGGAATTCCCGATCAACGGCACCAGGAATTACATTTATCTTCTTCCGCAGGAAGACAATGTTCTCTCAACGATACCTCTCAGAAATACCGCGATTGAAATGGCGTCCCAGCCGGTTACTCTTGTAAAGACAATAGACAAGACCGACACAGAAGCAGTCCAGGACCCCGACAATTACAATCTTATCGTAGCGGACCAGTATATTGCCGAGACAGAAGCCGGTGACGAGAACTGGCGGACAATGGAATCTGACCGTCAGGCCCTCCTTCATGTGGAATATTCGACAGGTACAGGCGGAGAACTGCTTCACGGGTATGTATATCTTCCGAAAATCGTAAGGAATTACCACTATAAGGTATGTATCCTTATCAACTCTGAAGGAAACATCATCATCAACTACGAGGTGGCTGACTGGGATGATGCAGACCTTACGGAACTCTGGTTTGACTATCCTACACACACATATGTAAGAGCCGCGGCAAATGAAACAGACGCTCCGACCGCTGAGGCGCAGATGTCGCAGACAGAGCCGTTCAAGGGATTCTTCAAGATGTTTTATCCTTCAAGCGAAGAATGGATGCCGGTTCTCCTGAATGCCGCTACAGAATGCGACATACAGATATTCAAGGTCGGAGATGCGCTCCCAACGGCAGGACCGGTACAGGCGGATTCCGAAAACTGGTACAGAATAGAGGTTAAGCCTACGTCGGGATCGGCACTGACCGCAGGAGATGAGGTCGAACTGGCCATCACATACTCTCCGGACTATTCGACAGACACCTACGAATACCTGCTTATAAACGGAGTCCAGAACAATTACCACTGGCCTTACAACGGCACTTCTGTGCAGTATTCGGACAGAGTCATAATAACAGTAAAATAACTCAAACGAAATGAAAAGAATCATAAATAGTCTTCTACTCACAGCGGCCATGACGCTTGCTTTCTCCTGCCAGGAGAAGGAAGTTCTGGATGTGGATATGAACGAGAGCATTATTCTTGATCTTTCGTCTGAGACCACTAAGGCTGCTGACTCTCCTACAGAGGCTTTCGTAAACCATATTGACGTCTTCTTCTTTGAGGCTGTGCCGTCAGGGTCACTCTACACTCAGGGAGAAAAGGTCTACCATGGCAGATACAATGTCAACAACGCGTCGAGTGTCACCCTCAACACAAAGAGGAGTTCATACGACAGGAATGACAGGTTCTTTGTATATCTCATTGCTAATTCGAACCTTCAGGAGTCACAGATGGCGGCGGTTTCGACATTCAATGAACTCCAGAATCTTAAGCAGGAAGATGCATACATCCATCTTACAGGACTTTCTGTGGAGAATGCTCCTAAGTACTTCCTGATGGACGCACTTGCGACAGACAGTTCCTCATCTTCTCCGGTGCAACTCAACAACGGAGTACTTGCAGATAATACCGAACTGAAGGCCGTCCTCAAGCGTGCCGCAGCCAAAGTTGTCATCAACATAACGGCAGGAAGCGATGTTGATTTCCACCATTTTGCAGGAGATCCTGCTTCTGACGGAGGTCTGTACTATGTCCGCAACCTTCCATACGACACATATCTTCTTTCAGGAGTGGATGCCTCCACAATAGAGGCGGAACGCAGGACTACCATGAAGGGAAGCAGCGCATACTTCTCATGGTACCCTGAAACTTCGCCAAAGAAGGTTTCCCTGACGGTCTATGTATATCCTCACCATTGGATCAATGAAAGTATCCTGGACTATCAGTCTTGTGTTATAATGAACCTTCCGATGATATACATGAAGGGAAAGACCGGTGAAACGGAACACAAGAACAGTTGGTACAAGATTCCGATGACTGACGACCAGAAGTTCGAGAGAAACCACTATTATCAGGTGGACATCAACATAAACAGACCGGGTGCCACATCTGACTCGAATCCTCAGGAACTCACCGACATATATTATGCGGTTGAAGACTGGACATCGGTCAATGTAGGAGTCGGCGGAGAAGACAGACCGACATATCTCCAGTTGAACACAGATCTCGTGGAGATGCACAATGTCGATATAGACAGCAAGACTCTTGAATTCGCCTCATCTTCAGCGATCACTTCCATCACTCTTGTAAGTGAATCCGCCGCGGGTCTGGCTTCATATACCGGAACGGCATCAACATCTATGGTCGGCTATTATGTGGACAAGTTCGGTCAGCCTAAGCAGATAAGCGACGCAATAAGAAGTCAGATTTCTGCAACATGCGACAGCAATGTGCTTAGCGGCGGAATAACAGTCTCTTCTCCTCTTCCTGAGAACGACACGCCAAGATACATGACATATGAGGTGACCAATGCCGATGGACTCAAGGCTTACTTCACTGTAGTCCAGTATCCAGTCATCTATATCACCAGTATCGAAGGGTACTATTCGTACCGCGATGACTTCAAGGCTTCTGACGGAACGACGGTTCATTATCAGAACAGGGTAAGCCCTTATGTTACCTATGCGTATTGGGGAACCACCAGATTATACAGAAGATCGGGTAACAATAATTGGACAGCGGTTGACGAAGAGAGGGGAGCAGCGGTTTCGGCGCATCCTGATGATGATTTCTACGTTGACGGAGTCGAACTTACCGAATCAAACGACAACAGAGGTGATTATTATCTGCAATATACAGAAGACGGAACGACATACAGGAGATATTACGACAATTTAGGCCTGGTCTTCAATTCTGATGTAAACACAGGAACCTATACGGCCGGTCAGAATATAGGCAAGGCAAACCTGCAGACTTATTATAACTCAAATGGAGGTTGGGGATACATGTCAAGCAAGAATCCTGGAAACCAGAGAATGTACCATGTCCATGTCTCTGCCACATCAAAGGATTATATAGTGGCTCGCCCTAAGATTCTGGATGCAGACGGCAATCCTACGACAGATGTGGAAAACGGCTATACGGACGACAGTGCAGACAACTCTCTCCTCGTTTCCCCTTCGTTCATGATCGCTTCTCAGTTAGGTGTCACATCATCCGTAAACAGCAGCAGCGAGAACAACTATCAGAGAGCCCTGAACCAGTGCAGGAATTATGTCGAGGCATATAGAGACGGAAACGGGAATGTCGTCCATCTGAAAGACTGGAGACTTCCGACCAAGGCTGAAATCGACATCATAGCGAAACTTCAGGAAAAGACTGACGGAGCAGTGGATATCGTCCTTGCCGGAGACTATTACTTCTGCGCATCACCGCAAAGATATACAAACGGAGCAGGAACGGACGCAAACGGATACTTCATCCGTTGCATCAGAGACACCTACACCGGCAAATAAATGACAAGTCCTTATTAAACATGATCAGCATTATGAAGAAAAGAATGAAATATATGATTATAGCCTTTGCAGGGGCGGTTGCCATGGCTCTCTCTTGCCAGAGCGAGGACTTGCTTGTTCCGGAGATTCCTGATGTCCAGGACGGTTATGTTACTGTCGAATTCCTTGCAGACGTACCGGCAATGAATGTGGTGAAGACCAAGGCGGTGGACCCGGACGGCGGTGGAGTACAGCAGATGCAGGTGTTCTGTTTCGATGCGAACAGAATCTTCATCACGACGGTCAAGGCTAGTCTTACGCTTGATCCTCCTGCTCCTGAAAGCACAGCCTCTCTCAGCGGAAAGGTGTCAGTTACAGTTCCTGAGCACGCGGTGACCCTCCAACTGGTAGGAAACCAGAACCTGACCTTTTTTGAAGAGGACAGATACAGAGGTATGACGGAGGTTGAGGTGATGGCATCTCTCGAGGCTTCTGCAGGACGAATGATCTATTGGGCCAGAAAGACCGTTGCCGAACTGCGTCAGTGCACGACAGTTGCTACAGCGGTAAGACTTCTCCGCAATCAGGCAAAGATCACCCTCGCTGTCAAGGACGGGGTAAACTTCCAGCAGAAAGGATGGATTGTGGTTAATTCTAACGCATTCGGAACAGTGGCTCCATACAATCCTGCAACAGAATCCTTCGAGGCTCCTACAATGGACAATCCGTTCGTGACCCTTCCTGACAATCAGGCGAAACTCGGTGACTATCTGGATGTACGAACCAATTCTGAAGAATATATCTTCGAATCTCCGAATTCCGACTCTGAACCTCTTGACTTCATCGTAAAGGGTTCTCAGGACGGCGGCCCGGATCTGTACTACCGCATTTCCATCATTGACCAGAACGGAGACTACCTCCCGATACTTAGAAATCATCATTATACCGTAAACATAGAAGGCGACCTTTATTACGGAGTAAGTACGTTCGCCGAAGCACTTGAGACCCCTCCTACCAATAACGTATGGGTGTCGGTATCTGACAACATCGCTCAGATCATGGATACGAAGAACAGACTGTCTGTAGAGAAGACAGCGGTGGTCATAGGGGAGACTGAATTCGTCCTTCCTGACCGCGAATACGTTCTCAATTATACGATAGAAAGCCTTGTCTCAGGTAGTCCGGTATCTCAGGCAGAAGTGTCATGGCTTGATGGAAATGATGTGGCCGACGCCTCTTTTGACCATGTGTTCGATGCCGGTACCGGCAAGGGAACCATCACCGTGTATCTTGACGAGATGGGTGACAGGTCAAAGCGTGAAGGAACCCTTCTGGTGAAGTACGGCCGTCTTTCAAGAAAGATCAAGGTCATCACGGTGAAAGAGCAGAAGTTCACTCCTGCATGGATCACTACAAACATTTACGGAGGTTCTGTAGGTGAGAACGTTACGATGATGTTCCATATTCCTGATGACTGTCCTGCGGAACTCTTCCCTATGGATGTTCTCGTATCGGTCAACGATCTGGATGTAAGAAACGCTTCCGGTATGGTGCTTCCTGTCATGATGGAAGGAGAAGAAGGTTACGGAGCACCTAACTCCATAGGATACAAGTATGTCCTTACTGTGACTGAGCCGGGTGTCCAGCGGGTATACCTGAAGACCATCCTTGGTCACGCGACTGGAGATCAGGTGGATGTGACCATCGAGGCCAAGAACTTCGAGACCCTGACAAAGACTGCGACATTCAAGGCCGAGACCGACTACAGGATACTGCTCCATAACTTGCGTTCATACGTCGGCGCCATGCCTGCCGATGAGGTCATATATTATTATCTCGTTCCTCAGAAGGTCAATGCCCGCGTTGAATTCACTACTCATCTGGGAGAATTCTATAGAGAGAATCCTGGTGCCGATAATTTCGACGAATCATTCACAGACGCACTGGGACCTTACTGGGTGAATTATGTGGCTCCGAATGTGGAGGCAGACAATATGGACGAATTCCTTCTTTACTCACAGCACCTCGAACATAATCCGGACTATTCAGGAGATTATTATTTTGATTTCTATGAAATTGATGCCTCTCTCTGGTCAAGTACGGCAGGACGTGTGGCTGGTTTTACAAGAAACTCTTATGGAACTGCGGGAGAGGGAGCCGTTTATTACCTCAGGACCACTGCTCCGAAGAGTGACGAGGTAGTGCGAATCGCGTCAAACCCTGCAGGGTCCCCATCTGTTACAGGCATCGGAAACTGTACAGGCACAGGTCTTTATAAGTCTGCCGTATTTGAACTTGCAACATATCATCCGTTCCACTTCTCGGCACAGGTGGTGGACAAGGACAGCAACAGGTTCCCTGCCGTTCCTTATGCCGGAGATTATGGAGAGGGAGAGCCTGCTCAGGACAACGTGTATCTGAGTTATGAGCCGGGCCAGAAGGTGGATGTTGAATTTGACGTGACCAGTTTCAAGTCAAACATGCAGAATGTTGCCGACACAGATCAGGTAAGCGTGGATCCTTTCGGAACGGCATTTGAAATCTACATCGATGCTCCTACCCTTGAACTTGACGAGGCTGCGGTTGCTGCTGCAGGACTTTCAGGCAAGATCATGAAGGACCCTGCGGTTCCAGGCAGAGTGATTTACAAGGTAGATGCAGACCGCTCTGCAGAAAGGGCAAACGGTAAATCCTCTCTTGCGGCTCTTGCACAGGACACTGCGACCAAGGATCCTGTTTCCCTGGAGACGATCGCCGTCAATCAGGCCGGTGAGCGCAAGTCGGTTCCTTTCAAGACAAAGAGCATAGTAAGTGCGGGCGACATTACCATAAGTTCAGACAAGGACGTGGTCGTATACTATCAGAAGAAGTTCAAGATCCAGAATTCTTCGATAACAGGAAAGATCAGGTTCAGGAAAGACGGAACGGACATCACTCCGGTACCGGCAGGTTCATTCGTTCCTTTCGAGACCCTTCCTTCATACAACCGTATCGGAACGGTCGCAATCAAGCAGGAGGACGGCACATTCGAACTTCGCCTGAGGTCTGAATACGAATATGCATGGGCTACTGGAAACGTGAAGTTCCAGTATACCGATGCAAACGGAAACATATATGAAAAGACGTTCATGTCATTGGCAAGTCTCTATGCGACATTGAATACAAACGAGGAAATAATCCTCGAGAAACAGTAGAGACGCAAAAAGCAGCCTGATTTTCTACATATTTACGTTCAGCATGACCACCCCAAGGCTGAGTCCTTTCGGACTGGGGTGGTTTTTCTATTGCCCAATTGAAATATTAGTTTTAAATTTGACAGATTTTGTGATTATTATTTAAAACTGATATACCATGGAAACAAAAAAGGAACTCTGGGGCAAAACTCCATGCGGTAAGGAAATCTACCTCTACACCCTTACGAACTCAAAAGGAGCATATGTACAGGTTGCAAATATCGGCGCAGCATGGGTTTCTGCGGTAGTGCCTGACAAGGACGGAAACCTCGCTGATGTAGTCCTCGGATATCCTGAGGCAGAGAATTATTTCGGTGACGGACCATGCGCAGGAAAGATTCCCGGAAGATATGCAAACCGTATTGCCCTTGGAAAATTTACTCTGGACGGAAAGGAATATACCCTTCCGATCAATAACGGTCCTAACAGTCTCCATGGTGGTCCCCAAGGCTTCCAGAACAAGGTTTGGGAGAGCCGCGAGTGTGAAGGCGGTGTTGAGTTCCTTTATTATTCGGAAGACGGTGAAATGGGATATCCTGGAGCCGTAAAGACTGTCGCAAGGTACGAATGGAGCGATGAGTGTGAACTCCGTCTGACCTTGACCGCAGAGTCTGACGCACCTACTGTGATCAATCTTACAAACCATGCCTACTTCAACCTTAACGGAGAAGGAAACGGAAATATTCTCGGACATACGCTCAGGCTTAATGCTTCAGAGTATCTTCCTACTGATGACACTCAGATTCCTCTTGGAGAAAGCGCCCCTGTTGCCGGCACACCTATGGATTTTGTGAACGAAAAGCCTGTGGGACAGGACATCAATGCCGATTTCGAGCCGCTCAAGATAGGAAAGGGATATGACCATTGCTGGGTCATCGACGGGGCAGAGCCGGGACAACTTCAATTCTGCGGTGAACTCTATGCTCCTGAAAGTGGAAGGACACTTGAAATATTCACCACCCAGCCAGGTGTGCAGGTTTATACAGGAAACTGGCTTTCCGGCTGTCCTGAAGGAAAGAACGGACATGTCTACGGCGACTACGACGGTGTTGCCATCGAATGTCAGAACTACCCTGACGCCCCTAACAAGGCAGACTATCCGTCATGCGTCCTCCGTCCGGGAGAAGTCTACCAGCAGGCTATCATCTTCGCATTCGGAACCCGTTAAACTGTCATATGAAACAGTATCTAGACCTACTCCGCCATATCCGTGAGAACGGAACCATGAAAAGCGACCGCACCGGCACCGGTACTCAGAGCGTGTTCGGCTACCAGATGCGTTTTGACCTGAGCGAAGGATTTCCGCTGCTCACCACCAAGAAGGTGCACCTCAAATCCATCATCTATGAACTTTTGTGGTTCATTGCCGGCGATACCAATGTGAAGTATCTGCAGGATCACGGAGTCACCATATGGGACGAATGGGCGGATGAAAACGGCGATCTCGGTCCTGTCTACGGCCATCAGTGGCGCAGTTGGCCGACTCCTGACGGCGGCACCATCGACCAGCTGTCCAATGTGGTCGATCAGATAAAGAACAATCCTGATTCGCGCAGGATGATCGTCTCAGCATGGAATGTGGCGGAAGTGGAAAAGATGGCTCTCCCGCCATGCCACTCCCTCTTTCAGTTCTATGTGGCCGACGGAAAACTCTCTTGCCAGCTTTATCAGCGCAGTGCCGATGTTTTCCTCGGGGTTCCGTTCAACATCGCTTCCTATGCTCTCCTGACCATGATGATTGCGCAGGTATGCGGACTTGAGCCGGGTGAATTCGTCCATACCACAGGTGACACGCACGTCTATGTCAATCATTTCGAACAGGTGGCCACCCAGTTGAGTCGTGAACCTCGCAAGCTCCCTCGGATGAAGATCAATCCTGAGGTCAAGAGCATCTTCGACTTCAAGTACGAGGACTTCGAACTCGTGGATTACGATCCGTACCCTCGTATCCCTGCACCCGTTGCCGTCTGATTATGGAAAAATGCATCATAGTGGCGATTGCCGACAATAATGCCATAGGACGGGACAATGCCCTCCTGTGGCATATTTCCGAAGATCTCAAATTCTTCAAGAGGACTACTTCGGGATGTCCTGTCATAATGGGACG
The DNA here is from genome assembly GCA_964645495.1 of uncultured Muribaculaceae bacterium. Taxonomy (GTDB): domain Bacteria; phylum Bacteroidota; class Bacteroidia; order Bacteroidales; family UBA932; genus Cryptobacteroides. The sequence goes on from CAZYCJ010000018.1 coordinate 19,249, forward strand.
CAAGACCTTCGAGTCTATCGGAAGACCGCTCCCTAAACGCACGAATATCGTCGTTTCCCGAGGCTTTGACGCTCCGGAAGGGGTTGTGGTCGTCCCGTCTCTGAAAGACGCTTATTCCGTCGCTTCCGCCCCTCGATGCTTTGTCATCGGAGGTGGTCAGATCTACGCCCAGGCCATCGGTGACGCCGACCGCCTCATCGTGACCCATGTCCATACGGTCATCACGAACGCTGACACCTTCTTCCCTCAGATCGATTCCGCTATATGGCAGGTCGACGACCGCTCGGAAATGCTTCATGACGATGAGACCGGCTACGATTTCGAATTTGTAGAATATATAAAACGATAAATATGGCACGTGAAAGTTTTGGGAGCCGTTTTGGTGCTTTGGTAGCAATGGCAGGCTCTGCAGTAGGATTGGGCAACCTGTGGCGTTTCCCTTATCTTGTGGGAGAAAACGGAGGTGCGGCCTTCATCATTGTGTATATCCTTTTGAGTTTTCTCATATGCCTTCCGATATTCGTGTCGGAATTTGTCATAGGCCGGCGCAGCCAGAAAAACGCCTTTGCTGCCTTCCGTGATCTTTCAGGAGGCTCTGTATGGCGCTGGGTGGGACTTTTTACGGTAATCGTGCCTCTTATAGTCCTTTCATATTATAGTGTGATTGGAGGATGGTCGATAGAATATATGTTCAAGTCCATCACCTTCTCTTTCACGGGAGGGGAGTCTCAGGCTGCCATGAGCACAATGTTCGCTGATTTCGTATCATCTCCGTGGACTCCGCTAATCTGTCATACGTTCTTTCTTCTTGCCACAACATTGATAGTTGTGGTGGGTATCAAGGACGGAATCGAGAAGTTCAGCAAGGTGATGATGCCTATGCTGTTTGTGATTGTGCTTGTCATTGCCGTATATTCCCTTACGCTTCCGGGAGCGGGCAAGGGCGTCGACTATCTTTTCAATCCTGATTTCTCGAAGATCGATGCAAAAGCCTGTGCAGCGGCTCTTGGTCAGGCATTCTTCTCTCTTTCTCTTGGCTTCGGTACCATATTGACTTACGCCTCATACGTGGACAAGAAGGAGAACATCATGTTCCAGAGTACCGCTACTGCTGTGTCAGACCTGATGTTCGCTCTTATCGCAGGAGTAGCCATCATGCCTGCTGTGTTTGCCTTCGGTCTCGATCCTCAGTCAGGTCCGGGCCTCGTATTCGAAACCCTTCCATACGTCTTTTCACAGATGCCGGCAGGAGGAGTTATAGCCATCCTCTTCTTTGTCGCCCTTCTTGTAGCAGCCCTTACATCTTCAATCTCCATGCTCGAAGTTGCTGTGGCATATCTTGTCGAGGAAAAGAAATTCTCGCGTGTGTCCGCCTGTGTCGCGCTCTTTGTACTATGCTGGATTGTCGGAGCATTGTGCTCTCTGTCTTTCGGCCCGTTGTCGGATGTTCAGATAGGAGGAAGAGGAATATTCGATTTCTTTGACAACCTGTCTTCAAACGTACTTATGACTCTCGGAAGCCTGCTTACAGTCCTCTTTGTAGGATGGCGCCTGAAGAAGACCGATATTTACGACGAGTTTACCAACGGCGGCTCTCTATCGACAAATGTCAGGATCTTCGGAGTCCTCTGGTTCCTCATCCGTTACATCTGCCCTCTGGCCATCATCAGCATCTTTGTTTCGGGCCTGCTGTAAGTCATCTTCCTATACTCCTGCGAAGAGAGCCCTGTCATCGTCGGAGATTATGCTGCACGTTTTCTGATCAGGATTTGTGCGGCGACAGAGACCAGAAGCAGAAGGATGAGGGCAATGGAACTTGCGCGCGAGATGTTTTCACCCAACTGGTAAGAATCCGGCTCGAAACGCATTATGATCTGACCTTCACCTTCGGGCACAATGACCCCGCGCAACATCCAGTCGGCGCGGAAAATATCTGCTTCACGGGCGTCAGGAGTAGGACGGTAATGTCCGCCTTTGACCTCGCCATATGCTCCCGCAGGCTCTATCCACGCCTTCCATCCCTCAGGATAGTAGATCTCACTGAATATTGCAGCACGCTCTGCATCAGTGCTGTATGTATATCTTAGTTCATTCGGAGCGTAGTGTGTCAGTTCTATAGATGTCGCTTCTCCGGCTGCAGTGCTGTCCTCCGGAGAGCAGGACATTTCCCCTGTTTCTCTGTCCTGCGACCGGAGGACAGTGCTGCCGTTGATACGGCTTAAAGCACCGTCAAAATCTTCTCCGATGACTGCGACATTCCTCAGATCTGTCGAAGCAAGCAGGGCGATCTCTTCATCCGGAGTCGCTGCTGGTACAGCCTCGGAAACGAACCATGCATTACCATATGCATATGGATTCACTACAGGAGGATATTCGCCTCCGAGAATGATGTATCTGCCGTTTAATAAAGATGTTACCTTGAGTTCCGGAAGGTTCTCATAGACCTCTTGAACGGTCTCGGATGAATTCACGACATCATAGATCTGATAGATCTCAGGGGTGATGTATTTTTCTATAAGATCCTGATAGCGTTGGAGTTTAACAGGACTATAACCTCCGATTGTCTTATGATGATAACTTGGGATCGAACTGTTGAATGTGTTGACGCTGATGTCAAGAACTCGGTAGTCCGGATCGGTGTCTTCAAGGATGATCTCATCGACAGGACGAGGTTCGTACTGCGCTGAAAAATCCTTCGGTGTGACGAAATGGTCTTTGTTGAGGTAGCGTTTACCGACGCTGAAAAGATCTATCCATACGAGGAAAACCACTGCAACGGCAACAATACCCATCCTTCCCTTGCGTACGAAAGAGCCTTCAGGGCCTACGGCATCGCGCTCAGGCTTCCTGAATGCCCACATAAGCAGTGCGGCAACGATTGAGATGAGCCAGAAAGAATGCCATGCGTCTTTTTTCATAAGTGCCATTCTGTCTGCAGCGAGGGTCTCTGCCAGCATTTCACCATATTGCGCGTCTGATGCGGACGAGAATGTGCCCGCTATACCGGGAACAATAGCGCATAACAGGCAGAAAAGTCCTGTAAGCGCATAGGCTATGAGTCCGGCTTTGCCGAATTCCTTGGCGGTATATTTTTCCTTCAGGATTCTGTCCAGAGTGTAGAATCCGAGAAGAGGGAGAGTCACCTGGAGCACCACAAGTGACATGGACACTGTGCGGAACTTGTTGTAGAACGGTGCGTAGTCGAACCAGAGTTTCGTAAACCACATGAAATGGCTTCCCCAAGCCAGCAGAACGGCGATTATAGTCGCTATGAGCATCCACCATTTCTCTCTTCCCTTCACGAGGAACAGTCCCAGCACGAAAAGGAAGACTGAGATGGCTCCCATATACATCGGGCCAGCCGTAAAAGGCTGCGGACCCCAGTAGAGAGGCATCTGCTTGAGAGTTTCACGCAGATGCGGCTGACCTGCCCTCTTAAGAAGTTTTCCTGTCTCGGAATCGGTGTCAAGAGGTCCGGCAGAGGATCCTCCGTTGAAGTTAGGTATCAGGAGGTTCGGCATTTCCTCGATGCCATATGACCATGCGGTGGCATAGTCCAGGTCGAGACCTTTCGAATTATGCCCTGTTCCGTTTCCTGACAGTTCCGAACCTCCGCGCATCGTGTACGGGGTGTATTCGTATGTAGGGATCAGTTTGTTTGCATTGGTGGCGATGCCGACACATCCGAGGACGAGCAGGAGTGCGGAGGCGGTGAAGAATCTGCTTAGTTTTGCCCTGCCTTCCTTGTTGATACACAGACTGATAAGGAGCGAGATGGCATAAACGAATATGACGATTGCAAGGTAGTAGGTGATCTGTATGTGGTTTGCCTTTATCTGCATGCTGAGAGCAAGTGCGAACAAGGTCGCACCGAGGATTGTCTTCGGCAGCCATTTCTTGTCATCCCGAGCTCCTTCTTTGTCATCCCGAGCGGAGCCGAGGGATCTCAGCGCCACCCGATATGTGAATATGACCCCTGCCAGCACCCATGGGAAGTAGGCTATTGCCTGCATCTTCGTGTTGTGTCCGACCTGAATGATCTGGAAATTGTATGAACAGAAGGCCACTGCGATTGCTCCTGCCACGGCTACAATTCCATTCATCCCCATCGACAGCATCAGCAGGAACGCCCCCACAAGCGTCAGGAAAAGATAACTTCCGGGCCTGCGTCCGGTAAGCAGAAGTTTGTAGATCTTCTGCGTCCAGTCGCCGTCAAAATCATCAATATATGCCGTCGTCGGCATGCCTCCGAACATGGCGTTCGTCCATGCGGTAGGGTCTTCAGGGTGTTCCGCGTTATGAGTGACGGCCTCGTTGGCCATACCTTTCCATGAGGCTATGTCGCTCTGATTCACTATCTTGCCGCTTAAAACCTGCGGTACGAATCCGTAAGCGATGACGGCGAAAAGCAGGATTATTCCCGCGTAAGCCAGAATTTTTCTGATTCCTTCCTTTTTCATATGAGTCTTTCAAACAATCCGACCATCCTTCGCGTAAGTTCACGACGGGAGAATTGTGAAAGATCCGCATCTTCCACAGTGAGTTCTCCTTTAAGATGGTTTTCCCAACAACGGTTTATATATCGTGATATTGAAGCCTTGTCATCCCAATTGAGGACGACTCCGGTCTTTGTCTTTTCAAGTATCATGGACATGGCCCCGTCCGGTTGTCCGATACCGAGTACAGGCCTCCATGATGCGAGGTATTCAAACAGTTTTCCCGGAAGCACAGCCTTGTACTCCGGTTCCTTTCTCAACGGCAGAATAAGGAGGGAGGCTGTTCTCTGTTCGTGAATAGCAGCAGCGTGATCCTGGTAGCCCATGTCAATCAGATTTTCTTCCAGACCGTCCTTCCTGATGGCGGAGATAATCTGCTTGTCTGTCTTTCCTACGAGTTTGATTCTCAACAGTTTCCTGAATCTTTCATCTTTCCGGCATTTTTCAGCCAGAACCTTCCAAAGGGTCTCTGGATTGCCGTCGGACGCGAAAAGACCGGTATGAGTGATTACGAATTCCTTTTCCGGACCGCCGGCTGCCTCCGGACATTTTTCCGAAGCGAAGTCGCATTCGTCGAAACCGTTTGTAATGAGTTCAACAGGTGTCCGGGTCATGGCTTGGAACTCCTGCTGCACAAGAGGAGATACGGCCACTACGGCTGAAGCCAGGTCAAGCACCTTCTTTTCCATCTTCTTGTGCCACATCTCCGTAGCCTTTGTCATGGACAAATGCTTGAAATAGAATATCTTGGTCCACGGGTCCCGGAAATCGGCAATCCAAGGCAGCCCGGTCTTGCGGGCCAGTTTCATGCCTATCATGTGCATCGACTGTGGAGGTCCTGTGCTCACTATCAGGTCGACAGGATGCTCTTTGAGATATTTCTCAAGATAACGCACTGAAGGATTAATCCAAAGACAGCGCGGATCAGGACGGAAGAAATTCCCTCTTATCCACATCGCTATCTTCTGCATGAGGCTCTTGTCCTGTGCATTCACAGGATTGACCTCGACCGCTTCGTTGCTATGTCCGGATCTGCGCAGGAATTTCTTATAGAGTTCATAAGGCTCTGTTATCCTGGTTTTTATGACTTCCGCCTGAGGAGGGATTTCTGCGGTCAGAGAGTGGTCTACGGCGAGTTGCTCCGGATTTTCCGGTGTGTAGACAACCGGCTGCCAGCCCTCTTCAGGAAGGTATTTGGCGAATTTCACCCAGCGCTGTACCCCCGATCCTCCTGTCGGTGGCCAATAATACGATATGATGAGCACTCTTTTCATCAACCTACAAAGATAGTATAAATTTATCATTTTCGTTATTTGATAAAAATTGGTATTTTTGCCTGATTATAATTGATTTGATTTATGGCAGAAAAGAAACCGACCGAGACCCCTATGATGAAGCAGTATTTCGCGTTCAAGGCGGATTATCCCGAAGCAGTGCTTCTGTTCAGGTGCGGCGATTTTTATGAAACATACGGAGATGATGCCCTCGTAGCGAGCAAGGTGCTTGGAATCGTGCTTACAAAGCGCTCAAGTGCCATTCCTGGTGCCCTTCCTATGGCAGGTTTCCCATACCATTCCTTGGAAACATATCTTCCAAGACTTGTCCGTGCAGGTTACAAGGTGGCGGTCTGCGACCAGTTGGAGGACCCGAAACTGACCAAGAAGATAGTCAAGAGGGGAGTGACCGAACTCGTGACCCCTGGCGTCGCTTTCAACGAGCAGCTTCTTGAGCAGAAGGAACATAACTATCTTGCAGGTCTTACATTCCACAAAGATACCTGCGGTGCTGCCTTTCTGGATGTCTCTACAGGTGCCTTTCATGTTGCTGAAGGATCTTTAGATTATATCGGCACTCTTCTGAGTTCATTTTCGCCCAAGGAACTTCTTGTACCAAGAGGCTACGAGAAAGGTGTAAGGGAAAAATACGGTGACGGTTTCTATATTTCCACTCTTGAAGAATGGGCTTTCGTCTATGAAAGTTCTGTCGAAAAACTGAAGAGGCAACTCAAAGTGGATTCCCTCAAGGGTTTTGCAATAGATAATTTCCCGCTTGGAGTGACCTCCGCGGGCGCTCTGCTCATATATCTGGAGCAGACTCAGCATACAGGTCTCACAAACATCTGCTCTATATCACGCATTGACGAAGGAGCATTCGTCTGGATGGACAGGTTCACTTTCCGCAATCTCGAGATCTTCAATTCCACAGTCGGCAAGGAAGGAACTTCATTGGTGGATGTCATGGACAAATGCTCATCTCCGATGGGAGCGCGTATGCTCAGGACATGGCTTGCGATGCCTGTGATGGATATCGCCGAACTGAATGACAGGTATGCCGTGGTTCAGCATTTTGTTGATAATCAGGATGATCTGTTGAGGCTTCAGACGATGATAGGGGATATAGGCGATCTTGAAAGGATCATTTCCCGTGCAGCGGCTGGAAAGATAATGCCTCGCGAGGTTATGCAACTCAAGCGGGGTCTGTCACAGACCGCCCCTATAATGCAGCTTTGTCTGGGAAAGGGACCGGATTCCCTGGACAAGATGATGACATCCATGTCCGGATGTGCCGAACTGCTTGAATATCTGGGCAGGACCATGCACCCTGAGACAGCAGCTGCGCTCGGCAAGGGTGATGTCATCGCATCAGGAGTTTCCGGGGAATTAGACGAACTGCGTAACATAGCCCGCCACGGCAAGGACTATCTTCTTGAACTTCAGCAGCGTGAGATAGAACGTACAGGCATCCCTTCTCTGAAAGTCGGTTACAACGGTGTCTTCGGCTATTTCCTTGAAGTCCGCAATACACATAAGGACAGCGTTCCGCCTGAATGGATCCGTAAGCAGACACTCGTCAACGCGGAACGATACATAACAGAAGAGTTAAAGGAGTACGAACAGAAGATCCTCGGCGCAGAGGAGCGTATCTATGCTCTCGAATCTCAGATATATGCGGAACTTGTCGCGCAGATACAGTCGAATATTTCCGCTATACAGAAGAACTGCCGCATTCTGGCGCGCCTCGATGTCTTGTCTGGTTTTGCCGCTCTTGCTATTGAACATGACTACTGCCGTCCTGAGATAAATGACGGCAAAGTGATCGATATCCGCCAGGGAAGGCATCCTGTCATCGAAACCAGAATGGGACCAGCCGAAGAATTCGTTCCGAATGACGTCTACCTCGACAACGAAAAGCAGCAGATTATCATCCTCACAGGTCCGAACATGGCCGGTAAGTCAGCACTGCTGCGCCAGACTGCCCTGATAGTGCTTATGGCACAGGTGGGTTCGTTCGTACCTGCATCAGAGGCGAAAATCGGATATTGTGACAAGATATTCACGCGTGTGGGTGCTTCTGACAACATTTCCCGCGGAGAATCTACTTTCATGGTGGAGATGCTGGAGACATCGATGATCCTGCACAATCTTTCATCACGTTCGCTTGTGCTTCTGGATGAGATCGGTCGCGGAACGTCCACTTATGACGGAATGTCTATAGCGCGCGCGATAGTGGAATATGTTCACGAATACGGAGATGGTGCAAAGACTCTGTTTGCCACTCATTATCATGAACTCAATGATCTTGAAGATATCTACCCTCGTGTCCGTAACTATCATATCGCCGTCAAGGAGGTCGGAAAGAATGTCATCTTCCTCAGAAAACTTATGGCCGGCGGTGTGGCACATAGTTTCGGTCTTCATGTGGCCCGTATGGCCGGAATGCCCAAGCAGGTGCTTGAATCTGCCGAGAAAACCCTTGCCTCCCTGGAAACAGGTTCGACTGTCATCCCGAGCGCCTCTTCTGTCATCCCGAGCGCAGTCGAGGGATCTAAGCGAAAGCACACCATCAAGCCCCATAACGTCCGTGAGGGACGCGTCGAGAGCGATGGCTCTCTCCAGTTGTCCTTCTTCCAACTCGAAGACCCGCTTCTTTCTTCACTGAAAGAAGAACTGGATGCTGTCGATATCAACAACATGACGCCTCTTCAGGCATTCGATGTTCTCAGGAGCATGAAGGAGAAAATGGGCTTGAATTAGAATGTTTATAATTGGAAATTTAAATACTGGTTTTCATGAAACGCTTTATCACTTTCATCATCGTCATGATGCAGGCCTTATCTTCTTATGGCGCAGCGAAGGTTTATGACCTGGCGTCACCGGACGGACGACTCAAGATCACCGTGCAGGCCGGAGACGGAATTGTTTATTCTCTTGAGCACGACGGAGATCTGCTCCTGAAGGATTCACGCATCGGCATGTTCATGACCGACGGCACCGTATTTGGTGGAGTGCAGTCTGTCAGGAAGGTTTCACGACGCAGCGTGAACCAGACCCTTCCTGCCATAATGTACAAGAAATCAGAGGTCAGGGACGAATTCAATGAGATGACCTTGAAGTTCGGCAAGTTTTCAGTGATCTTCAGGGCGTATGATGACGGAATGGCCTACAGGTTCGTTTCTCATCTTAAAGGTGCGTATGAAGTCGAACTTGAGCAGGCGCGTTTCAATTTCCCGGAGGACTGGAACATGTGGGCCGCGTATGTCTGCCAACATACTGAAACTCTTGAATCTCAGTATTATAACTCATTTGAGAACCAGTATGAGCATGTACCGCTTTCTAAATGGAACAAGGACAGGTTGGCATTTCTGCCGTTGATGGTCGACGGTCCTGACGGAAAGAAGATGGTCATTACTGAGGCCGGACTTACCGATTATCCGGGCATGTATCTCTATAACGGCAATGAGGAGGCGGCCCTTACCGGTCGTTTCGCTCCATATCCGAAAGAGGTGAAGCAGGGAGGTCACAACAATCTTCAGATGGAAGTTCAGTCACGTGAAGGATATATTTCCAAGTGTGCGGATGAGGAAGTCTTTCCTTGGAGGATCATAGCGGTTTCACAGAATGATGTGGAAATGGCCGACAATGACATGGTATATCGTCTTGCCGATCCCGCAGACCCGAAGATGGACTGGTCTTGGGTCAAGCCCGGCAAGGTCGCATGGGACTGGTGGAATGCATGGAATATCTATGATGTTGACTTTGAGTCAGGCGTAAATAACGATACTTATAAATACTATATCGATTTCGCATCGGCAAACGGGATCGAGTATGTGATTCTTGATGAGGGATGGTCGGTGAATGGTGCTGCAGACCTTTTCCAGGTCGTTCCGGAGATCGATCTCGAAATGTTGGTCAAATATGCTCACGAGCGCAATGTAGGCCTGATCCTTTGGGCCGGTTATTGGGCCTTCGACAGGGATATGGAGGAGGTCTGCCGCCATTATTCTGAAATGGGAATCAAGGGCTTCAAGATAGATTTCATGGATCGTGACGACCAGTATATGGTGAATTTCCACGAAAGGGCTGCCCGTACTGCAGCAAAATATCGTATGATGGTGGATTTCCATGGCACCTACAAGCCTGTAGGTCTGCACAGGACGTATCCGAATGTCGTGAATTATGAAGGAGTGCATGGTCTGGAGCAGATGAAGTGGAGCCCTGCTTCCGTAGATCAGGTGACATATGATGTGACTGTTCCATATATCCGAATGATGGCAGGCCCGATGGACTACACCCAGGGAGCGATGAGAAATGCCGCACGCGGCTCTTATCGTCCTGTGAATGACGAGGCTATGAGTCAGGGAACACGCTGCCGTCAGTTGGCTGAATATGTCATATTTGATTCTCCTCTCAACATGCTTTGTGATTCACCTTCAAATTATATACGAGAGAAGGAATGCACCGCTTTCATAGCTGCTGTCCCTACCGTGTGGGACGAGACGCGCGGACTTGCCGGAAAGGTCGGGGAATATATCGCCATGGCGCGCAGGAAGGGAGATGTGTGGTATGTAGGAGCAATGACAGACTGGAATTCACGCTCGATGGAACTCGACCTGAGTTTCCTTCCTGAAGGGGAATATGAAGTGGAATTGTTCCGGGACGGTGTGAATGCACACAGAGTCGGCAGGGATTATAAGCGTGAAGTCATGACGCTTCCTTCTTCCCGTATCCTTGGTGCCGATATGGCCCCGGGTGGTGGATTTGTCGCTAAAATTGTGAAAAAGTGAAGTAATAATCCGTTAATTCAGTAAAAATCGTTATCTTTATCGGTTGAAAAGAACGAAAATATAATTATAACATCTAAAAAACTAAATATTATGGAATTACCTTTTGCAGAATCTTGGAAGATCAAGATGGTGGAGCCTCTCCGCATGAGTACTCGCGAGGAGCGTGAACAGTGGATCAAGGAAGCGGACTACAACCTCTTCCAACTCAAGTCAGATCAGGTTTATATCGACTGTCTCACAGACTCAGGTACAGGTGCGATGAGTGACCGTCAGTGGGCTGCCATGATGATGGGAGACGAGAGTTATGCAGGCTCTGCATCATTCTTCCAACTTAAGGATACCATTACAAGAATCACAGGCTTCGAGTATGTCATCCCTACTCACCAGGGCCGTGCTGCCGAGAACGTTCTCTTCAGTCACCTTGTGAAGGCTGACTGCGTCGTTCCCGGTAATTCACACTTCGACACCACAAAGGGTCATATAGAGAGCCGCAAGGCGTTCGCAGTTGACTGCACTGTGGACGAGGCCAAGGATACACAGCTTGAAGTTCCTTTCAAAGGTAACGTCGATCCTAAGAAACTTGAGAAGGTTGTTGCTGAGAATGCCGACAAGGTGCCTTTCATCATCATCACAATCACAAACAACACAGCCGGAGGACAGCCTGTATCAATGCAGAACCTTCGCGAGGTGCGCGCGATCGCTGACAAGTATGGCAAGCGCGTGATCTTCGACTCTGCACGTTTCGTCGAGAACGCATACTTCATCCGCACACGCGAAGAGGGTTATGCTGACAAGACCATCAAGGAGATCTGCAAGGAGATGTTCTCATACGCAGACGGTATGACGATGTCATCGAAGAAGGACGGTCTGGTGAATATGGGTGGTTTCATCGCAACCCATCACGAGGACTGGTACGAGGGTGCAAAGAAATTCTGTATTCCTTTCGAAGGCTTCCTTACTTACGGTGGTATGAACGGCCGTGACATGGCTGCTCTTGCTGTAGGTCTTGACGAGAACACTGAGCTCGAGACAATCGAGACACGTATCCGCCAGGTGCAGTACCTTGCTGCCAAGCTCGATGAGTATGGAATCCCTTACCAGCGTCCTGTAGGCGGTCACGCTCTCTTCGTAGACGCTGACAGAGTGCTCGACCAGGTTCCTAAGGAGGAGTTCCCTGCGCAGACTCTTGCAATCGAACTTTACATCGAAGCCGGTGTGCGTGGCTGCGAGATCGGTTACATCCTTGCTGACCGCGATCCTGTGACCCGTGAGAACCGTTTCGGTGGTCTTGACCTTCTTCGTCTCTGCATCGCTCGCCGTGTGTACACCAACAACCATATGGACGTGATTGCAGCAGCCCTCAAGAATGTTTACGACCGTCGTCATGAGATCACCCGTGGTGTGAAGATCACATGGGAGACCGAGCTCATGAGACATTTCACAGTGAAACTCGAAAGACTCTAAAAACAGTCGCCTGCAGCTATTTGGCCGCAGGCGATTTTCTTAGATACCGTAAGTCCTTTCCGGGGACTGATGGTGTGGTGTAATGTTTATTTCAGAGTTTCAGCAAGTTTTTCTGCGAGGGTGATGAAAGCAAGGCCGTCAGGGCGTGAAGAAAGTGCTGCCGGCTCGCCGCTGTCTCCTCCTTCGCGGATGCTCTGGACGATCGGAATCTGTCCGAGAAGCGGGATGCCGTATTTCTCTGCCATGCGGATGCCTCCGTCGCGGCCAAAGATGTAGTATTTCTCATCAGGATGTTCAGCCGGAGTGAACCATGCCATGTTTTCGACAAGTCCGAAGATAGGTTTGTTCACGCTCTCGTTGCGGAACATGTTCACACCCTTCTCCACGTCTGCCAGAGCCACATCCTGAGGTGTGCTGACGATCACTGCTCCCTCAAGCGGAATGTCGTGCACCAGGCTTATATGGATGTCTCCCGTTCCCGGAGGCATGTCGATGAGAAGGAAGTCCAGGTTTCCCCATCTTACCTGCAATATCATCTGTTTCAATGCGTTGCATGCCATCGGCCCTCTCCATATCAGGGCCTGTTCAGGTTTTGCAAAATATCCTATGGACATCCATTTCACACCGTATTTCTCGAGCGGCATGATGACCTCCTTGTCTCCGTCCTGGAATGCGTCAGGCATTTCGCCTTCTGTCGATGTCATCTTTGGTACGGAAGGGCCGTATACGTCGGCGTCGGCAAGGCCCACCTTGTAGCCAAGGCGGGCGAGGGCTGTCGCCAGATTGACCGAAACGGTCGACTTGCCGACGCCTCCTTTGCCTGAGGCTATTCCTATGATATGCTTTATGTTGGCGAGTTCTTCGAGTCCGAGGTCAAGCCCAGGCTTCTTCTTGGGAGCCTCGTTTCTGATGACGGTCTTCACTTCGACCGGTGTTCCTTTTTCTGTATGTCTGATGATGGCGGCTTTTGTGCTGCCGATCAGGTATTCGGCGAGCGGATCGCGGTGCTTGTCGAATGCGAGGGTGACGGTGATGCCGTTTCCGCCGGTTTCTATGTTTTCCACCATCCCGAGTTCGACGATGTTCTTATCGCCTTTTGCGGGATGTTCCACTTCCATAAGCCACTCTTTTATATCTGTTTCCTTCATGTTTCCTTAATGAGTTTAAAAGTCTTGGTAGTAACGATTATCTGACGATATCCATTTCATCGACAAGATAGCCCGCACCGCCGAACTTGTCGACGATGAAGAGGACATAGCGGATGTCGACATTGATACAGCGCTGAAGGTCAGGCTCGAACATCACATCGCTGCTCATCGACTCCCAGTTGCCGTCGAAGGCAAGGCCGATGAGTTCGCCGCGAGAATTCATGATCGGGCTTCCTGAGTTTCCTCCGGTGATGTCGTTGTTGCTGAGGAAGCAAGTCACCATTTCGCCTTCCTCGTTTGCATACTGACCGAAATCCTTGTTATTCCAGAGTTCCTTAAGTTTTTCAGGAACAACGAATTCCCAATTGTCCGGATCTTCCTTTTCCATCACTCCGTCAAGGGTGGTGTAGTGCTTGTATGTGATGGCGTCCTTAGGCGAATAGCCCCCCACCTTTCCGTAGGTCAGACGCATCGTGAAGTTTGCGTCCGGATATGAAGGCTCTCCCTTCTTCCATTCGAGAAGGCCGGCAGTATAGGTCTTGCGGGCTGCAGCAAGGTCTTCTTCAGACTTGCGTGCAAGCATCTGTGCGTTGAGGCACTCTGTATATATGGACATTCCGGTCTTTACCGCAGGATCTTCTGTCACGGCATAGCCTTTTTCGTCTATCGCCTTCTTCAGACTTTCTGCAGATGTGAATACTGTGTGGTCAAAGAGGCAGTCGACGAATGCATCAATGTCCATTGTGGCAAAATCTTCAGGCAGATCCTTCAAGTGATTCTCCGGCTCCGCGATGTCGCGATAATGCTTCAGCATTGCCTTTGCCACTTTTCTGTCTGTGCCAGCGGAGTAGTCTGCATAAAGAGGAGCGATGGTCTCATATGCTGTGTTAAGAGCCTCAATTGTGTCTTTTCCTGCCTTTATCTGTCTGTCAGTAAGTAGTTTGAGGGTGAGGCCGAAGTTTGTTGCCTCGATCTTGTATACAGTCTCGAAGGCCTTGGTGAAGGCGTGGTTGGCGTCGCGCCCCGACTCTACTCCATTCGCAAGGTCTGCCAGTGCGGTTCCGTATTTCTCCTGACGCTTCTTGTTCGCTCCTACCCATGCTGCAAAAGCGGCTTCTTCCTGCTCGGCACGCCCGATGATGTCGAGTTTGTCGAAGGCGAGTTTCATTCCCTGCCACTTCTTCCATCCGTTTGACGAACTTGAGTACTTGCTTGCATACTGGATCTTCACCTTAGGGTCGGCAAGCATGTCTTCAAGAAGCACATCCTGACGGATGGTGCGTGCCGCTATCCTGATGTCGTTTGTTGCAATCTGGTTCTTCAGTTCAGGAGATGTCTGGAAACGGGTGGTGCGGCCGGGATACCCCATGATCATGGTATAGTCGCCTTCCTGTACTCCGGCAAGCGAGATCTTGAGATGGTTCTTTGCTTTCAAAGGAATATTCACAGGGGCATATTCTGCAGGAGATCCGTCCGGAGCGCTGTACACGCGGAACATAGAGAAGTCACCTGTATGGCGCGGCCACATCCAGTTGTCTGTGTCTGCTCCGAACTTTCCGATTGATGAAGGCGGTGCGCCTACGAAACGGACATCGCTGTATACCTTATATACTATAAGATACTGCACGTTTTCATTATAGAAAGACGTGATGTCTGCTGTACAGTGAGGATTGGCCTTTTCTGCTTCTTCGACAAGACGGTCGGCCTCTTTCCTTACAGCCTCGTCAGCCTTCTTTTCCGCATCTTCAGCACCCTTAAATGCCTTCAGCGCCTTTGTGCGGGCTTTTTCCAGAACTGCGGTCACATCGGTCATGGACTCCAGAAAGGTCACGGTCAGCCCTTCGCAAGGAAGTTCCTCGCTGCGGTTCATCGCCCAGTATCCGTCCTTGAGATAGTCGTGCTCCACGCTGCTGAGTTTCTGGATGTTGCCGTAGCCGCAGTGGTGGTTGGTCACGAGAAGACCCTCTGCCGAGATGATCTCACCCGTACATCCTCCTCCGAACTGTACGATTGCATCCTTCAGAGATGAGTTGTTTATGTCATAGATCTGTTTTGGAGTGAGTTCGCATCCGGCCTCCTTCAAGGCATTTGCGTTCATCTTCTGGAGGAGCGGAAGCATCCACATTCCCTCGTCGGCCCATGAACAGATGCCGAGCATAAAAGTAGCAATAATGCAAATAAATCGTTTCATAGTATACTTTGTTGTTTATTAATCGTCGTACCTGTTTTTTCCGTCGTACCTGTTTTTTCTCGTCGTGCCCGACCTGATCGGGCATCTAAAACAATGTCGGCTCCAATTGCTTCAAGTGAAAACTCTTGCGGTGGTGAGGTGTGTATCCATGGGCTATGATGGCCTCCACATGTTCCTTGGTAGGATACCCCATGTTCCTGTCCCATCCGTACTGAGGATATTCGTGAGCCAGTTTCCGCATATATTCGTCCCTGTAGGTCTTCGCCAGGACAGATGCTGCGGCGATGGACGCGAATTTTGCGTCTCCTTTGACCACGCACTGATACTCATATCCGTCAAACGGTTTGAACTTGTTTCCGTCGATCAGGAGGAACTCCGGTCTGATGTTCAGTCTCCTGACGGCCCTCTGCATGCCTGTGATGGAAGCGTTGAGAATGTTTATGGTGTCGATTTCCTCAGCGCTGACTTCCTCGACGGCCCATGCGACTGCCTCCCGCTCGATGATCGGGCGGAGCGTCTCGCGTGCCTTTTCCGTCATTTTCTTGGAATCGTTCAGCAAGGGGTGATGGAAGTCCTTGGGCAATATGACGGCGGCGGCAAAGACAGGACCTGCAAGAGGCCCTCTTCCGGCTTCGTCACAACCTGCTTCCAAGAGGTCGTCATGAAGATAATTCAAAAGATGTGGTTCATTGCGCATTCTGCAAAAATACACAATCTATTTGTCCTCGCCAAGGGATTTCTTCAGCATTGAGATGATTTCGTTCTTAGAACAAATGGTTTCTTCGTAGGATCTGATAAGATTTTCTAGATCAGTTACTCTCCTTTCCAGTACCGAGATGTGTCCTCCGTATTCCTGACGGACATCCTCCAGGAAAGGGCCATCCGCTTCAGATGGTCGATATCCCAGCAGAAGTTCTTCTATAGTGGTGTTTAGAATATCAGCAAGTGGCAGGATATTGGGGTTGATTATAGCAGTCTTTCCAGTCTCCATGTCGCGATATGCGGTAAGAGATATGCCCAATCCAAGTGCCGTTTCCTCCTGAGTAAGGCTGCATGCCTTTCGGAATTTCCGGATGTTGTTTTTTACCGATGCGTTATCCATTGTGCCGAATTTTGAAAACCGGACACAAAAATATATGCATTAATCGCGAAAAGTAAACAAGAAAAACTGACGAAAAGCAAGTAAAACAGACTAAAAAACGGAAAAAGTTATAAAAAAAAGAAAAAGTTGAGACTGATTTCATGCATTTCGTCACAAAAGTTTGGATTTTCTTGCGATGAAGACCAGATTTGCGGATAAAAAGTGACGGAATGAAGACAAGTGTAAAGTTCAGGTTGATCTGCACGATGGTCGGGAAGATGCAGCCGTTTGTGCACCGTACGGGCGAGATTTCTGCCCTGCTCAAGGAAATGGAGGACGATGCTGCCGGACTGGATAATCTCCTTTATGAGACTTTAGGTATGTCCGGTGAAGATGTTGTCAGGTCTCTTCAATGCGGTTCTCACATGGTTTGATGTCAAATAACTTATGTGTTCTATTGATATTGCGGTTTAATTTTATTAGATTTGCGAAGATGTGTCTTTGCTGACACTGAAACGACTAATTACAAACACAATAACACAACAAACTGATGAAAGCGTATTCAACTAAAAACATCCGTAATGTGGTTCTGCTTGGTAGCACCAAGTCAGGTAAGACCACATTGTCTGAAGCCATGCTTTACGAAGGTAAGGTGATTGACAGAAGGGGAACGGTAGAAGGAAAGAACACTGTTTCCGACAATGCTGAGATTGAGCAGATGAACCAGAGGTCCATCTATGCGACTCCGCTTTATGCAGAGTTTATGGATACAAAGTTCAACATCATAGACACTCCGGGTTCTGATGACTTCGTGGGCGGTGCTGTCTCTGCATTCAAGGTGTGCGATACAGGTGTGCTCGTGGTAAATGCTCAGCAGGGTGTTGAAGTAGGAACACAGATCTTCTCACGTTATGCCAAGGATTACGGTATTCCGTTGATCGTTGCCGTAAACCAGCTCGACGGTGAGAAGGCTTCATGGGAGAATACTCTCGAGACCATGAAGGAAGCGTTCGGAAACAAGCCGGTTGTGGTCCAGTATCCTGTGAGTGTGGGGCCTGAGTTCGACGGTTTCGTGGACGTGCTTAAGATGAAATATTATCGTTTTGCCGGTGATACAGGCAAGCGTGAGGATCTCGAGATTCCTGCACAGTTCGCTGACGAGGCTGAGGAACTTAGAAATGCCCTCATCGAACGTGCTGCAGAGTATGACGACACCCTCATGGAGACATTCTTCGAGCAGGGCGTCCTCTCTGAGGATGAGATCAGAAAGGGTCTCGGTATCGGTATCCGTCAGGGTGATGTTATGCCTATCTTCTGTCTTTCTGCAAAGAAGGATATCGGTGTGAAGCGTCTCATGGAGTTCACAATCCGCACAGCGGCTTCTCCGGCAGAGCGCATCGGCGTGACAAAGGACGGAAAGGAAGTAGAGTGCAAGCAGGAGGCTCCTGTTTCCCTCTTCATATATAAGACCGCTGTCGAGCAGCATCTCGGTGAGGTCGCTTACTTCAAGGTGATGTCAGGTGAACTTACAGAAGGTATGGATCTCGAGAATCCTGAGACCGGTGACAAGGAGAGAATCTCTGCCATCTATGCAGTCGCAGGAAAGAAGAAGGAAAAGGTTACAGACCTTATGGCAGGTGACATCGGATGTACAGTGAAACTCCGTGCTGCAAAGACAAACGTCACTCTTTGTACTCCAGGTACAGACATCGCATACAAGGAGATCGAATTCCCTCACTACAAGTATCGTTGTGCAGTGAAGGCAAAGGATGCAAAGGATGAGGAGAAGGTGAGCGAGGCTATGGCCAAGATCGCTGCCGAGGATCCTACATACATCATCGAGTACCACAAGGAGCAGAAGCAGACCATCCTCAAGGGTCAGGGCGAGCAGCATGTGAACACTCTCAAGTGGAGACTCCAGAACGAGAACAAACTCGAAA